>DXFQ01000017.1 GCA_019114365.1 Candidatus Parakkermansia intestinigallinarum | reverse complement strand
TGTGGCGGTTCATGGCGGCGCGAAGCTTGTCGTCGAGGGGCAGGGGCTCGGGATCGTCGCTGAGAGGCGCCGTGTAAAAGCGCTCCATTTCATCCTCGACGGAGCGCATGAGGTCGAGGAGGTTCGATTGCCGACGCGGGGCTGCCGGGCGGCGATTGTCGCGCGCACTGGGCGGGCGCTGGGTGAAGTCGTCGTTTGCGCGGGCGTTGCGCTCTTTTTCAAGCAGGCTGTCGAGAGGCAGCGGCAGCGGGTCGTCATCGTCGTCTGCGGTGTTGAAAGGTCGCCTGAGCAGAGCGTTGACGCTTCTCTCGTCGTCGTTGCGGGGGGCGGGGGCGCTTTGGCGGGGGCGCCGAGCCTCGGCGGCGGGAGCGACGGGGGGCTCTGCGGCGCGAGGACTGCTGCTCGGGCGACGGTCATCGGGCTGCTCGCTCCGGATTTCCCGCGGCTCGGGGGCGGGGGGATTGAGGGCGCGCTCGAGCTCGGCTCGTCTCGCTTGCTCCAAGGCGGCGCGGCGCGCACGGAATTCCGCATCGGCGCGAGACTGCGCGTCGCTACGGGCCTGTGCATCGGCACGCGCTTGTTGGTCGGCACGGGCCTGCGCATCGGCACGTGCCTGCGCGGCGGAGACGGCGGGTGACCTGCCCCTGTAGGTCTCCCCCGGCTCGGGTTGACCCGGGTTGAGGCTTTCTTCTTCCGTGAATTGTCTCCATGATTCCGGGTCTTTTTTCTCGCGCTGCGTGCGTCGGAAGAGGGCGAGAGCGAGGCGCCGGAAGAGGCTCAGCAGGGCGAGCAGAGCGGCGGCAAGGAGGCTCAGCAGGGCGAGGCTGTCTTGGCGGAGGTGGCGCCAGAGGCTCGTCGGCGGGACGCTGGAGAAGGCGACGAGCGCGGCGGCGTGCAGCAGGGTGAAGAGGATGAGGGCGGCGGCGGTACCGATGAGGGGCTCGGCAATGCAGCTGCCGAAGAGATAGCCGATGAAGCCTCCGGCGGTTTCGATGTTCATCTGCCGTGCCCATTCGTGCATCAACCAGGGTTGGAGGGTGATGACGATGCAGGCGCTCAGCAGCATGACGCCGCCGCTGATGAGCAGAACGAGGTGCGAGCGCTTGGGCAAGCAAAGCCTCAGGGTGCCGTAGAGCAGAATCAACAGGCTGAGGTAGAGCGCTCCGGCACCCAGAAGGCGGTAGAGCAGACCCGCGAGGTACATGCCGGGTATGCTCAACAGATTCGAGCAACTTTCCTCGGCCGAGGCGGCGTTGGGGTTGAGGTAGCTCCACCCGACTTCGCTGACTCTGTAGGTCAGCAGACAGGCGGCGAGAATCAGGGCGAGGAGGATGGTGACGGCGTCGCGGAGAATGTCTTTGCCGCTGCGCGTCTTGTCCTGATATTCTGGTTCGCTCTCAAAGGTCATGCTGAGCCCGCCTATAATACGCCTCAACGGGGTTTGCTGCAAGTGCAAAGTGTGTCTTGCAGCGGGAGAAGAGAGCGGACGGAGAGCCGGAGAGGCGGAAAGGAATCGGCGCAAGGATATCCCCGCCCGCGCAGGGGAAGACGAAACCCCGCCCGGCAGCGTTCTGCCGGGCGGGGTTGAAAGAGCGCATTGATCGCCGAGGATCAGGCGTTGTACATCTTGGTGTAGTAGTCGTCGGCCATGCGGTCGGAGTCGAAGGCCGGGCAGATGTCCGTCATCGCATTGAAGCAGAGGTCGATCCAGCCGTCGTGATTGTCGTAGTAGAGCGGCAGAACCTTCGACTCAAGCACGCTGTAGAAGTTGTCGCGGTCGGAGCGATCGCGGGCTTCGGGCGCGAGGTCGCGCTTGGCTTCGGGGATGATGAAGCAGTTTTGGCCGTCTTTCTCGAACTCGCGGACCCAGCCGTCGTTGGTCGAGATGGTGATGGCGCCGTTCATGGCGGCGGACATGCCCGAGGTGCCCGAGGCTTCTCGGGTGACGACGGGGTTGTTCAGCCAGATGTCCGCGCCGTTCTTGAGCAGGCGGCTCAGGCCGAGCTCATAGCCCGTCAGCACCGCGCAGCGCGGGTATTTCTTGCTCAGGTCGTTGAGCTTGTTGAAGATGCCCACGGCGGTGAAGTCCGTCGGGTACGGCTTGCCGGCCCAGATCATCTGGACGGGGCGGTTGGTGCGGCGCAGCATGCGCTCGAACATCACGGGGTTTTCGGTGATGAGAGCCGGGCGCTTGTAGGCGGCGAAGCGGCGTGCCCAGACGATGGTGAGCGTGTCGGTGTCAAAGAGGTGCCCGGTCTGCTCGCCGACGGTGCGGAAGAGCTCCTTCTTGAGGGCGCGCTTGCGGTTGGTGAAGGCTCGCTTGTCGCGCTGCTCGTAGGCTTCGGCCAGTTCGGCGTCCTGCCAGTAGTGCTTGTTCTGCGCGTTGGTGACGTGCGTGATCGGGCAGATGTCGCTGTAGCCCTGCCACATCTGGCGAGAGACTTCGCCGTGCAGAGCCGAGACGCCGTTGGCGATGTGCGAGAGGCGCAGGGCGGCGAGGGTGTAGTTGAAAGTTTGCTCGTTGGGATCGAGCTTGAGCATGGAGCGCACCTGATCGAGGCCGAGGCCGTCGAAGAAGGAGAAGTTGTTCATCAGGTTGATATCCATCTTCTCGTTGCCGGCTTCTTCGGGGGTGTGGGTGGTGAAGACAAAGCGCTTGCGAACTTCGTCGACGTTGCCGCCGTTGCGGGCCAGCATGTTGAAGGCCGCACCGATGGCGTGGGCTTCGTTCATGTGGTAGATTTCCGGCTCGACGCCGAGCTCTTCAAAGAGGCGGGCGCCGCCCTGACCGAGCACGATGTACTGCGAGATGCGCGTCATCGGGTTGGAGTCGTAGAGGCGCTGCGTGATGGAGCGGCTCACGTCGTCGTTTTCAGGCAGGTCGGTGGACAGGAAGAACATCGGCGCGGTGCCGAAGGTTTCGGGGCGCAGGAAGTAGGCCTTGACCCAGACCGGAGAGTTGCAGATCTTGATGAGGAACTTGATGTTGTGATCCTCGAGGAAGCTGTAGTCCTTGCGGAGGTACTGCACGGCCATGGAGCCGTCCTCGGCGCGAATCTGGTTGTAGTAGCCGTAGGACCACAGGATGCCGACGCCGACGAGGTTCTGGCGAAGGGTGCCTGCCGAGCGCATGTGCGAGCCTGCCAGATAGCCGAGACCGCCGGAGTAGATTTTGAAGACGTTGTCGATGGCGTACTCCATGCAGAAGTAGGCGACGGATTTGCTGTACTTCGGGTCGATCTCGTAGGGATGGGCGTACTGCGCGGGAAGGAAGGATTGAGTGCTCATTCTCTGTTGTGATTGGTTTCGTCGTTGGCCGGCAAAAAACGTGCGTTGCAGTCTGCACGCCGCCGACCGGTCACTTATACACCTTTTGTCAGGTAAAGTGAAGCAAAATTTATTCGCTTGTGTGTTTTTTGAGCCGCAAGGAGGGCTGAGATGTTCGAGACAGGGTGACAGGGGCTGCGGTGCGGGACCGGGGCGGCCCCGGCCTCGGCGGAGGCAGCGGCGTGGCGGGAGACTGTGGCGTGGCGGGAGGCTGTGGCGCGGTGGGTGGCAGCGGCACGGCGGGAGGCAGCGGCACGGCGGGAGGCTGTGGCGCGGTGGGTGGCAGCGGCACGGCGGG
>DXFQ01000016.1 GCA_019114365.1 Candidatus Parakkermansia intestinigallinarum | reverse complement strand
GGCTTCGGATCATCCGAAGCCGCCCGCCTTCTCCGTCGCTCTCTGTAGCGAGATTGGCTCGGGAGCGGGCAGAGAGACTTTCATCTTCACCATCAGACAACGCCGAGCCGGCGGATTCCCCGAGCGCGATGAAGCGCCGTACGCTCATCCTCAGTACCGGCGGCATTTGAGCTTGCCGTCCGCCCGGCAGAATGCTAAGCTGTCGGCATGATCAACGCCGATCTCCTCGCCCGCTGCAGCAACGCGGGCGCACCTTCCGGTTTTGAAGCCCCCGTCCGCCGCATCATTCGCGACGAGTTGCAGAGCTGCTGCTCGAGCATCTCGCGCATGCCCTCGGGCAACCTCATCTGCCGCAGCGGGGCGGGCGGCCCCGCCGTCGCTCTGCTCGCGCACATGGATGAAGTCGGCTTCATGGTGCAGAGCATCACCGCCGACGGCTTCCTGCTCCTCGTGCCCATCGGCGGCTGGTGGAACCACACCCTGCCGTCCCAGCGCGTCATCGTCCACACCCGCGACGGCCGCCGCATTCCCGGCCAGCTCGGCACCAAGCCGCCGCACCTGCTGCCCGAAAGCCAGCGCCACCAAGTCATGCCCACCGAAGCACTCTGCGTCGATCTGGGTGCCTCCTGTGCAGACGAAGTGCGCGCGCTGGGTATCCGCACGGGCTGCGCCGTCACGCCCGACGTCAGCCTTCAGCCCCTCGCCGTCGAGCACCGCTGGATGGGCAAAGCCTTTGACAACCGCGCCGGGGTCTACTGCATGATTGAAGCCATGAAGCGGCTGGCAGCGGAACAACTCCCGCTCGACCTGCTCGGCATCGGCACCGTGCAGGAGGAAGTCGGCACGCGCGGAGCCCGAGCGCTGGAAGTGCAGCCCGAGCTCGCCGTCATCCTCGAAGGGCCTCCCGCAGACGACACCTACGGGCAGAGCAGCACCGCGCGCCAGGGTGAGCTCGGGCGCGGGGTGCAGGTTCGCCTCTACGACCCCACGCACATCACCCCGCCGGCTCTGGCCGACCTCGTTCTGCGCCTCGCCGAAGAGCAAAACATCCCCTGCCGGCCCGCCGTGCGCCGCACGGGCGGCACGGATGCTGCCGCGAGCTACCCCAACTGGCACGGCGTGCCCGCCATCGTGCTCGGCGTGCCCGTGCGCTACATCCACTCGCACAACGGCATCCTCGATGACCGCGATCTCGCGGCCTGCATCGACCTCAGCTGCGCGCTGCTGCGCCACGTCGCCGCACACGGTCTTGCCGAGCTCTTCGAGGACTGAGGGGCGTGCGGAGCTGAGGAGCCTCGGCGGCGGCGTGCGCTGCGGGATCTTCCCCGACTCCGCGGACGATCCAAGAGCCCCCGTAGCTCTCTGAAGGCTCTCTGAGCTCGCAGAGGGGCCCTCAAGGCCTCCTGCGGCTCCCCCCGGATTCCCCCCGGCCACCCTCGTGCAACCGGCGCTATGGGCCCCCATGCGCCCGATTCAGGCCCGTTCTGCACTCGCCGAGTGGCCCGAGCCTACGGTCTTCCCCGTCGAGGGCCTCTTTCTCCGTATGCCGCTTCTCTCGAAAAGGGGGAGGGGCGGTGCCTCAATCTTGCTCTCGGCATGAGACACCCAGATTTCCCAGCAATTCGCGAATATCGTTGTCCAACTGACGAAAATCCTCAAGTTGTTTCAAGCGCTCGTAGTTGAAATTGCCTTGAGTCTTGACGATACGCTCATGTTTATCTCCGGGCCAGAGCTGAGCCAAAAGGCGTTTCGGGTTATTTTTATCCGCGGCTTTATCATTACCCTTCATCTGCCCCATACGAGACTGGGTCAGGTTCGGATCAGCCAGATAGATCAACCATGCCTCTGTGCGCGGCATGGGAACGACAGGGCGGCACCTGTCCCAGCATCCAGCCTTATGGATTCCTTTTTTAATGCTGTCATAAACCAATTTCCGCTTTTCAGTACCTTGTCTATCCGCGCCGTGGGTAAAATCCACATCTGAGTGAAAAAATCCCAGACATCCCTCCCGTACTTCATATGCAAAGGCGCAAGCCATATCGCGCGGCTCCTCTTGGTCTTTGAAAGCCCCGAATCTCATGCCTCTGCCGATGGCTCGACTCGAATCTTTCTTTCGACGACTCGCTACATATTTGCTGTGCAGGGACACCGATATGTCCGGAAAGGAGAGTTCCTCAGCAGCGACTTCCTGCAGAGTCCTCAACAGCACTACTTGCAAGGGGCCGTCGGGGTCTCCTTCGGAGCCAAAATCCGTCGTCCCTTCGCCGCAGAGAAAGAGCTTGATTTCGCGCACCGACGAGCTGCTCTCATTGCTGATTTTCCGCATACGCGCAGGCCTCCTCGCTGAGATTGTTCAGATCGCATTGCAGCATGACTTCGCCCGGGTATAAAGTATCAAGCATTTTCCTCGTGGTCGGCAAGTCAAAGAAAGGCACGCAGCGGCTCATCCCCGCTTCGTCTTTGAAGAGAAGCTTGACGGCTTGGTGTGCCTGATCATCATTCAGGTAACTCAGCAAGATGGGGCTGTGAGTCGTTACGATGGTCTGACAGCCGGCGTCATAGGCCAAGTAATTGAGCAAGGGCTCCATGACTTCTGGGTTCAATCCGTCCTCCAGCTCGTCGATGAGCAGCGTGCCGCCTCGGCAGCGCATCGTTGAAACGATAATGGCCATCAGGCGAAGAAGACCATCGCTGATGTGGGTCGCCTCAGTCTCCAATTGGCTGTTCCCGTCGGCAAACTTTTCATTGATCGAGAAGCGAACGGAACCTCCGCGCTGCTTCTTGACGTCAAAGCTTTCATAGGCGGGATGAAGACGCCTCATCACGTCAGCAAGTTTCTCCGCCTCAGATTCAGATAATTCGAGCAGAGCATGTCCCAGCAGTTCGCCGCCCGTGCCCACGCCGGCTTCCGAGCGACGGCGCACGTGCGCACGCATCAGTTGAGGGGAGAGCAAATCCAGAGAGTAGCAATTTGATGCCAGCTTTCTGAAGCCTTGGATTTTTGCCGGCTCAAAAATCGAGAAAAAGGACCCCTCATAGTTGAAAGATTTCATGTTCGGGTCTTTGTCCGGCTCATACTGATCAGGACCGTGACACAGCTTCTCTGATTCGCAGCGGCCTTTGCCGACAGAAAACGCCCCCGACCATTGATAGGGCAGATGATCATCCGGCTCTTCATACACGGCCTCAAACTCTATCAAGGGCATGCTGCGACTGCGCGCACCGGATTTGACGCGACACGCCAGATCCTTCGCTTCCCATCCACGCTTGTCGAGCCAGGACCTATAGCCACCGAAACGGGGAAGTGCACTCACAAAATCGATGGCCTGAAGAAAAGTCGATTTGCCCGAGCTGTTCAGACCGATCATGAGATTCAACCCCGAATTTAACGTTACGGGCTTCTTCATCATGAGCGACTTGAAGTGATTGATGCGAAATTGGGTGATCATAACCGTGTGCCCTAAATCATGCATGAAGCATCGGAAAAGTCAAGATCAAACAAGACCTGACTGCCTCCTGAAACACCGCAGCGCCCCCGCCGGGTTGACCGGCGGGGGCGCTGTCTTGCCGGCGGACTCAGCCGCGCGGCGGTGAGGTTTCAGGCTCGGGAAACTCCGAAGAGAGACCCCGGGGGAGAAGCCTAGGAGGGGAAAATCAGCCGAGAGACCGGACGGTGTTGACGATGTTTTCGACGTTCATGCCGAGGTCGGAGAGCACCTGGGCGCCCGGAGCCGAGAAGCCGAAGCCGTCGATGCCGATGATGGCGCCCTGCGGGCCGACGTAGCGGTACCAGAGATCCGTCTTGCCCGCTTCGATGGCGACGCGGCGCGTGCAGCTCGCCGGCAGTACCTCGTCGCGGTAGGCGGCCGGCTGTTGGTTGAAGCGCCACATCGAGGGCATCGAGACGACGCGCACGTCGTCGCCGAGCTGCTTGGCCGCTTCGAGGGCGAGGTAGACCTCGGAGCCCGTGGCGATGATGATGGTGCCCGGCTGCGCCGTCGCTTCGCGCTTCGCAATGTAGGCGCCGCGCAGCGTGCCTTGGCGGCGCGTCTCGGCCGTGAGTTCGGGCGCGGCAGCGGTGAGGCTGGGCACGTCCTGACGGGTGAGGATGAGGGCCGTCGGGCCTTCCTTGCGCTCGAGGGCGCACATCCAGGCGCCGGCCGTCTCCTCTTCGTCGGCGGGTCGCACGACGTCGAGGTTGGGGATGACGCGCAGACCCGAGACCGTTTCCACCGGCTGGTGCGTTGGGCCGTCTTCGCCCACGGCCACCGAATCGTGCGTCAGCACGTAGGTCACCGGCAGCTTGGCGAGTGCCGCCACGCGGATGGCGGCGCGCATGTAGTCCACGAAGACGCAGAAGGTGCCGGCCGTCGGGCGGAAGAGGCCGTCGTAGGCGATGCCGTTGCAGATGGCGGCCATGGCGTGCTCGCGGATGCCGAACCAGAAGTTGCGCCCGGCGTAGTCATCGGCGCTGAAGTCGCCGCCGTGGCTGAGGTAATTCTTGTTCGATGAGAAGAGATCGGCGCTCGTCGAGAGCAGGGCGGGGCAGTGCTCGGCGACGGCGTTCTCCGCCTTCGAGGCCGAGACGCGCGTGGCGGCCTTGGTGCCCGCCGGGAAGAGCGGAATCATCGCCCCGCTCACCTCGGGCTTGAGACCCTCGGCCTCGAGCGCAATGCCCGCGTCGAGCTCGGCTGCCTTGTCTGGGTACGCGGCACGCCAGGCCTCGTAGTCGGCCTTCCATTCGGCGTAGGCGGCCTCGCGCTGCTGCTTGAGGGTGGCCATGTAGGCGCGCACCTCGTCGGAGACGTAGTAGCGCTCGTCGGTCGGCAGACCCCATGCCTCGTGCGCCTCCTGCCAGAGCTTGGCGCCGCCCTCGCCGTGGCCCTTCGTCGTGCCCTCAAAGCCGGGAACGCCCTTGGCGATGACGGTGCGGGCGATGATGAGTTTGGGGCGGCCGTTGCGCTCGAGGCGGCTGACGTTCAGGGCGTCTTCGACCTGCTGCAGGTCGTGGCCGTCGATGGTGCAGGCATCCCAGCCTTGGGCGCGGAAGCAGGCGGCGATGTCATCGACCTGCGTCATTTCGACCGGCGCGTCGAGAGTGATGCCGTTGGCGTCGTAGATCAGCACGAGGTTGTCGAGCTTGAGCGCACCGGCAATAGCGGCCGCTTCGCGGCTGATGCCCTCTTGGATGCAGCCGTCGCCGGCCAGGCAGTAGATCGTTTGGTTGAAGATTTCATGCTCGGGCGTGTTGAAGCGCGCGGCGGCGTGCTTGGCCGAGACGGCAAAGCCCACGGCGTTGGCGATGCCTTGACCGAGCGGGCCCGTGGTGCATTCCACTCCCGGGCAGCAGTTGTATTCGGGGTGTCCGGGTGTGCGCGAGCCCTTGGCACGGAAGGCGCGGATGTCGCTCATGCGCACGTCAAAGCCGCTCAGGTGCAGCCAAGCGTAGAGGAACATGGAGCCGTGGCCGCCTGAGAGGATGAAGCGGTCGCGATTGAGCCAGCGAGGCTCGCTTGGGTTCACCTTGAGCAGCTCGCCGAAGAGCACGGCTCCGATCTCAGCACAGCCCAGAGGCAGCCCCATATGCCCCGAGGCCTTGTCATAGATCGCGTCGATGGCAAGTCCCCTGGCCTGATTGGCCGCCTTCAGAAGAATATCCGTGTTCATGCGCGGTCATTATACAAAAAAGTGCCCGATTGTAAAGACAAAACAAACTGCCGCCCTCGCGCGCATCGACGGCCCCGCCGCGCAGGCACCCCGCCGCCGCGTCCGTGCGCGACCTAGCAGGCGGCGTCGGCGCTCAGGCGGCGGCGGGCTTGCAGGTGCCGAGGGCAGCGGCGGACCTCGGCGCGGCGGACCTCGGCGCGGCTGCTCGCGGCTTTAGCCGAAGAAGGAGATACC
>DXFQ01000015.1 GCA_019114365.1 Candidatus Parakkermansia intestinigallinarum | reverse complement strand
GCGAAGGCTGGCTGAACTTCATGGGCAACGAATTCGGCCACCCGGAGTGGATCGACTTCCCGCGCGAAGGCAACGGCAACTCCTACAAATACTGCCGGCGCCAGTGGAGCCTCGTGGACAACGAACTGCTGCGCTACCGCTACCTCAACGCCTTTGATCGCGCCATGGTGCGTCTGGCCAAAGAGACCAACCTGCTGGCCATGCGCCCCGCGCGCCCGCTCAACATGGACGAAAACAACCAAGTCATGGCCTTTGAGCGCGGCGGCCTCATCTTCGTCTTCAACTGGAGCGGCCAGCGAGCCATCCCCGACTACCGCCTCCCCGCCCCCGCCCACGGCGAGTGGAAAGTCATCCTCGACTCCGACGACACGCGCTTCGGCGGCTACGGGCGGCAGGATCACAGCGTGCACCACTTCACCGACGGGCAGCAGTATCTCTCTCTCTACCTGCTGCCTCGCACCGTTCAGGTGCTCAGCCGGCACTACCCGGGCGGCCTCATCTGAGCCCCTCCGCTCAGCCCCGAGACACCGCCCGCGCCGCAGCGGGAAGGCCCGAGGCAGCAGCGCACGGCAGCGCCCCCTGCCCGCGCCCCTGCCCCCTTCCCCTGCGGCACCCGCCGAGCGGTGCAGGGCTTGCCACCTTGCCGCAACACAGAAACAACGAACAGCCAATCCGCGCAAATTCTTCCCAAAGACTCACTACCTATCCCGGCATCTGAACAAATCCCCCAAGGTGGCATTTTTGCTGTACCCGAGGAAGGCAGAACGGAGAAACAGACCTAAGACACAACCAAGGACTTCAAGCCTCCCCATCAGAAAAAAGCCACCACAGCACTACCCGCAAAACCACCTAATCGTGACGCCTCAAGCTAGTCGTGACACCGCAGATTTAATACATTCAGACCTTATCCCTCGGATTCTGCTTGACAGCCTCGAAGCTCTTCGGTAGACTCACGCGTGTTGAGAAAGGGGCGTCCCCCCCCCTGAGAGGGCAGGAATACTCCGAACAGCACGCGATACTTACCAAAGATTAACCAAGATGAAAAAGACTCTCATTCTCGCACTTGCATCTGCATCAGCCGGCATTGCATGCGCTCAAGATACGGTCATCTTCGCCGGAGCGTGGACGTCAAACGGTCCTGCGGCCGATAACACGCCCCTGAGCGATCAATCCCAGCCCTTTCTCTACGAGGAAGGCAACGACTACGCCGTCATCGGAAAGGTGAGCAACACAACATACAACCCGTGGGCAGACATCACGGGCGGCTCAGATAGCTTCACTTTCTCCTTTGATCTGAAAAACGTCGATGTCACCGTACAGAACAGCCAGTGGTGTGACATCTTCTCACTGAAACTCAGCAATGGATCCAAACTTCAGTTGCAAATCAACCAAGTGACTCAGAAGCTCAGTCTTTACAACGACGACGCAGACGGAAACCAGCAGACCAATGCTCAAATTGTAGACACAACCCTCACGCTTGACAGCTTCAGTGACTGGAAAACCTTCTCCTTGGTCGCCGATGCGGATGCGGGTAAGCTTTCCATCTACCTTGACGGTGTACTAGTCTCCTCGACGGCCGATTCGACTTGGACCGGCTCCTCTGTAAGCGGACTTCAGTTCGGATCCGAATATGCAGGTACCCGCAAGCTCGGCGGCAGCATGGAAATCAACAACATCACCTTGACCAACGGCGCTGTTTATCCCACCCCCGAGCCGACCACGGCCACGCTGAGCCTGCTGGCACTCGCCGGCCTCTGCGCACGCCGCCGCCGCAAGTAAGCGCCCGGCAGCCCGCCGCCTTCGGCAACACACATCCTCAGCCACCCCGGTCGCGGTTCTGCGCGACCGGGGTGGCTTCGTTCCCCCCCCCCTCTCTCATCCTCCGCCCCGTGCACGGCCTGAAGACTTGACGGATATGCTTGCCAGCCCGCGCAAAAAAGAGTAGAATCACCCCGCACGCGCGGCGCGCGCGCACCCATCCAGAGACACACACCATGGACTTCCGCACCTACCTCCGCCAATACCCGAATGCCGAAGGCTACTACGGCCGCTTCGGCGGCGCCTACCTGCCGCCCGAGCTCGAGCCCGCCTTCAAAGAAATCACCGAAGCCTACAACAGCATCTGCCACAGCGCCCAGTTCATCAGCGAACTGCGCCGCATCCGCCGGCAGTTCCAGGGCCGCCCCACCCCCGTCTACCACTGCGAGCGCCTCTCGCGCCTCAACGGCGGCGCCCAGATCTACCTCAAGCGCGAAGACCTCAACCACACCGGCGCACACAAACTCAACCACTGCATGGGCGAAGGCCTGCTGGCCAAGTTCATGGGCAAAAAGAAAATCATCGCCGAGACCGGCGCCGGCCAGCACGGCGTCGCCCTCGCCACCGCCGCCGCCTACTTCGGCCTTGAGTGCGAAGTGCACATGGGCGAGGTGGACATCGCCAAACAAGCCCCCAACGTCACGCGCATGAAAATGCTCGGTGCCAAAGTCATCTGCGTCACCAAGGGCCTTCGCACCCTCAAAGAAGCCGTCGACAGCGCCTTTGAAGCCTACCTGCGCGACTACAAAACCGCCATCTATTGCATCGGCTCCGTCGTCGGCCCGCACCCCTTCCCGATGATGGTGCGCGACTTCCAGATGGTCGTCGGCGACGAAGCTCGCGAGCAATTCCTCGACATGACGGGCATCCTGCCCGACGTCGTCTGCGCCTGCGTGGGCGGCGGCTCGAACGCCATGGGCATGTTCCCGGCCTTCCTGAACGATCCGGTGGAAATCGTCGGTGTCGAGCCACTGGGACGCGGCCCGGCCAAGGGAGACAACGCCGCCTCCATGAGCTTCGGCAGCGAAGGCATCATGCACGGCTTCAACAGCGTCATGCTCAAAGATGAGAACGGCGAGCCCGCCCCCGTCTACTCCGTCGCCTCCGGCCTCGACTATCCCTCCGTCGGCCCCGAGCACGCCTTCCTGCGCGACATCGGCCGCGTAAAGTACGACAGTGTGAGTGACGACGAGGCCATCGACGCCTTCTTCAAACTCTCGCGCTACGAAGGCATCATCCCCGCCATCGAGAGCGCCCACGCCGTCGCCTACGCCATGCGCCGCGCGCGGGAGATGAAAACCGGCGCCATCCTCGCCAACTGCTCCGGCCGCGGCGACAAAGACGTCGACTTCGTCGCCGAGCACTACGGCTACGGCGAAGACCACCGCTTCTGACGCCGCGGAGCCCGTCCCCGCGCATCCGCCGCCTTATCAAGCCGTGCAGGCCCCGCGCCTGCGCGGCTTACTTTGCCCCCGCCTGCCCTCCCTCGACGAAGGAGTGAGCGAGCCGCTCTCCTCCCGGCGCGGCGCGGTTGAATGAAGCTTGCGCCCATCTTTTTTTGAACCCTTTTGCCTTGACAAAAGCTCGCCTCAGCTCTACACTTGCCTGCGATGGGGAGATGCGGGGTGCACGGCCGCGCATGTTCCCCGACGCCTCAACAACACAATCAACGCCATGAAAACAACTCTATTTACGGCAGCCATACTCGCGAGCACAGCAATGGCAGCGGATATCTCGGCTGATTTTACGCAGGGATCAAACGGATGGGTGTCAGGACAGTGGAACGGCTGGAACACGCCGCACTTCAACTACGTCGAAAACGGTGCCCTCGTCGCTCAATCGTGGAAGAAGAACACGCTCTCGACGTCCTATGAGGTCGATGCGTCCGCTGCCACGTACACCTTCACGTTCAGCACGTACTCCACCGTCAAAGACCAGCAGGTTCTCTTCTACCTGAGCTCCTCGAACTACAGTGTTTTTGTCGGTAATTCATACACAAGCAACGCATACGTTGCGTCCGGCTATACGGAGGGGGCGGTCGTACCCAAGACCTCACAGAATCAGGAGGACTCCTCCGGCTTCGTTTCGTTCCAAGATGACGACGACAGAACCGTCATTACTCGCTTTGACAAGACGGCCGGCGGCCAAAGCTCCAACATCAACGTCGGCACGAATCTCAACTACACGCTGACCCTCACGGGAACGCAGCTGACGATTGACGTGACGGATGCCGCGAACAACCAATGGAGCGATACCGTGACGATCAAAGAGGACGTCACCTTCGATTCCATCGGCTTTGTCGTGGACGGTGCAGTGAATACCGTCGGTGTTAAGAATTTTGAGGCCACCGTCACCCCCGAGCCGACCACGGCCACGCTCTCTCTGCTGGCTCTCGCAGGCCTCTGCGCCCGCCGCCGCCGCAAGTAAGGGCGCGAGCACTCACAAGGTCTTCACAAGCCGAGCAGGCGCTGCGCCTGCTCGGCTTTTTTGGCGCCTGCCGGGCGGCGAATTCAACCTTATTTTCCCATTTCTCGCCCCGCGCGGAGCAGTCCGAAGCAGATAACCGAGCAAAGTCGTATGTTTTGCTTGACGCCGCGGGGATTCGGCGGTATAATCACTCGCGCGAAGTGGGTTCACCGAGTGTTCCGATTCGGTGGGCTTGGGCTTTATCAAGACAATTCTACAACGACAATGAAAAAGACGTTAATCACACTGGGTCTCGCGGCTGCGGCTTCCTCAGCAATGGGCGCCACGCTTCACGGCATCGAGTTCGAAGCAGGCACGAGTCCTATCAACAGCGGCACAAACCCCACGACCTCCAATTTCTACTTCTCCGAGGAAACAAATCCGGTGCTCGGGTATGGCCCGGTGAACACGATTCAGGGTCTGTGGATTCAGGCCAATGCCGGATACAAGATGAACGCCAGCGCTGGCCTGAACGTGACGTATCTTGCCCTGGATCCGTCCATCAAGATTGCACAGAGCAACGAGTCTGAGGCCGGAGCGCTCAATGGCAGTGACGGCGCCAACTTCTACGTCAACATGACCGGGAGCGGTTGGGTCGACATCAATGCGGACTACGGCACCAAGATTACCGTCAACAACATGACGGGCGGCACTATCTACCTGAATGACAGCGGTGCCCTCGATCTGGGCAGCACGACACTCAACAGCTCCGTCACGGTTGACTGCACCTTGACTACCTCCGCTGATACCGGATATTCCATCCTGACGCGTACGCTCCTCACGGGCGATTTCTCCGCTTGGACGGGAACGGTCAACGTTCAGGGTTTCACTCAGCTTACGGAAGGTGAGCTCACGGCGGATTCCTCCTGCGCCGGCATGTATACGGTGAGCGCAACGGAGTCCGGGCTCGTCGTCAGCTACGTCACCCCCGAGCCGACCACGGCTACGCTTTCGCTGCTGGCTCTCGCGGGGCTTTGCGCCCGCCGCCGCCGCAAGTAAGAGCACGGACACTCACAAGGTCTTCACAAGCCGAGCGGGTAACAGGCCTGCTCGGCTTTTTTGTGCCTGCTATGCGCCGAATTCAATCCTATTTCCCATTTCTCGCCCCGCACGGAGCGGTCAACAGCAAATAACCAAGCAAAGTCGTATGTTTTGCTTGACGCCGCGGGGCTCAGGCAGTACAATACCTCCGTGAAGTGGGTTCTCCGGGTGTTCCGATTCGGTGAGCTCTAGCTAGATCAGCATAAGATACAAATTTGCGACAACAATGAAGAAAACACTTATGACCCTCGCGGCTCTTGCCTGCGGTGCGGCTTCCTTTGCCTCAGCCGAGACATGGTCGTCTACCTTTGACTTTACAACCGCTAATCCTGGAACTGCGGTCGACGGAGATTCTAACGCTGTGACAGTGGCCGGCACCAATGGTGTGACCGCGACGATCGACGGCATGGCCAGCAATACGCTCGCTCCTACCTTTGAAGAGGGCAGCGGCTGGGACATTACCGGCACGGTGCGATACGATGTTTCGTTCGGTGACAATAAGCTTGATGTTTCCGGCGGCAACACGCTGAGCATTACGCTGACGGATGTCACTTTCTCTACGAGTCAGACAAACGATTGGCCGGTTCTCTTCTCCATCGGTGACGGGACCAACCAAAATGTCAAAGTCATCTATGACAAGGGAGTCGGAGCTCTCACCATTAACGGTGAAAATCAGTTCTCTTCCTCCAACAATGCCTACACCATCGTGGGGGACAGCATTGATGTGACGGCGGGACAGACATACAGCAGTCTGACCTTTACGGCCACAGCGGGTGCCAATGGCGGGTATGATTTTACCCTTACGCTTGACGGAACCACCCAGTACTTCTCCACCTCTGCCGAGTTCTCCCAGAACACGGATAACTTGCAGTTCTGTGTCGGTGGTCGTCTTGACAAAGCCAGCAATAACTCAACGATGACGATTGGCGGCATGACTGTTGCCGTGACGCCCGAGCCGACCACGGCTACGCTTTCGCTGCTGGCTCTCGCAGGCCTCTGCGCCCGCCGCCGCCGCAAGTAAGAGCACGGACACTCACAAGGTCTTCACAAGCCGAGCGGGTAACAGGCCTGCTCGGCTTTTTTGTGTCCTGTGGCAGCGGGGCAGCTCGTTCGGCGTCAGCGGGGCGCGACGATGGCGGCGGGGTGAATGAGGAAGGCGCGGGGCTTCTGCGGCGGCAGGTGGTGCGGAGAGCACTCCGACCGCGCTTGCTCCCTGCTCTCCGTCTGAACGAAGCAAGAGGGGGCTTCTGCGGGCTCAGCGGGACATTCGCGGCTCAAAGAGGGAGCCGTACGTGGCTTGTGCTCGAGGATTGACCCATGCAAAAATGCCCCCCCGATGCGGGCGAGTCCGCATCGGGGGGGGACGGTGTGGCGGCGCGAGGAGCCTGCACAAGGCAGCGCTCCTCGGCCCGGGGTCTGAAGGAAGTTTACTTGCGGCGGCGGCGAGCGCAGAGGCCGGCAAGAGCCAGCAGGCTCAGCGTGGCCGTGGTCGGCTCGGGAGTGACCTGCTGCAAGGCAAAGGCGTTGAAGTTGCCATTGGTACCGCCCGTTGCAATGTTCACCGAGTCAGACGTCGCCGTGAAGGTGTATTCCACGAGAGACCACGAGGATTCGGTCGTGTTACCCCCTGCATTGTACTCGTAAGAGTTCAACACGGCACCGCTGACGGAGGTAGAGGCGTTCGATGCCCCAATGAGGGTCGAGGTCACGTCCGTCACGCCACCGCCGAGGGTGTAGGTGGTGACACTAGAGTCACTGCTTCCGGTCTGATGGCTGTTTCCGCGCCCGACGAGCACAAAGAGGTTGTAAGTCTCGCCGGCGTTCAACCCGGTGAGCGTCATGGTCATTGAGCCGCCGGCGGCGTTGACGCAAGCGCCATTGGGGTTCACGAGCGTACCCCCGTCGAATTCGCCGGTTATGATAGTGGCATCGAAGACATCGTACAGGTCTCCGCTACCCGTCACAGAGGGCTTGTAGGATTGAATCACGCCGCCCGTGCCGCATCCGGCTGCATTAGAGAAAGAAATGCTAATCCCGGCAGAAGTGTTCCCCATCGTCACCAGATTTCCGGAAGTGGTCATGTTATTACTACCGTCAACCTTAACGGCATTGACCTTACCGGGTTGCTCCAAAACGGTACCGTCGAAGGTGTAGGATGAGGGAGTTTCCTGACCCGTGAAGGTCACGGCAAACACGTCGCCTTTCTGGAGGGCGGCGGAGGCTGTGCCGCAGAGGGCAGCAGCGAGAATAAACAAAGTCTTTTTCATGAATAGAGTTGTTTGTTATAAACTTTGAACCCGAGACGGTAAACACCACCACAAGCTCCGGATATTCTAGCACGTCCTGTTTCCTTCGTCAAGGCGGTACTCATGTTATTCCCCCTCTTTTGAGGGTTTTTCGCTCTTTTGGGCTGTTATCACTGTTATGAGGCTCGATGGCGGGGCTTCGGGGCTTCGGACTGCTCGGGTGCTCGGGTGCTCGGGTGCTCGGGTGCGAGGGTGCGCGGGTGCGGGAGAGTCGCTGCGCGGCGTCCGCGGGAGGAGGCGGCGGGTGGGAGGGGGCTACAAGGCGCCACCCCGGTGCAGGCGGGGCTGCACCGGGGTGGCGGGTGTTGGTCTCTTGCGGGCGGCTGTGGCGGCGGGCTCAGAAGTTGATGCGCCAGCCGACGGTGCCGTTGAAGTCGCAGTAGTCGGAGCGCAGTTCGACGGAGCCGTCGAGGAAGAGGTTGCCGCCGCTCCGGCCCAGGGGGATGCTCAGGCCGACGCCGGCTTCGACACCGCAGACGCCGAGTTCTTCCGAGGCGACGGTGCCGCCGTAGCCGGGCAGTAGGGCGAGGCTGCTGCTCATGCTGCTGCGGCGGTCGCCGAGGTCAAATTTGGCCAGGATGCGCCCTTCGAGCAGGCTGCTGCGGTTGTAGATGTTTTCTCCGATGAGGGTTTGCGCGCGCAGGCCGGCACCGAGGGTGAAGCGGTGCAGTTTCTGGTCTCCGAAGCGCAGGGCGAGGTCGTTGCCGTGCTCGGTGTAGCCGTCGATCTCGGTGTAGGCGTAGCTGATGTTGAGGACGGGTTGCAGGCAGCTGTCGGCGTTTTCGTCCAGCGGGATGGTGTAGCCGACTTCATACATGAGGCCGAGGCCGAGGCCGTTGGCGCTGCCGTCCGTCCGGTAGTTGGTGCCGTTGAGGACGTTGTTGCGCTTGAGGCTGCTGTCTGCCAGGCCGACGGAGACGATGAAGCTGTGCGTCCACGCGCCGGGGCTGTAGCGGGCAAAGGCGCTGAGGTACCAGGTGTCGAGCTCGCCGTCGGCGCCGCCGTCGGCATCGCTGCTGTAGTCGCCGTACACGGCGGTGAAGGCGAGGCCGCAGGTGAGGGCGGTGTTGAGGTCGGCGTCAAAGCCGACGGTGCCGCCCCAGCTGCTGAGGGTGTAGCCGGGCCGGCTGCCGCCGTTGTCGAGTTCGCGGTGGTTGCCTTCGGCGTTGACCCAGGCGTTGAAGTAGGGCATGTCGGGGTTGACGTAGGCGTCGCTGACGCCCATGCTCGTCATGCGGTTGCGGATGGAGCGCAGTTGGCGCTGCATGTCGTCAGAGTAGGCGAGGCCGAGGCCGGCGGCGGTGGCGCCGGAGAGGGTGCGGAGTTTGGCGTCGAGGGCGCTGCGGTTGTTGCTGCCGAGGTCGGCGTCGAGGGCGTCAAGGAGGACGGCCAAGGGGCTGTCGGTCGCGGAGCCTTGCGGGTGGAGTTGGTCGTAGACGGCGTCGGCGATGATGCCGCCGACGACGGCGTGCGGGGAGGTGGCGGCGTCGGCGTAGAGGTGGCTGCCGCCGGCGCTGCCGCTGGTGATGACGAGGTTGTCGCCTTCCCAGCTGAGGGTGGCGCCTTCAGCGCCGATGATGGTGATGCCGCTGAGGTTTTGTTCTTTGCTGTCTCCGGCGGCGGTGGCGAGGGTGAGGCTGCGGCCGTCGAGGAGGGCGAGGTCGGTGACGTCAAGGGTGATGCCGGCAAGGGTGGTGTCTCCGCCGATGGTGAGGGCGTTGCGGCGGTTGACGGTGAGGGTGGAGCCGCTCTCCATGCTGAGGTCGCCGCCGATGGCCAGGGTGCCGTCGATGCTGAGGGTCGCTCCGCTGCTGACGATGAGGTCTCCGCTGCCGAGGGCTTGGGCGTTGGTGACGCAGAGGGTGCCGGCGCTGAGGCGGGTGCCGCCGCTGTAGGTGTTGGCCCGGCCGATGGTGAGGGTGCCGCTGCCGTGTTTCTCAAGGGTGGCGTTGCCGCTGAGGCTGCCGAGCAGGTTGCGGTTGCTCTCGGCGTTGATGCTGACGCTCAGGGGGGCGGCGGCGGTGGTGCCTTCGCTCGTTTGGGCGCTGATGGCGGCGGCGATGTCTCCGCTGCCGCTGAGGTTGAGGGCGGAGGGCCGGCTGCCGATGATGACGACGATGGTGCCGACGTAGCTGCCGGTGTCTCCGGCGAGGTTGAGGGTGAGGGCGCCGGTGCCGGAGGCGTCTGCACGGAGCTCGCCGCTGCCGCTGAGGGCGCCGGAGAGGGTGAGGGTGCTGTCTTGCTCAGGGCTGCTGATTTGCCAGGCGGGGGTGTCTGTGCCGGGGTTGCTCAGGATGAGGTCTTGGTCGATGCGGGCGTCGGTGGCGATGCTGCCGCTCAGGCCGTTGATTTCAAGGGTGGAGGCGGCGCTGCCGAAGGTTTTGCCGTCTCCGCTCAGGGTGATGCCGGCGGTGGTGCCGCTGAGGCGTACGTTGCCGCTCCAGTCGCTGCTGAAGCTGAGGGCGTTGCTGCCGTCTGATTGATCGAGGGTGAGGGCGAGGGTGCCCTGCCCGCTGATGGCGGAGGCGGCGGTGGGGTCGAAGTTGCTCAGGGTGAGTTCGGCGCCGGAGGCGATGCTGTAGTCTCTCGCGTCGCGATGCGCGGTGCTGAGGCGGCCGCTCTCGAGGCTGAGGGCGCCGTTGAATTGGGCGTCGTTGAGCAGGAGGGTGTTGCCGGAGGCGGCGGTGCAGTTGAGGGCAAGGGTGCTGCCGGCGGCGGCGCTGAGTTGGCTGATGTCGATGTTGCCGCTGAGGGTGTCGCTGATGCCGAGGGTGCCTTCAAGCAGGTTGAGGGGGATGGCGAGGAATTCGCGGCTGAGGTTGAGGCGGCCTTCGCCTGTTTTGCTGAGGGTGGAGCCGTCTGCAAGGCTGATGCTGCCGGCTTTGAGGCCGGCGGTGTTGCCGGAGTCGACGCTGAGGCTGACTTGGGCGTTTTTCTGGAGGATGAGATGGCCGACGCTCAGGTTGCCTTCAAGGGTGACGGCGGGGGTGCTGCCTTGGACGAAGGCGATGTTGCTGCCGTTGGTGAAGGTGGCGCTGCCGGGGGTGCCGGTGGAGCTGTCGGCGAAGTTGCTGCTGTCGCCGTCCGTCCAGGTGCCAAGGCCGCTGCCGTCTCCCTGCCAGAAGAGGAGGCCGGTGCTTTGGAGGGTGAGCTGGACGCTGTTGCCGTTGAGGCTGAAGATGCCGGTGTAGCCGTCGGCGTAGGTGACGTCGATGTTGCCGAGGTCAAGGCCGCTGTATTGGCCGTTGAAGGTGATGAGGGTGCCGGTGCCTTCGGTGGTGAGGTTGCTGAGGTCGAGGCTGAGTTTGCCGCCGATGGTGACGTTGCCGTTGAGGGTGAGGACGCTTTCTTCGAGCCAGCTGAGGCCGGCGCCGTCTTTGAGGTCGACGGCTCCGGTGAGGGTGAGGTTGCTTGCGATGCCGAGGACGGCGCCGGAGGCGATGTTGACGGCGCCGGTGCCTAAGGCGCTTTCGGAGGCGGCAAGGAGGGTGCCGGCGTTGATGTTGACGGTGCCGGTGTAGGTGTTGGCGCCGCTGAGGCTCAGGGTGCCGTCACCGTCTTTGGTGATGGTTTGCGAGCCGGTGATGGTGCTTTCGATCAGGAGGTCGGTTTGGCTGCCGTCGTTGCCCTGCCAGCGGTTGGTGGTGATGGTGAGGGGGCGGTTGTTGAGGTTGATGCTGCCGCCGGTGATGAGGGAGCTTTGGGTGGCTTCGGCGAGGGTTTCGATGCTGTTGTTGGCGCGCTCGGAGTTGACGGAGGCGCCGTCGTCAATGCGGATGGTGCCGCCTTGCAGGCGGATGCCGGTCTGGTTGAGGAAGAGTTTGTTTTCGTTCAGCCCGGTGATGTGCCAGGTGCCGCCTTCTTCAATGGTGATGGGGTGTTGGGTGGCCGCGGGGGCGTCTTTGACCCAGCCCCAGAGGTTGCCGGAGTTGAGGGTGGCGTTTTTGCCGACGGTGATGGAGATGTCGGTGCCGGCGCTGGCGTAGAAGGGTGAGAATTCGTTGGTGCCGGTGCCGTCGGCTTTGGGGACGTCTTCGACGGTGAGTTCGGCGCCTTCTTCAAGGGTGATGCTGCTGACGCCTTTGGTGCTGGTGATGGTGGCGTCTTTGGTCCAGGTGTTGCCGGTGCCGCTGACGAGTAGGGCGATTTCTGCGCCTTCTTCAAGGACGGGCGGGGTGCTGACGGTGGCGCCGCCGCTCAGGTGGAGGGTGCCGCTGCGGAAGCTGACTTGGTCGTTGCCGAGCTGGAGGTTGGCGTAGTTGCCGGTGCTGCCGGCGATGAGGCTGCCTTTGCCGGTGCCGATGCTCAGGGTGCCGCCTTCGACGATGACGCTCATGGTGGCGAAGTTGGTTTCGCCTTGTTCTTCGGCGATTTCAGCGATGCTGAGGCTCTGGCCTTCGCGGATGATGCTCAGGCCGGAGGTGATGCTCAGCAGGCCGGTGGCGGCGTCGTAGCTGTAGCCTTCTTTGAGGCCGGTGACGCTGCCGACGGAGCCGGCGGTGGTGAGGTAGTAGTTGTTGCCGGTGCCGGCGTAGGTGAGGTTGCTGAAGTCGAAGTCGTCGGCCAGCAGGATGGTGCCGCTGTTTTCGATGGGGTTGTTGAGGTCAACGGCGCCGGAGAGGGTGAGGGTGGCGCCGCTGCTGACGGCTAGGGTGACGTCGATGACGGTGTTTTTGAGGCTGCTGTCGGCAGTGAGGGTGAGTTTGTAGGGGGTGGAGGTGTTTTTGAGGTTGCCGAGGACGAGGGTGGCGATGTTGCCGGTGGCGTCGCTGCTGACTATTTTCAGGGCGTCGTCGGTGAAGTCGGTGGCGTCGATGCTGCGGATTTGGCCTTTCTCTGCCGTGAGGCTGCCGATGCTGAGGTCTCCGCTGAGGGCGATGATGTTATCCGTTGAGCCGCTGCGGAGTTCGAGTTTGGCGTTCTGCCCGACGCTGTTGCTGCCGAGAAGGAGCATGGTGGGGCCGGTGGAGGCGGGGACGGTGCCGTCGGGTTGGCTGCCGACGATGATGGAGCCGCTGTAGCTCCCCTGCCCTTTGAGATAGAGGAGCATGAAGGAGTCGGTGTAGCCTTGGTTGTTGGCGTCGACGCCGCGGTAGAGGTAGATGTTGGAGCCGGCGTCGCCGCTCAGGCCGTTGACCATGACGTGGGCGGCGTGGTTGAAGGTGGTGTAGAGGGCGAGGTTATGGGTGCCGATGTTCAGCCCGCCGTTGTAGAGGTGGCTGTGACCCTGGGCGTCGTGGTTGAAGCGGTAGTCGGTGTCGGCGTTGAGGGTGACGGCTTCTGTGGTGTCGATGTTGCCGGCGTTGGTTTCTGCGGCGTGTGCGGCGGGGGCACTGAGGAGGGTGCCGAGGCTCAGCCAGCCGAGGGCGCTGAGGCTGCTGCTGCCGAGGGTGGGTGCGATGGTGATGAGGGCGGCCATCAGGGCGCGACGCAGGGGGGCGGGAAGGTGCGGCTTCATAGTGTCTTCTTTCCTACCATGGCCGCCTCTTCCTGTCAAGTGGGTATTGCCTACTGAGGGAGGTATCTGGCTGTTCTGCGTTTTTTGGGGAGTTTTTTGGGAATTCATGTAGACGAAGGCCCCCGCTGTCGCGAAGGACGCGGGGGCCTGAGGGTTGTCGGCAGATCCGCGGGGCGGAGTCTGCGGGGTGTGTTGCGCCGGGGCGGGGCTCAGAAGTTGATGCGCCAGCCAACGGTTGCGTTGAGGTTGTGGTAGTCGGCGCGCAGTTCGACGGAGCCGTCGATGAAGAGGTTGCCGCTGTTCTGGCCAAGCGGGACGCTGAGGCCGACGCCGGCTTCAAATCCGCAGACGCTGAGTTCGGCGGAGTGGATGTTGCCGGCGCTGCCGGGCAGCAGGGCGAGTCCGGCGGCGGTGCTGCTGCGGCGGTCGCCGACGTCAAAGGTGGCCAGCAGGCGCCCTTCGAGCAGTGAGCTGCGGTTGTAGACGTTTTCGCCGATGAGGGTCTGGGCGCGCAGGCCGACGCCGAGGGTGAGGGTGTTGATGCTCTGGTCGCCGAAGCGCAGGGCGAGGTCGCTGCCGCTCTCGCTGTAGGCGTCGAGGGTGCTGTGGGTATAGCTGATGTTGAAGATGGGCTGCAGGCAGGTGCTGCCTTCTTCGTTCATCGGGATGGTGTAGCCGACTTCATACATGAGGCCGAGGCCGTAGC
>DXFQ01000014.1 GCA_019114365.1 Candidatus Parakkermansia intestinigallinarum | reverse complement strand
ACGTGGCTCGTTCAACGGAAGAGAGGAGAGAAGCGGAACTTTACACGAAGGCACAATTCTGCTATAAGAGGGGCGGCAAAAGTGTTACCTATGTGAGTGAACAAAAGTGTAACCTATGTGGGTAAACTACCACCGCAAGACTCCTCCCCACCCCCTCGGCGCCGCAGGTTGCAATTCAGAGCCCACGGTACCGCAGGTCGCAATTCAGAGCCCGCAGCGCCTCAAGTCGCACCAAGCCCGCAGCGCCTCAAGTCGCGCCAAAGCCCTCAGCGCCGCAGGTTGCACCAAGCCCACGGCGCCTCAAGTCGCACCAAGCCCACGGCGCCTCAAGTCGCACCAAAGCCCGCAGCGCCGCAGGTCGCGACAAAGCCCTCAGCGCCGCAGGTCCGACCCTGTTCCCCTGCGCCGCAGGTCGCACCAAAGCCCTCAGAACCGCAGGTCCGACCCTGTTCCCCGCACCGCAGGTCGCAACACCGAGTTAGTTGCGCTTCCCTGCTCCACCTGTCGCTGACGCAGCACTTTCCCGCAGCGGGCGGACGGCGGCCCTGCCGGAGATCCATGCGACGGCGGACATACCGCAGAGCTCCCCCGCCATTGGGTCCGTTCGTGCGGGCAAAAGAACCGCGCCGCAGCGGGAGGGCCGCTCTCCGCTCGGATCCGCGCGCGTCGACGAGCATACCGTTCCGACCCCGAAGGGGGCCGGCAAAGCGGGTCGGGCAGACTCCACTCAGCCTCAATTCGGACTTGCAGGCCGCCCGCCGCCATGCTAAACTCGCAGCGGTATGGGAATGCTGCTCCACAGACTGCGAAACGCCGGAAAAGGCCTGCGCGCCTACCTTCGTCAGGGCATGATCGACCCCTTTCCCGTCCGCCACTACCTGCGCGGCTACACCCCGCGCAAAGCCGGGCGCGATCTCAAAGCGGCTCTCGATGTCGCCCTCGTCGGTCTGCCGCAGGGCATGGCCTTCGCCGCCATGGCCGGGCTGGACAGCATCTACGGCATCATGGCCGCTACCGTCGGCACCTTCATCGCCCCGATCTTCACCAAATGCAGCCTGACCGTCAGCGGTCCGAGCAACGCCACCGCCTTCATGCTGGCGAGCTTCTTTTTGGCCTCGGATCCGGAGATTCGGATGCACCCGGAAATCTTCGTCCCGCTCATCGTCTTTCTGGCGGGGCTCGTCTGCGTCATCGGCGCCTTCGTCAAGGCCACCGAGATGCTTCAGTTCGTGAGCCGCAGCGTGCTGGTCGGCTACGTGACGGGTGCCGCCACGCTCATCATCGCCTCACAGCTGCGCTACGTGATGGGCATTCACGACGTGGAGGCCGGCAGCTCATTTTTCTCCATGAGCAGCGCCATCCTCGAGCACCTCGACAAGATGCAGTGGCAGCCGATTGTTCTCGGCGTGCTCTCCTTCCTGCTCTTTATCCCGCTGAAAAAATATTTCAAGTTTCTGCCCACCTTCGCCATCATCCTCGTGGTCATGAGCGCCCTCAACTGGGTTCTCTGCCAGCCTTGGGCGGGAGGGGCCTTCACCGAGGTTCGCATGCTCAAGGATTTCACCATGAGCGACCTCGTGCTCTCGCCGCCGGCTGTCTGGGAGGTCGGCGGGCATCTCGCCACGCTCTTCCCCATCGTCATCGGTATCGCCTTTCTCTCGACCCTCGAGCAGACCGTCATGAGCAAGACCCTCTCGGCCAAGACCGGCGAGCCGCTCAATCTCAACCAAGACACCTTTGCCGTGGGCATGGCCAACATGGGCTCTGCCTTCACGACCTCCCTGCCCTGCTCGGCCTCGCTCACGCGCTCCATGCTCAACTACACGGCCGGGGCCGTCACGCGCTTCTCGGGCATCTTCTGCGGTCTGCTCTGCCTCGGCATCACCTTCATTCTGGCTAACTTCCCGCTCATCTCGCGGATTCCGCACTGCGTGCTGGCGGCGCTAGTGTTGGCCAATGCGGTGTCGCTCTTTGACCGCAAGCTGCTGCGCATCTGCTTCCGCTCGACGCCCGGCGATGCGGCGGTGCTCGTCATTACCTTCATCGCGGCGCTGCTTCTGCCGCTGCACGTCGCCATCTTCGTCGGTGTCGTCATCTCCGTTTCGCTCTTCCTGCGCAAGGCCGCCAAGCCCGAACTGGTCGAGTACACGCTCGACAACGAGGGCACGCTGCTGAAGCTGGCGGACAAGGCGAACCGCCTGCCGCAAATCTCCATCGTGCACGTGGAGGGCGATCTCTTCTTCGGCGCGGCAGACCTCTTCCGCAAGCAGGTATCGCGCATCGCCGAAGACGCCTCGCTGGCCGTCATCGTGCTCAGAATGCGAAACGCCCGCAACCTCGACGCCACCTCCGTATGTGCGCTCGAGGAGCTCATCCGCTTCACGCGAGAGAAGGGGCGCCACCTCATCATCTCGGGTGCGAGCCGCGAGGTGTACCGCATTCTCCGCAAGAGCGGCGTGCTTTCGGTGTTGCAGGAGGACTGCGAGAAGGGTGAAAGCAACATCTTCCTCATCGAGCCGAAGAATCCGAACATGTCGACGCGCAAAGCGCTCATGCGCGCCCAGAAGCTGCTCGGCACCAAGAACGCCGACATCTCCATCTACACCACGCAGACGCGCGAGGCTTCATGAGCTCCGCTCCGAAGAAGAGGGCTTCGTCCCCCCGCGTCTCGGCTCTGACACCCGCCGCCGAGGCTCTGGCGGCGGCGGCCGAGCCCCTGTCCGCCGCGCTCGTCGCTTGGTTTGAGAGGGAGGGGCGCGACTATCCTTGGCGCCGCACGACGGATCCTTGGGCGATTCTCGTCAGTGAGGTCATGCTCCAGCAAACGACCATTCCGACAGTTCTGGCGCGCTACGAGAGCTGGATGGCCCGCTTCCCGACCCCCGAGGCACTCGCCGCCGCCGATGAATCAACCGCGCTGCGCTCATGGGAGGGCTTGGGCTACTACCGCCGCGTGCGCTCGCTTCAGGCAGCCGCGCGAGCCATCGCGCAGCTGCACGGGGGGCAGTTTCCGCAAGACGAAGCGGCGATTCGCGCCTTGCCGAGCATCGGCGATTACACGGCAGCCGCCGTGCTGAGCTTCGCCTACAACCGCCCGGCCCCGCTGGTCGACGCCAACGTGGCTCGCATTTTTGCCCGCTTGCTCAACGACTCGCAGCCCATCGACACCCCCGCATGCCGACGCATGCACGGCGAACTCTCCGCTCGCCTCGTCCCGCCCGACAAGCCCCGGGCCTTCAACTCGGGCATCATGGAGCTCGGGCAGCGGCTCTGCCGCAGCGGAGAACCCGACTGCCTGCTCTGCCCGCTGCGCTCGTGGTGCCGGGCCACGAACCCCGCTCAACTGCCGCAGAAATTGCCGAAACCGCCCGTGACCCGCACGGAGCACCACGATATTCTCCTGCTCGGCCCGGACGGGCTGCTCATGGAGCAACAGAGCCGAGGCAAGCGGCACGAGGGCATGTATCGTCTGCCCCGCCGCGATCCTGAGGAACTCAGGGACTGCGACAAAATCGCCGAGCAAAGCTACAGCGTCACGCGCTACAAAGTCACGCGGCACCTCTACCGCGCCTCAGGCAGCTGCCGCCCGAAGCCCGGCGAAGGCTTCATCCCTCTGGCGGCACTTGCCGACACGCCCATGGCGTCTCCCGACCGCAAACTGCTCGCAAGGCTTCTTCCCTCTCTCACCCGCAATCTCCCCGCAACATCACCGTGACACAGCAATGGATCCGGAATCTCATCTCGGCCGCCCTCGCCCTGCCGCTCGCCGCAGGAGGCGAGACGGGCGGAGCGGAGACCTCGCGCCAAGCTCCGGCGCTCGACCCCTTCAAGGCCGACACGGTCGGCCGAGCTCAGCCTCCCGAGGGTTACCGCCTCGTCTGGCACGATGAGTTCAACGGCGAAGGCGAGCCCGATCCCGCCAAGTGGAGCCCGGAGCGGGGCTTTGTCCGCAATCGCGAGATGCAGTGGTACCGGCTCGACAACGCCCGTCAAAGCGGCGGCCGCCTCATCATCACGGGCAAAAAAGAGAGTTTCCCCAACCCGGACTACGAAGCGGGCAGCAAAGACTGGCGCAAGAATCGCAAGAGGGTCGCCTATACCTCGGCCTCGCTGACCACGAAGGGGAAATTCAGCGTTACCTACGGCATTCTCGAGGCTCGCGTACGCTTCAAAGCCGTCGAGGGCCTGTGGCCCGCCTTCTGGACGACGGGCATCAGCGAGACGTGGCCGGCCTGCGGTGAAATCGACATCATGGAGTATTACAAGGGCAAATTTCTGGCCAATTTCGCGTGGAGCGCAGGTCGCCCCCGGACGGCCGTCTGGCGCAGTCGAACGGTGAAGGTGGAGGACTGCCGCGCGAAGGATCCGCGCTGGGATGACAAGTTCCACATCTTCAAGCTCGATTGGGATGAGAATCGCCTGCGCATCTTCATCGACGGAGAGTTGGTCAACGAGATGGCAACGGCCGATGCGGTCAATCAGCGTTTTGACAAGGTTGAACATCCGTTTCGCCAGCCGCACGGCATCATCATCAACCTCGCTCTGGGAGCCAACGGCGGCTCGCTCGATAAGCTCGCCTTTCCCGCGCTCTACGAGGTGGACTACGTGAGGGTCTACCGGAAGATTGAAGACGAGCTGGGCGTCGGCGACGCCGACGGCGCCGGACATTGATCGCTTCCGCTTCGCCCCTGCCCCGCGATCCTCGCTGCCGCCGACACGCTCTATCCCCCGCCCGATGCGCGAAAGAGCCCGCCCCCGAACGGGGACGGGCTCTTTCACAGGAGTTATTACATGCAGCGGGCAAACCCGCCGCAGGGAGATTAGGAAAGGGACGGCTTCTTGGCGCGACGCACGGAACCGAAGCGCTTCTGGAACTTGTCGATGCGGCCCTCGGTGTCGACAAACTGATTCTTACCCGTGAAGAAGGGGTGCGAATCGGAGGTGATACCGCAGGAGACGACGAAGTGCTCAACGCCGTCAATGACCTCAGTCTTGGCGGAGGTGACGGTGGAACGCGTGATGAAGCGGCGGCCCGTGGTGATGTCCACGAACACAACAGGATTGTACTTGGGATGCAGGTCTGCCTTCATAATCGTATCTGGCTGCGTTACCGTCGCAGCGCGGAGGGAATTGTAGTTCGCAGCCGAGCCAATGTCAAGCAAGATTTCTCACGTCGCTTGTTTTTTCCGATTTTTTGACGGAGGCGGGCATTCCTTTCTTGCACTTTCGGACTTCGGCTGCTAGGATGGTCTCACCGAAGCCGTTTCTTCACGATATGCCGACCCAGCTCGATCAACTCAAGCAGTACACAACCGTGGTGGCCGATACCGGCGATTTCCGCCAGATGGAGGAGTTTACCCCGCAGGACGCCACAACGAATCCCTCGCTGATTCTCGCCGCAGCGGCGAAGCCCGAATACCGCCCGATTTTGGAGGCCGCTCTGGCACCGTTCCGCAGCTCGAAGCTGCGCGGAGCGGAGCTGACCGACGCGATGATGAACAAGGTGATTGTCGCTTTCGGGCTCGAGATTCTCAAGCGCGTGCCGGGTCGCGTCTCCAGCGAAGTCGACGCGCGGCTCTCGTTCGATACGGACGGGACGGTGAAGAAGGCGCGCGAGCTCATGGCTCTTTACGAAGAGGCCGGCATCGGGCGCGAGCGCGTGCTCATCAAGATCGCCTCGACATGGGAGGGCATCCAGGCGGCGCGCGTGCTCGAGCAAGAGGGCATTCACTGCAACCTGACGCTGCTCTTCAGCACCATTCAGGCCGTCGCCTGTGCCGAGGCCGGCGTCCGGCTGATTTCCCCCTTCGTCGGTCGCATTCTGGACTGGTACCGAGCCTCGACGGGCTTGGAGTACACGGCGGAGACCGACCCCGGCGTGCAGTCCGTTCGCACCATCTACAACTATTACAAGAAGTTCGGTTACCCGGTGCAGATCATGGGTGCCTCGTTCCGCAACAAGGGCGAGGTGCTGGCGCTGGCGGGCTGCGATCTGCTGACGATTTCCCCGAATCTGCTGGCCGAGCTGGCGGCAAGCGATGAGCCGGTGGCTCCCGCTCTCTCGCCGGAAGCCGCCAAAGCTTCGGACATCGAGCGCCTTCCGGCCGATGAAAAGAGCTTCCGCTTCCTCTTCAACGAAGACGCCATGGCGACGGAAAAAACGGCCGAAGGCATTCGCCGCTTCTCCGCCGATATCCGCAAGCTGGAAGCCCTGCTCACCTCGATGCTCTGACCTGCGGCACGGGGCAGGTCGATCTTTTTCCCATCTCTCACACTCATTCAAATCAGAATCATGAAAGTACTCGTTACCGGCGGAGCCGGCTATATTGGTTCTCACACGGTGCGCCAGCTCGTGAAGAGCGGCGCCGATGTGACGGTTCTCGACAGCATGGTCTACGGCCATCCTGCCGCCATCGTGGACCCGGAGGTGAAGCTCGTGAAGGGCGATCTGGGCGATCCCGCCATTGTCTACCCCCTCCTCATCAACGGCAAGTTCGATGCGGTGGTGCACTTTGCCGCCTTCATCCAAGTCGGCGAGTCCGTTCAGGATCCCCTGAAGTATTACGAGAACAACATTGCCAAGCCCCTCGTGCTGCTGCGTGCCATGATGCTCGCCGGCACCAAGCGCTTCGTCTTCTCGTCCACCTGCGCCACCTACGGTGAGCCGACTCAGGTGCCGATTCCCGAGACGGAGAAGCAGGATCCGATCAACCCCTACGGCGGTTCCAAGTTCATGCTGGAGAAGGTCTGCAAGGACTGCGACCGCGCCTACGGCCTCAAGAGCGTCTTCCTGCGCTACTTCAACGCCTCGGGCTCTTCCGAAGACGGCCTCATCGGCGAAGATCACGACCCCGAGTCGCACCTCATCCCGGTGATTCTTCAAGCCATCAAGGGCGAGCGCCCGGGCATCACGGTGTTCGGTACGGACTACGACACGCCCGACGGCACCTGCATCCGAGACTACATCCACGTGGACGATCTGGCCGACGCCCACCTGCGCGCTCTCGACTACCTGATGAAGGGCGGCGAGACCAACTGGTTCAACCTCGGTACGGGCAAGGGGCTCTCCGTCAAGGAGATCATCGATGCCGCCGAAAAGGTGACGGGCAAGAAGGCTCCGGTGACCTACGGCGAGCGCCGCGAAGGCGACCCGCCCCGTCTGATTGCCGATGCCCGCAAGGCGGCCGAGGTTCTCGGCTGGGTGCCGAAGTATCAGGACGCCCACAAGATTGTGGAGACCGCGTGGAAGTGGTTCAACGGTCCTCGCGGCGGCCACTACTGATGTTGTGCCGCGGGCAGGCAGGGCGCTGAGCCTCCCCTGCCCGCATGACTCCTCCCTGCATCCGCACCTTCGCAACACACGAAGGTGCGGTTTTTTTCGATTATTTTAGGGTTCCGATCAGACAAATGAACTTCGGAGCCGTTTCAATGGACAGATGACGCCCCCGTTGCAGAACAGCCCTGCGTCACGGCAGCCTGCGCCCACGACCTCCCGGGAGTGGGGCGAGTGGTTGCGCCCGAGGCTGGCGCTTCTGCAACGCGTGGCGGCGAGCTATTACCCCGAGAGCCCGGAGGATCTGCTGCAGTCGACCCTGCTTGCGCTCTTCCGCTCGGCCTCGCGAGGCGTGCCGATGCCGGGAGGCGACGAGCTGCAGGCCTACTGCTGCACGGCTCTTCGCAACAAGGCCTACGACTGGTACGATGCTCAGAGACGGCGGCGACCGATTCAGGCGCCGGTGACGGATGAAACGCCCGAACCGGTCGGCGAGAGTTTCGCCCCTGAGTCTCTCGATGCCGTCGGTCTGCGCGCGAAGCTCCCGGAGCTGCTGCCGCCGTCACAAGAAAACGTCATCACCATGCGCATCTGGGGCGGGATGTCTTTCGCCGAAATCGGCGAAGCTCTCGGCGTGTCACGCAAGACGGTCTATGCCCGCTTCGCCTGCGCCATCCGGCGACTCAAAGAACTTTTCGATTCCGACCATGAATGAGAACTTCAACAGGCTCAACGCTGACGAGCGCGCCTTTGCCCGCGCGCTTCAAGCTGCCGTGCGTCCGGCGACACCGCCCGACGCACGACGGCTCGACGGACTCTTCGACCGCCTGACACAGAGCATGCGTCGCGAGGAGGAGCGCATGTGGCTCAGCGACAGTCTGCGTGCGCTGAGGCGCTGTGCCGCTGCCGTCATCATTCTGGTGGTCAGTCTCGCCTTCGGATTCCGCAGCACCAACTCGCTGGTTGCCGAGCTGACGCAAGAATCCGCCCCCGAGCAGGTCGACCGACTCGCACACCTCACCGCGACGGCTCAGCCGGCGATCCATGCAGCGCCCGCTGCTCTGCTCTGCGATGCGGATACGGACGCCGGGATGCAGCAGGGCCAAATGATTCAGCCTTTCGCCGCCTCGCACTCCGCCGCGCCGCAAGCTCTAGCCATGCAGGCAGAAGTGACCGACGGCGTTTCGCCCTTCTCCCGCGCTGCACGTTCCGCCGCGCCGCAGGCCCCGGCCATGCAGGCAGAAGTGACCGACGTCGTTTCGACCTTCTCCCGCGCTGCACTTCCCGCCGCGCCGCAGGCCCCGGCCATGCAGGCAGAAGTGACCGACGTCGTTTCGCCCTCCCCCCGCGCTGCACGTTCCGCCGCGCCGCAGGCCTTGGCCATGCAGGCAGAGCCGGCCGACAGCGCTTCGCCCTCCCCCCGTACTGCGCTCCCCGCCGCGCCGAGAACCATGACCATGCGGGCAAGGACGGGTGCTGCGCCGCAGCCGAAACTGCACCTCGACATTCTTCCGCTCTGAGTTTTTCCTCACCTTTCCCTCCGCTTTTTATGTCACGCCACCTTATCACTCGACTGTCATGGGCGCTACTGGCGCTGGCTCTTGTGTTGGCCGGACTCCAAGCCTACATGCTGTTGCAAGCGCCTGAAACATCGCCGCTCGCCCGGGCAAAGGAGAACGCTCCTCAGGCAAGCCCCGCGCCGACCGCCGCGGCTCTCACGGCCACAACGCCTCATCCGTCGGCGGAGCTGCCGGAGCAAAGCATCGCCACCGCGCAGACGGCCAAGACCGCCAAGACGACCAAGGCGGCCAAGACGACCAAGACGGCCGATGCAACCGAGGCGACCGAGGCGACCGATACCGTCGCGCCCTGCCCCGTTCCGTTTGTCGGCACCGCCGCCGGACGCACCGAGAGTGAGACGGGCTTCATCGACAAGGGAGCTTCCGGCGCCCCCGTCGACGGCTCGGCAACAGCCGACAGCTCCCGCGGCACAGGCTCGGATGCTGACACGAACAACACGCAAGCCGCCGTCCCGAACGCGCAGCGCAGCGACTCGGCACAGCCGTCTCCGGAATCGACGGCTCTCCAAGAGCCCGCACTCGGCGCAGACAACGCCGCCAGCAGATCCCGACGGACGAGAGCAGGAGCCGCCAAGTTGGCGAGTGAGCGGGTTCATCCGTCAGAACCGACCGCCTCGGAGGCTCCGGCCGAACAAGCAGCTCCCGCCCCTCCGGCAGCGGCTCCTGCCCCTCCGGCAGCGCCAAGCGCCTCTTCCGGCCTGCGCCGCACCGCGATGGGCGCGCAAAGTCTGGCGGCAGACTTTGCGCTCTACCGCGAGCAGCTTGAGGGCATTGACGCTTCCCTGCCCTCGCACGACGGCTCCTCACAGCTGAGATTTAACGAAAGCCGCGCCGTCTGCACGCTGCACTGGCAGTCCGAGGGAGGCCGCATCCGCGAGCTGTCGACGGATTTGGAGGCGGCTGATGAGGGTGGGCGCCTGCGGCTTGTGGTGCACCTGCTCAACCAAGAGGTCTGCCGCGGCGCGGAGGTTCTCGACCTCGGGCTCTACCTCATCCGCCTGCCCGAGGCCGGACAACAGGCGGCTCCCCGCCACGAGCAAATCTTCCTGCGCCTCGACGCCTCGCAGCCCAAGCCCCTGCAAGCCGAGTAAGCTGTCGTCGAACCGTATCGTTGCTCCGCCCTGCGATGCGGTACGGCACAGCGGAATACTTTTTTCTTTCATCGCGGCTCAAATGTATTATAATGAGCACGGCGGTATCATCCGTCGGCTTTCATGGCGAACACCGAAAACAGAAAACGCAATCGGCCGGGCATGCTGCGCTCCCTGCTCGACGGTCTGCTTGCGTTCCGCCGCCACGCCCCCGGCGATGAGGTGCTGCGAGACTCCATGTTTCCGCACCCCGATGATGAGGAGGCGGAAGCCGAGGCGCGCCTGCGCCCCAAGCGCGGGCTGCTCGGCAGCATGTGGATGCGCTTCAATCTGTTTTCAGCCCTGGCTCTCCTGCTCTTTCTGAGCTTTACCTTTCTGCTCTACTACGCCTTCTTCATGCTGTGGACGCCGCGTGATCTGAGCACGGTGCCGGGCTACCGCGACGGCGTTCCCGGCCCCGATATCCGCCGCCTTGTGCAGGAGGCCGACGGTCAGGAGATCTCCTTCAGCGATGCCGACGTCAACCGCTACATCGCGCGAACCTGCCGCGCGCGCCAGTCGGGCATCTTCTCCATTCTGGCGCACGCCGAGGGTGTGGCCGTTGTCTTTCACGAGGGGTATGCCGAGGTGGTGGTCGAGCGCTCGCTGAGCGCGGCTCTGAAGCAAACGTCGAGCGTCGACCTCAGCTTCACGCGCGAGATTGAACACGGGGTGCCCGTGCTCAAGGCTCACTTCAACGGTGGTAACGCGCTGACCGAATCGCTGCCGCGCGGCGGGCAGATCGGCTCAGCCGATGTGCCGGAGCGCTGCGTGCAGCTGCTCTGCTACGCTCTCGAATCCATGGCGGACTGCTACCCCGACATCGTCGATGCCGTCCGCGAGCACGACTACCTGCCCGTCTTCAGCGAGGGTCGCGTGACGCTGGTGCCGCCGACCTCTCCGTCAACCGCTTCCATTGAATCAACACGATGAAAAAGAAACTCATTCCCGTCTCCATCATGCTGCTGAGCTCTCTGGCTCTCAGCTCATGTTTCTTCCAAGCCGTTAAAAACGCCATTGTCCGCAGCGACTATCCGGGAGATCGTCCGCCGCATGTCATTACGGAGGTTAACGGCAAGCCGAATCCCAAGGCGGTCTGGCTGAAAGTCAACGCCTCGGATCTGCCGCCGTCGAGCGCTTTGCGCGGCAAGTCGGTCGGTTATGCTCCCGACGGGCTTCCCTACGGGGTGTCGACAAGCTGGAGCGATATTGTGATATCGCCGTATTATCCCAATTACCCGCTGGACTACACCGGGGTGGCTCCGGGCTCTAAGGTGTGGGATCCCTACACCCGCAAGCCCTTCTACATCAGCCGAACTTACACGCTCAACTAAGACGCATGAGCGAAGACGCATCGGCTAAGCCGACGCTCTCAAACCGCATCGGTGCGTGGAGTTGCCGCGCCCTTTGCGGGCTGATGAAGTTGGCAAATGTTCGTTTCATTGCCGTTCTGGGGCGCGGCATCGGCTACCTTGTCTGGCTATGCGCGCCGTCGCGGCGACGCATTGTTGCCCGCAATCTGCGCATCGTACACGACCCTCTGCTCCGAGGGGCGCGCCTCCGTCGCATGGTGCGTGCCAACATGGTGCGCACGAGCATGAATCTGGCCTGCTCGATCAAAACGGGCTTGATGAACGATCGCGAGTTCGAGCGCTCCATCACAATGGAGGGTGCGGATTTCTTCGAGGAGTCGGGCATGGACGGCCACACGGTCATCTCGTGCATTCCTCACGCCGGCAACTGGGAGATTCTGGCGCGCATCCGCCCTCACTTCACCCGCGTGGAGCACTTCGGCTCGATGTATCGGCGCCTCAACAATCCCCTGCTGGAGAAGATGGTCTATGATGCGCGGACGGGCTACGGCTGTGAGATGTTCAGCAAGGAGGACGGTTTGCGCGCCGTTCTCAAGCTGGCTCGCAACGGGGGCTTGCTCGGCGTGCTCAGCGACCAGTTCACTCAAGAGGGGCTCTTTCTGCCCTACTTCGGCAAAATCACGGGTGTTACCCCTCTTCCGGCTCTGCTCTATCGACGCTGCAAGGGCAAGGGGAAGCTCATCGCCGTGTATACGCGCAACATCGCGCTCGGCCGCTGGCAGGCGGTTCTCGACCGCGAGATCAAGCTGCCGGAGGGCTGCGAGAGCGATGCCGCCATCACGATGGAGATCAACAAGGCGCTCGAGGCTTGCCAAAAGGAAAACATCCTCGACGGTTTCTGGATGCACCACCGCTGGAAGGGGACGAACGTGTTTGCTCCTCAGCAGCCGCCCGAGGTGGCCGATGTGGCGAGAGCCAACGTCAGGTTCCCCTTCCGCATCATTGTCTGCCTGCCCGAGAGGGCGGAGGAGGCTCTGCACACGCTGCCGATGCTTCGGGCGCTGAAAGTCTCGCGGCTCGACGCACAAATCACCGTCATTTGCCCGCTTGCTCAAAGGGACTTCTGGGCAGCGCAGAGCGACTGCGTCGACATTGCGGTGACAAGCGATGAAAAGGTCTCGGCCGGCGAACAGCTGGAGGCGGATGAATATTACCGCGACGGCCCCTACGACTACCTCTTCATGCTGAGCGAAAACGCCCGGGTCTTCCGCAGTCTGAAGCGCCACTTCCCGCTCTACATCAGCGGTTTTACGGAAAACAAGCTCTCGCGCAGGTTCCGGGCTCACTTCTCGCGGCTTCCTTGGGGGCCGCCGCAGCCGGAGGCTGAGGATTATCTGCGCCTGCTCGAGAAGAGACACGAGCTGACGCTCGATCGCGAGCGTCTCTTTGCGCCTCTTGCCTCACGCGCCGCGCAGCATCCGTCGGTCTGTTACATCGCGCCTCTGTCTTCTCTCGGCTCGGCCGATCGCTGGCCGGAGGAGCGGTGGGCGGAGCTGGTCGCGCGGCTCAGCACTCCCGCAACGCTGCTTGCTCTGCCGGAGCAGGAGAGCGAGGCGCAGGCCATGGCCGAGAGCCTCGGCATCGCATGCCGCACGGCTTCGCTGAGCGAACTTCCCGATCTGCTGTCGCCCGCCGACCGTCTCTACGCGGTTGACGGGCTCATCGCGCAAACGGCGTCGATGATAGGCGTGCCGGGCAGCGTGATCATGGCCAGCCGCTCGGCGGCGCGCGTGTATCGCCCGGACTCGACGATGAAGCCTCTCTTCCGGCACCTGCCCTGCCATCCCTGCGCTCTTTCCGCCTGCGATCGGCCGGAGGCCTGCACCTCGTTCATCACGGTCGATGAGATGCTGAGCTGCTAGCCGCAGCAACTGCCGCTGCCGCCCGTCGCAAGCGCGGCACGGTCACAAAAGGCCCTGTCGCTTAACGCAAGACGCCCTGCTCTTCACCGCGAGGAGCAGGGCATTCTCATCGAAAGAGGGCTCATCGAAGAAGGGCTCACCTAAGCGGGCTCATCGAAGGAGCCGCACCGAACGGAGAAGCGAACCGAGGAAAGCGGGCGGAGGCGATGCTCAGGCATCGTTGTCGGGCAGCATAAACAGCATGCGATCAATGCCGTGGCGCGTCACTTCATTCCACAGCGCCTTCTCCATGGATGAGCTGCGGCGTCGGCGCTCATCCTCGCTCATGACCTCGACGGCCTCGCGCCCCATCGTTTCTTCGAGGCTCTGCTGGGCGACGCGCAGCACGAGCTCCTCCCAAAAGACGGAGTCTCGGTACTCATCGAGCAGGTCGGAGAAGTAGGCCTCTTCGACGTAGGGGCGGCGGAAGTACCAGTAGCCGCACTCGGGGTTCATCTCCATATCCGAGGCGATGGAGGGGATGCCGCGCGCTGCCTTGAGCAGCTCGACACAGAGGCGCTGCCACGCGTTGGATCGCGCGGCGGGCATATCCTGCATCACCTGACCGAGCAGGGCGAGCACTACGGCGCTCATCTCGGCCAGATCCCTCATCTCACCCTCAGTCAACTCCAGCGTTACCTTGCTCATAAAGCCTGTGATGCGTCATGAAGACTGATGTTGTCAATCAGATGAGGCCCAGTTCCATGCGGGCCTCTTCGCTCATCATGTCCTGATTCCAGGGGGGATCCCACACGAACTCGACATCGACGGACTTCACCCCGTCGAGGGCGGCGATGTTCATCTCGGCCTCGGCCATGAGGTGCGGCCCCATGCCGCAGCCGGGAGCCGTCAGCGTCATCTGCACGTTGACGTGGCTGCCGCCGTCCTGCTGGGGGATGACTTCGACGCCGTAGACGAGTCCGAGGTTCACGATATCGACGGGAATCTCCGGGTCGTAAATGTTGCCGAGCGCTTTCCAGACGCGCTCTTCGAGCGTCAGATTTTCATCGGAGCACTCGGCGGATTCTTCAGGCGGAATGATGCCGGCGCGCGCAGCCTCCTGACGCGTGATGCGCACGAGCCCGAGGTCCGAAGCGGCGGTGATGGTGTTGCCGAGCATCTGCGTGATGTAGATGCGCGAGCCCTCCGGCAGGATGACGGCATTGCCGGCCGGTATCTGGATGGCCGCGACTTCAGCCTCCGTGATGACTTCCTGATTCAACATGTTGCGCGGTGATTATGGCAGAAATTGCATACTTTTCAAGGCTAAACTCCGTCCACGCTCTTCGTCCCTCTCGGCGGGCTCCCGCGTCGGGTGCCGCGAGCTTCGGGCGGAGGGAGGGAACGGCGCAGGACGGCGAAACGCAAGAAGAGCCGCCCGGCGAGAGTTCCCTTCAGTTCGGGCGAGCAGCGCCCTCCGAGCTCTGCGGGGCCGGAGCTTGCGTCTCCGCTGCGCTTTGCGGGGCGGTGGACGGCGACTCCATCTTCAGCTGTTCGGAAGGCAGCAGTTCGTGCAGTCGGATGCGGAAAATCAACACGGCATTCGGACCGATGAGCGCCGGAGCCCTGTCGCCGTAGGCCAGAGACGCAGGCAACGCCACCTCCCACTCCGCGCCCACGGGCATCAGTTTGAGAGCTTCACTGAAGCCGGGCACCACGCCGTTGATCGGGAAGGAAACCGGGCTTTGCTCCGACGTGCGGTCAAAGCAGCTGCCGTCGACGCGGCGCCCTTCGTAACTGATCGTGCAGGTGGGGTTCGCCCCGTGGCGCTCGGCGTCGTAGCGCTCCGAACCGCCGGGCTGAAGCACGCGGTACTGCAGGCCGCTGGCCGTCGTCACCACGCCGGGCTCAGCGGCGTGTCGGCGCAGGTAGGCTTCTCCCTCCGTCTTGTTTTTCTCGGCCATGGCGCGCGTCCTCGCATCGATTGTCCAAGTCGTCGCAATTCCGTAGGCTTGGAGCGTCAGGGCGTCGATTTCCGGGCTTTTCCCCGACAGACCGAGGCGCAGGCCTTCGAGCAGGGCGGGCTCGCGCAGGTCCTTGATGCTCGCCTGCGGCAGGAGGGAGAAGGAGTGCAACCAGATTAAGCGGCCGAGATTGGTGTGAGCTTCGCGCGCGGCTTGTTCGGGGTTCATCTGCTCCGCCATCCGCATCACCTGCTCCACGAGGGCTTTGTCCTGAGCCGGCAGATCTTTCGGGAGGGCGCGGAGCTCGCCTCCCTTGCTGCGAACCCATGCGAGCTCGGCGGCATTCGCCTCCGGCGAACCGAAGAGCTCCCAGCCGAAGGGTTCGGTATCGGCGAAGGCCTCGCGGAGCCCCTGAAGCAACACGGGCTCATCGAGATGTTCGGGGCGAAGCCCTTTGTACGTCCTGTGCAAAGCCTCGCCGACCTTGTACCCCGCCATGAGGGAGTAAAAGTCAAACAGCTCGTCCTCGCGGATGCCTTTGGCCTTTTGCACGGCCTGATCCAAGCGCTTTTGAGATTCGCGCGCGGCGAGCTCCTGCTGCAGGGCGGCGTCATCCTGCGGGGAGCTCATCGGCAACATGTCCCAGAAGACGCTCAAACCCATCAGGATTAAAAGGGCAAAGGCAACGACAAGAACGACTTTTCTGCTCATGACTCATAGACGCTCGGGGTTCTTGACCCGAAAAGCGGCCGCTCAGGATACCACGGTCACTCGGGGCGGACAAGGGGAAACTCTGACAGCATTACAAGGAGCGCCGCAAGAGTTCTCCGACGTCGGCAAAGGTGTGCATCATGCGGCGGGCCGCGTACAGAAAGTCGCTGCAATAGCCTTCCGCCGTGATGATGCCGAAGAAGGCGAGCACGGCAATGAGCATCCCCATGTTGAGCAGAAAGATCAGCAGCGATGAGAAGAGGACGCCGTTTTCAATCATGTCCGGCTGCTCGCGCGGAATCACCCAGAGCGTCCAGTAGATGTGAAAGCAGCACCAGAAGCCAAAGCCGGTATAGAGGCAAATTTGCACCTCGTCGCTGGGATGGAATTCGTTGATCAGCCAGAAAATCAACAGCCAGAGCAGCATCCAGATCGGCACGAAGTAGGGCGAGAGCGCGATGAAAAAGTTGGCTTTGTTCGTCTCGATGAAGCCGCCGTCGAGCCCGACGCGAAAGCGCCGCACCTTGCCGAGGCAGAGCAGAGCCGCCACGGCATGCGTCAGCTCGTGCCCCACCACGTAGAGGAAGAGCAATACCGCGCGCAGTTCCCGCCGCAGGAGGCAGACCAGCAGCACGAAGCCCCCCAGCAGCGTATGCCACACCGGCACCGAGAGCCAGAAGGACGCCAGCTCCACGACCGGGCGCGCGTGATAAATCTGAATCATGAGCGCGAAGACCGCCACGACGGAGAGGGGCAGCAGCACGACGAGGGAGAGCAGAAGACGCCAAGCGCGAGCCATGCCGCGAACGGGGTTGATGAGCTCTCTTGCGCTCTCTGCCGTCAGGGGCAGCGAGCCTTCGTCGAGGTATGACGTTCGCAGCTGCGCGCGGGAGAGCAGGCCGGGGGCGCTCATATGCTCGGCATCAGCCGGGCTGATATTCGTCTCGACTCGCCAGTCCCCGTGCTCGGGGCGGGCACGGCGCGGCTCGCCCGGCCCCCCCGCAGTCGGGCGAGCCCCGGGCACCATCCCTCTGAGTTCGGGGTGTCTGAGCGGGCTGCGGCGCATATCAGGGTCTCAGCTCTTTTCCGCGGGGCGCAAATCCTGAATCGACATGGAGAGCGAGGTGCGCCCCCGCCAGGTGTTGCGATCAATGGTAAAGACGATATCCCAGGGCGGGTCGGGCAGTTGCAGACGTCCGGCGTTGAAGTACATGGCGTCACATTCGCAATTTCCCTGCCGGAGGCAGAGGCGCAGGTGATTGCCCTGCAGGTGGCGCGGTGCCTCGGTGAGTCTGACGTTGCGGGCCATGAAGAAGGGCTGAGGGTTGGAGTTGCCGAAGGGCTCCAGCAGCTCGTAGCTGTCGAGAAGATCGAGAGTCAGGTCGGCAAAGGACACCTCGGCGTCGATGTGGAGCACGGGCTTGAGCTGATCGGCCGACGTAGTCTCGTCGACGAAGCGGTTGAACGAGCGTCGGAAGGCGTCGATCTGGTCCTCGCGAATCACGATGCCGGCAGCCATATCGTGCCCGCCGCCGGAGATGAGATCAGCCGAGCAGCGGCGAATGGCCTGCACGAGTGACACGCCCGGTATGGAGCGGCCGGAGCCCTTGCCGATGCCGTTCTCGTCAAGCGAGATGATGAAGGCGGGCTTGTGGAAGCGCCGCATGAGCAGGGAGGCGACGATGCCCACGACGCCGGGGTGCCAGCTGCGCGAGCCGAGCACGATGACGTGGTCATTCTTCATGCTGCTGTTCTGCTCGATCATCTGCATGGCCTCGTGGCGAATGCGCTCCTCTTCCGTCTGGCGGGCGCGGTTGTGCTGCTCGAGGTGCATGGCCAGTTGGCGGGCGCGCTCGGGGTCGTCCGTCATGAGCAGCTCGAGAGCGTCGCGCGGAGAATCCATGCGCCCGGCCGCATTCAGCCGCGGGCCGATGCGAAAGGAGATGTGGCTCGCATTCGGGCGTCGGTTGAGCCCCGTGACCTGATTGAGCGCCTGCAGACCGATGTTGCCGCCGCTGCTCATGAGCCGCAGCCCGTGGCGCGTCAGCAGGCGGTTTTCGGAAACGAGCGGCACGATATCCGCCACCGTGGCAATGGCAACGATGTCGAGGTAGTGGCGCAGGTCAAAGTCCGGCAGGCGGCGCCGTTTGAGCAGGGCATGGGCCAGCTTGAACACCACGCCCGCGCTGCACAGGTACGTCAGCGGGCTGTCCTCTTCGAGCTTGGCGTTCACGACGGCCACGGCGGGGGGGCGCCCCAGAGGGCTCGGCTCGTGGTGGTCGAGAATGATGACGTCCGTGCCCGAATCCTGCAGAGCCCGCACTTCATCCACCGACGACGTGCCGCAATCAACCGTGATGAGCAGCGAGGGCTTCTCTCCGCACTGCGCGATGGCGTTGCGGATTCCCTCGGGGCTCAGGCCGTAGCCCTCGCGCGTGCGCACGGGGATGAAGCAGTCGACGCACAGGCCGAAAGCCGTCAGCACCGCGTGCAGCAGAGTGACGGAACTGACGCCATCCACATCGTAATCGCCGTAGATGCACACGTGCTCGCCGTGATCCACTGCCCGGAAGATGCGAGCCACGGCGGCATCCATCTCCCTGAGCTCAAAAGGGTCTCCTAAATCAGCCAACTTGGGCTTGAGGAAGCGCTCCGCATTCTCCCGACCGGATATGCCCCTTTGGGCCAGAAGCTTTCGCACCAGCAATGGCAGCTGCCGGTTGAGCTCGTCGCCAAAGTCAACAGACCCGTCCGTTGGGGCAAGCTCCCAACTGAACTTCGTACTCATGGCATAACTCTACCACCGCTGCACTCAGACGTCAAGATAAATAGGCGGCACCCGCCCCTCACAAGAGCGAGACCTCACTGAGGCAGCAGGCGCACCACACGGTCGGCCCGGGGCAGCGTCACGGTGACGGAGCTGCCCTGCCCCTCCCGAGACGAAATGCCGAGCGAGCCGCCGTGCTCGCGCACGATGTGGCGCACGATGAGCAGCCCCAGTCCATTGCCCTTCTTCTTCGTCGTGCGGAAGGGCTCGTACATGCTGCCCATCACCTCGGGGGAAATGCCGGACCCGGTGTCGGTAATGCAGACGTGGACGTCCGCATCATTGTAGCCGGTGAGCACAAAGATGCTGCCGTCCGGCCCGGGAATGGACTGATAGGCGTTGCGAATCAGGTTGTAAAACACCTGAAAGAGCCGATTCGGATCCGCTTGAATCACGGGCAAATCCTCGCAGTAGGATTCTTGCACGGCGATGCCGCGCGGTGCAATCTCGGGCGTGAGGACCTCGAGCACGCGCGCCAGCAGCTCGTTGAGCTTCACCGGCTCGCGCTGCAGGCGACCGGGGCGCATGGATTGCAAAAACTGGCGCAGAATCGTATCGAGCCGCCGCGACTCCGCGAGAGCGGACTCCAGCAGCGGTGCAAGCTTCTCGCGGCAGCCCTCGGGTTGGTGCGCGAGCTTGCGCTGCATGAGTTGCAAGTTGAGGCCGAGCGAGTTGAGAGGGTTGCCGATTTCGTGCGCGACGGCGCTCGAGAGAAAGGTCAGCAGGTTGAGCTGCTCGGCCTCAGCGCTGGCCTCGCGGCGCGCCAGCAGCTCCGTATCATCGTGAATGAGCAGCAGGTACTCGCTGCCCTGAGACACCGGGCACATCAGCAAATTGTAATGCCGTGGCTCGGGGTAATTGACCTTCAAATCGCGCGTAATCACCACGCCGCTGTTTCGCAGGTCCTCCCAGCGACAGGTGCCGCCGTTGAGCCGCTCGAAAGGCTCGCTGAGCAGCTCGCGCAGCGGCCGATTGTAAATGAGCTCCGCCATCTTGTTGGCGTAGCGCGCCTTGCCCTCGGCATCGAAGAGAATCAAACCGTCGCGCAGGGCATCGAAGACGTCGCGCAGCAGCCCGCGATCGCCGGCGAGGCGCAGGAAGAGCTGCCGCAGCTCAGCGGAGCTGAGGCGATCGAGCCGCGAAATGATTTTATCGAGCGTATCCTTGTTCACAAGCTGTCAGAAGTCGATCTCCACGCGAGAGAAGTTCGCCGGCACCGTCACAACATACAGCCCGGGGGAGAGGAAGGCGCCCTCCGCCCTGCGGCCGTCCGTGCGCACGACCGGCTGCGCGCCCGCAGGCAGGGCGTGAATCATCAGGCTGTACTCGCGGCGCGGGTTGTCGCGCTTGCCCCGCCGGGTGCAGCGCAGTGCAAAACCGTTTTCCCCGGCCTCATAGTCAAAGACATGCAGCAGGTAATCGCCGAGGCGGTAGCCGACGCCGTCGCCCGCATCCTCGTAGAGCTCGCTGCGATGCGACTCGCACGGCGCCCACCAGATCTCGAGAGAACAGGGGGGCAACTCCATCTCATCCGCATACTGCTGCACCGGCCAGCGCGGCAGCACAAAGCCGCCGCGCACCATGACCGGGATGCGGCTGACGGGCGTCTCGACCCACTCCTCACTGCCCGACGGCCCGCAGGGCGCATCCGTCCAGAGCGAATACCAACGACCCTTGGGAATGTAGAGGCGCCGCCTGCCCTCGCCCGGATGGTGCACCGGCACCACGTAGAGCACGTCGCCGAGGAAAAATTCGCTGCTGCGCCAGTAGGTATCGGGGTTGCCGAAATCCGTGACGGCCAGCGAGCGAATCGCAGGCGTGCCGTGCGTGGCGTAGCGGTGAAAGAGCGTGTAAAAGTAGGGCAAGAGGCGGTAGCGCTCTTCGATGGCCTTGCGAACCGCCTCCTCCACCACGGAGCCGAAGCACCAGGGCTCCTGCCCGCCGAACTCTCCGTTGTTGTGGTTGCGGAAAAAGAGGTGAAAAGCCGCCATCTGCATCCAACGGCAGAAGAGCTCGGGCGTCGGCTTGCCGAGAAAACCGCCCGTATCCGCCCCGCAGAACGATACGCCGCTGGTCGAGAGGCGCTGCACCATGTGGTTGGCCATCTTGAGGTTGACCCAGTCCGAATAGTTATCGCCCGTCCAGGTCGCGGCCCAGCGCTGAAGGCCGGCAAATCCCGAGCGCGACAGCACGAAGGGGCGGCGATGCGGGGCGTACTGCTCCATTCCCATGCGCGTGGCGCGAGCCATGCACTGGCCGTAGATGTTGTGAGCCTTGAGGTGCGAGCAGGAATAGCCGTCGAAGGCATGCCGCGTATCGTCGGGGAAGGTGCGATCGGGCATGATTACCGGCTCGTTCATGTCCGTCCAGACGCCGCGAACCCCGTACTCGCCTATCTGGCGGCGGAACAAATCAGCCCACCAATAGCGCGTCGCCGGCGACGTGAAATCCGGGAAATTGCAGTTGCCCGGCCAGACATTGCCCTCCAGCAGCGCACCGTCATGGCGGCGGCAGAACACATTGCGCTCAAAGCCGCTGCGCCACACGTAATTATCGGGGTTAATCAGGATGCCGGGGTCAATAATCGTCACCACCTTGAAGCCCTCGCAGCCGAGGCGGCGAATCATACCGGGAGGATCCGGGAAAGCTTCGCGATTCCACGTCAGCGCCTGATACTGCTTCATGTGGTGAATATCCAGATGAATGGCATCACAGGGGATGCGGCGGCGGCGGAACTCGGCCGCCAACTCGTTGACCTCTTGCTCCGTGTAGTAGCTCCACTTGCTTTGATGGTAGCCCAGCGCCCAGAGCGGCGGCATCGGCGGCAAGCCCGTCAGGCGCGTGTAAATCTCGATGGTGTTCAGCGCCGACTCACCCATGATGAAATAATAGTCAGCCACACCGCCGTCGGCACCGAACAACAGACGATCGTAGCGCTCCTTGCCGAAATCGAAATACGAGCGCATCGTGTTGTCGAAGAAAATGCCGTACTGAGACCCCTCGTTCAGGCAGAGGAAGAACGGAATGCTCTTGTAGAGCGGATCGCTGTCGGGGTTGAACTTGTAGTGATCCGCCCCCCACATCTCAAAGCGGCGGCCGCGCATATTCAGGTCGCAGGGCTTGTCACCCAAGCCGAAAAAGTGAGCCTTCTCGGGCAGATGCTTGAGCACCCAGACGCACTCGTCCCCCGTGCGTTCAACAAGGCGATGCCCCATCCCCTCGGCATCAGCGCAAACCACGCGCCCGGACGCAAGCTCGCCGAACTCAAGCCCGGCATCCTCCTTGCGAATACGCAGGAAGAGGCGCCGGGTGCTCAGCTCGTAGCAATCGGGCAATTCACGCTCCTGCAGCGGCACAGGGCTCTCCTGATACTCGGGGCTGACCCCGTAGCTCGGGATATTTTCAAACACGGCACCGCTGACGTAGCGACAGCGCACCAGCCCCTCCTCCATGAAATAGAGGCGCAGACGATTGGTCGGCAGGACAAGTTCCAGAGTGCGGGCATTCACCCACTCATAGTGCCGAATACAGTTGATCGAATCAGTACTCACATCTCAGCGGGAGGCTCTCACCGCCCGAATGTCATTCATCTTGTTGTCGGGAGGAAAGCAGCGCGCAGCTCGCAAGGCGCGCGCCTGGTCGCTCAACCCGGGGGCCACTGCATCGAGCGACCGCCGATGATGTGGATGTGCAGGTGCGGCACCGTCTGCCCCGCATCAGCTCCCGTATTCATCACCGTGCGGAAGCCGCCCTCCGTCAGCCCCTCGGCTCGGGCAATCTCGCCCACCTTGAGCATGAGATGCGCCAGCAGAGCAGCATCTTCGGGCGTGGCCGCAGCCACATCCCTGAGCGGCTTGCGGGGCACCAGCAGGATGTGAGTGGGAGCCACCGGAGTAATATCGCGGAACGCGACGCAGAGATCGTCCTCGTACACCATGTCGGCGGGAATCTCCTTGTCCGCAATTTTCTGGAAAAGCGTTTTGTCCATCTCATCCCCTTCTTACCACAGAAGCGCAGCCAATGCAACTCTAATCTTGAGGCAGCCCCCGGAATCAAACAAAGCGGGCACCTCAGCGCAGGACCCGCGCCGCAGCGGGCACCTCAGCGCAAGACCCGCGCCGCAGCGGACGCAGCCCCGCGCCCCCCTGCACCACCGCCCGGCCCGAGCGAGCCGACCTGCGGGCTCAGTAGGGCCACATGTGGAAAAACAAAATAATGTAGAGAATCGCCAGCAGGTTGCCGAGCCAATTGACCAGCACGGGGATAAAGCGCCAGCGCGTCACGGCGGCGAGAACCCAGACCACCGCGGCCAGCACGAGAAAGGCCGCCATAATTCCGGCCGAAAGCAACACATCGTGATCTCCGAACACGTAAACAAGCACCGTCGGCACGGCTCCCATCATCACAATGGCACCCGCGCAGTCCGAACTGCTAAAGCGGTTAAAGTCATCCGGATCTTCCACGCGCGCCATTATAGCGCCGAAGGCGGCACGCAGCAACACCTTTTTGAGACAGAACGGAAAAGGCATCGACAAATCAACACCCCACGGCACTTTAGACTTTACAATCGAGATGCGTTCAGGCATCCTTCCCCGCGCATATGACATTCTCAGAACTCGGCATCTGCCCCGAAATCCTCGAAGCCATCGAGGTACTCGGGTTCGACACTCCCTCCCCCATCCAAGAGCGCGCCATACCGCCTGCCCTCGAAGGCGCCGACATCGTCGGCCTCTCGCACACGGGCTCCGGCAAGACCCTCGCCTTCAGCATTCCCGCGCTCGAGAGCATCGACCCCCAACTGCACGCCGTGCAAGCCCTCTGCCTCGCACCCACGCGCGAACTGGCCGTGCAGATCTGCCGAGAAGTTGAGAAACTGGCCCTCTTTCTCGACGGCGTCAGCGCCGTTCCCATCTACGGCGGCACCTCCTTCGGGCCGCAGCTCGCCGCCCTGCGCCGGGGCGTGCAATTCGTCGTCGGCACACCGGGTCGCCTGCTCGACCTCATGGAGCAGGGAGAACTCAGCACCGAACAGCTCCGCGTTCTCATCCTCGACGAAGCCGACGAAATGCTCGACATGGGCTTTCAGGAAGACATCGAACGCCTCATCAGCCAACTGCCGATGCAGCGCCAGACCCTCTTCTTCTCCGCCACCATGTCGCCGGGCATCCGCGCCCTCATCGGCCGCATCGCCAACGACCCGCAGGAAATCGCCATCGAGCGCCCCGTGCTCACGGTGCCGACCTGCGAGCAGAGCGTCTACCAAGTTCTCTTCTCCTCGCGCATCGAAGTTCTCAGCCGCCTCATTGAGATGGGGCGCATGAAGCGCGGGCTCGTCTTCGCCAACACGAAGCGCGTCGTCGACGACATCGTCGACGGCCTCCTCGCCCGCGGCTACGCCGTCGACCGCCTGCACGGAGACATGCCCCAGACCCTCCGCGAGCGCGTCATGGACTCCTTCCGCAAGGGCAACCTCAGCGTCCTCGTCGCGACGGACATCGCGGCACGCGGGCTCGACATCGACGACGTCGACATCGTCGTCAACTTTGAATTGCCGCGCGACCCGGAAGACTACGTCCACCGCATCGGCCGCACCGCGCGCGCCGGGCGCAAGGGCAAGGCCGTCTCCTTCATCGGGCGGCGGGACTTCTCCCTGCTCGGCCGCATCGAGCGCTTCACGGGCATGAAGATGCAGCGCGAAAAGGTCATGACGAGCGAACAGGTCGAGCAGGCCCGGCGCGAAGCCCTCGTCGACGCCATCATCGAACGCGCGCACGACAGCGGCGACTACCCCGAAGAACTCCGCGACATCGATCTGGAGCCCGAGCAGCTCATCAGCGCCCTCTTCAGCCTCCTCGCCGACGAGGGCAAACGCGAACTGCAGGAAATCCCCGAAGATCGCCCCAGCCGCTTCGAGACCAAACCCGCAGGCGACGGCGACCAAGGCTCTGCAGACGCCCGGCGCGGGTGGAGCAGCCCCGAAAACTCCGTCATCCTCTTCATGAACGGCGGCAAGCTTCTGGGCATCAAGCCCAAGGACATCGCCGGGCTCATGTACAACGAAGGCGGTGCCCCGAAGGGCAGCGTGGGGGATATCCGCATCTTCCTCAAGCATTCCCTCATCGAGGTGGCGCCGGAGGTGGCGCCGCAGCTGCTCGAACAGCTCGGCACCTGCCGCATCTGCGGCTACGAAGTCAACGTCCGCGAAGACAAGGGGCGACCTCAGAGCAGCGAGCCGAGCACCCCGCGCCACAGAGCAGCGTCCTACCCCGGACGCGGTTACAGCCGCAACTTCGAGCGCGGCAGCTCCAAGCGCGCCGAACGCACGCCTCGGCGCGGCGCAGCCCCGCGCGAGCACAACAGCGAGCCTTTTTACCTCAACCGCTTCGGCAAACGCCGCCGCTACGACGAGTAAGTCTCACGGGCAGACCCCTGAGCTCAGGCGAGCCTCTGCCTTCCCTCCTTTCCGGGCGGGGACGTGCCGCAAGCCTCCTTCAGCCCCGCCTTTCCGGCTTGCGCGGGCAAGCAAAAGGAGAGAGCCTCCTTCAGGCTCTCTCCTGCTCTTTTGCCCGACGCACGGGGAAAACTCAAATCGTGGCGAGAGAATCGAGATCCTCCTGCTGCTGCTGCATCTGAGCCTTCTCGGCAGACAAAACATTGATCTTCTTTTCGAGCTCCCTCTTCTCCGACGGCGTCGCCTCCTTAACAGCGGAGCGGGCCGTCTTGATATCCTGATCAACGATGGCAATATTCTCCTTCATCCGAGCGCTCTGCTTCCTAACCTCAGACTTAGTCGGGGTTGCTTTGCCGGACTTCGCATCAGCAATGTAATTTCTCACCGCCTTCTTCTGGCTGCGGACCTCACCGATACGGTTGCTAAGCTGTGTATTGTTATCACGCACGTAATCGCGGGGATTGTCGTAAGCATCGCGATCTTTCACGATGGTGGCCTTGAGCAGGGAGGCTACCAGCAGGTTAGTCCCCTTACCGATGAGATCTCTCGTCGGCCCGGAGGACGTGTGCAGAAAGGATCTCGTCGTGACTTCGGTCAAATTGGAGACCATCGAAGCTTGCGAGCTAGATATGGATGCCGATTCGCAAGATGTGAGTGCCGCCAGAGTGCAAGACCCCAGCAACATCACTCCGACTGTGTGTGTGTGGTTTCGTTTCATCATGGGTGTTCGTTGTGATACGATGAGAAATCCATCGTTAATGAGGGGCGGTGACCGTTTTTTCACCTCTGTAATCGAGCCCTTTCAGTCCCTGAGAAAGCTCGGGCTTCTCAGCGGAAAAGGTTTCGCACATCGCACACACCTTCCCGTCGCCGTCAAATTCCAAGACAATCTTGCAGAAGCTGTTATCCGTTTTTCCGCCGTCACGGGAGAAATGGTACCGGACAATCATCTCCAAATGAGATCCCGCATAGCCGGCCTCATGGAAGGTTACACTCCTCCGATCCCATCGTTCCACGACCTTCGTCGTCTTCTGCACAACGATCTCTCTCGGCGCAATCTCACCTGAGGCCAGCCTGCAGACTTGCTCGGCATACAACTCTTCAATCAAAGCCGTGTTCACCGGCTTCTGCACGATAATCGCAAGGCGCTTGGCCACGATGCCCTGCAGCTGCTCTTCCGAGAGAGCCGACGTCTCCGTTCCGTCTTGGCTCGCCGGAGTGCCGTCCGGAGAGGCTCCGCCGTCGGCAGCAAGCGGTGTCTGTGCACCCGAGCCCTCTGCCGAAGAATCGGGAGTCGGCGCGGGTTCGACTTCCGTCAAGGGCAACGACTCCCCGGGCGCAGGCACCGTGATGGTAACCGAACTCCATTGGAAAATCAACACATCGTCCTGCCCCGGATGAAAGAGCACCCCGTTGATGCGGCCGGTATACGTGTTACCCTCGCGTTTATCAATCCGGATCGCTGCAGGAACCCCCGTTCCCCGGAGCACGGACTCGCTCTTCACGATACGATAACAAAGACAATACGTTACCGGCTTGCCGTCTATTTGGCGCTCGACATTGAACATCAATGAAGTTTCACCGGAATCCGCGGCACTATACCCCAAGTAAGACACAGTGGGACTGCCGTCCAGTGTCACGGGCTTCAACCCGCAACCGTCCAGATAATACTCACAGCCGTCAAGAGCTTGAACCTCGCGAACCTCGAGACGCAAGGTCTGAGGATCCGGTAGTTTGCCGTGCTTATGCTTGTATCGGCGCACTTCTCTTGCCGAGGGCATACCGCCCTCGATCTCGATAATGGCGCCTCGCTCAAGCGACGGACCTTGGATGTCCGCCCAAGAAGCAGACGGTGCACAAAAGGCTGCAAGAAGGCAAAACTCAAAAATGCGTGATCTCATCATCTCTATAGCTTAGTCTTTGTAGGCGGACTCCAGCGTCTGCTGATACTCCTTGTTTTTTCGAACGACCTCCTCGTTCATCTGCTCAAGCTCCGTACGCAGTTGTTCGAGGTGTTCGCGCTCGGCAAGATAGCGTCTGACATGCGGATTTTCCGTCAGTACGTTCTTGGCATCCTGAGCATAGGTGAGTTGCATCTTAGCTGAGGAAAGCGCCTCCAGACGTTCGTTTTCGTACTCGATCAACGCTTGGTATGAAACCTCCGCTTTTCTTGTTTGATGAAAATACTCCAGCTTCTCGGAAGCCGCGACTCGGAGCGAGGTCTTGACCTGCCCGATCTCCTTCTCCGAGGAAGACTTCATCATCAAACTCAACACGACCCCCGCGAGACCCACCAACAGCAGCACGAAAGCCACCACATTGCAGGGCCTCAACAAGCCACCGGTGTGTTTCTTCATCTTCTTCATGATCGTCGTGATGCCGTTAGTTGTCCGAGAGTTTCACCGAGCGGAAGCCCGAGCTGACGGCAGGCTTCTCCGAGGCGGAAATCTCCTCATCCCAGCGTCGAATCTTCCCCTTCTCGTCCAGCCACCATCTCTCCTTGCAATAAGCGACGGGAACTGTCCGGCCATCAGAGGTCGAGTGTGCACTGCGGCGCAGGATCAGCTCGATTCTATTCCCGCTGTAGGCAAGCTCCAACAGCTCGTAATGAAGACCGCTCGGCGGATTCTTCACCCACTCCTCCTCCAGATACCTGAACAACTCTCCGACGGATACGTCCCTGAACTTCGATTCCTTGTGCATGACGGACGGCGCGAAAAGCCCCTTCTGAATGAGCAGGAATCCCTTTTCTCGGACTCGCAGATACAGATTCACAACGCCGCGAAGAGACGCATCCCGCTGCTGCAACTCCTCCTCGGAAAAGGCCGAGGGGGGCAGGAAAGGCCTTTGCAGCCGATCAAGCTCCGCCAGACGCTCCCCGAGGACCGTCTTTCGCTCCGTGAGATTCTTGAGCTGATTATCGAGCACTCCGGCACGCGCATAGTTGCTCAGGACGTTGATTTCCGATCGCAACTCCCGGCCTTGCTCATTGATGCCGTCGATTTCTCGGTTGATTTGCTCGATGCGGGCCTCACGTTGGCTGTACTCTTCCACCAAGGCGCGGCGCTCGGCCATGGCCTTTTCGACAGACTTCAGCGTCTGATCTGCAGCTTCCGCCTTTTGGGAAAGGGCCGCATCATCCTTCAGAAATTTTCCGGCCACTCCAAACGCAGCCAAAGCAGCAAGGGTCATAACGGCAGCGGGGATAAAGCGACGTACGGATCGCGCAGGCGGCGGGACGACTGCGGCCTCGGGCTCCGCAGGCGGCGGCGGGACGACCGCAGCTTCAGGCTCGGCAGGCGGCGGCGGGACGACCGCAGCCTCAGGCTCGGCAGGCGGCGGCGGAACGACCGCGGCCTCAGGCTCCGCAGACGGCGGCGGGACAACCGCAGACTCAGGCTCGGCAGGCGGCGGCGGGACAACCGCGGCCTCGGGCTCCGCAGGAGGCGGCGGGACGACCGCAGACTCAGGCTCGGCAGGCGGCGGCGGAACGACTGCGGCCTCAGGCTCCGCAGGGGGCGGCGGGACGACCGCAGCCTCAGGCTCGGCAGGCGGCGGCGGGACGACTGCGGTCTCGGGCTCCGCAGGGAGCGGCGGAACGACCGCAGCTTCAGGCTCTACAGGGGGCGGCGGAATGAGCGATTCATCCAATGCATGGGCAGACTCCTCAAGCCGAGGTGATACATCTGACGAGGTTGCGACATCTTGTTCGCGGTCGTCAGGGTATTGGTCGGCGTCAGGTGGAGGTGGAGGGAAATAGGGCATGAGAAGATCAAACGGTAGCATTCCGGCCTAGCCGGCGTTATTTGAGCGTGGCGAGTGTCGATATTGAACGATATCGAGTCCGAATGAATCGCAAGCGGAGCTTGCTCTCTTGCAGCGGCGCGGTACAAACGGCACGGCCTCAGCCGAGCGGAGTCAGTCGCGGGAGGAGCGATCGGGCAGCGAGAAGATGGCGTCGAGCAAATCGGCAATCCATGAGCCAAGCCCCAGTATTATCCACGCTATCAGCGGTATGTGAATGTAGATGAAAGCTTGCAACAAGTTATCGAGAGCCTTGAAAACGGAAACTCCGCCGGACTTACCGAAGGAAAACAGCGTGATATTCTGGGCATCGAGCATGACAAAGAATATCAGCGAAAGAGCGCCCGCAACGATGAGAAGCGGAGCAAACACCTGAAGAGATGCCGCGTACGAACGGATCAGCAGTCTAAAGTAGTTATTGAATTCACGACCGGGTGAAACCGCCGCCGGCTTGACCGTCACCAGAACTTTGTCGGCATTGAAATTGAGGTAGCTCATGCACACGAGGATCAGGAGCGACGCCAGCGAGAGGAAAAAGTCGGAGAGCTTGCCCGTGAAGAGGTAAAACAAGCAGACCAACAACGTTACCAGGCCAAAAATCGAACAGATGGCACCGAGGAAGCGCGGGAAATGGACGGAACTCATGACGATTCGCTGTCCGAGAATCATCGCGTTCATGTTGCGGCTGATCTGGTAAATCAGATACTGAAGGATAAAACCGTACAGGATACTGCCGAGAAGAACCGGGACGAACAGCCACATCGTCAGTTTGCAGGCCACGGCAATACCGGATAACACGATGCACAGCCAGATGAGAGCACCGGTAATGCCGGAGATTTTGCCGAGCAGTCCGCAACGAGCCTCCTCTCCGTCCGGAACCCACGAGGGCAAGCGGAACAGCTTGTTCAACAAAGCGTCCACGCGCTCATTCAGGCCGGCAATGAAACCGAAGAAGGACGCAAGACCGCCTCGTCTGGAGGGCGACTCGCTTGATGACGCAGCCGCGGGTTTGGGCGCATTCTCGGAATCTGCAGGTGTCGGCGCAGAAGCGGAAGCGGGCGCAGGCGCAGGCGCAGGTGTCGGTGCGGGAGCGGGTGAAGAGGGACGCAGAGCTGCGTAGGTGCTCCAAGTGGAGCTTCCTTCCTCAATAACGGGTGTCTTGGGAACGATGATCCCCTCTTCCGCGAGTTTGTCGAGAGTGTCGGCGTCAACGGGACCTTCGGGCTTTCCGGCTTTGCTGTAGAAATATCGCATAGGTATCAGTTCTTACCATGCTAACATATCATATTATCCTAAAAACGTCAATTCTTTTTTATCAGCTCTTTGTCACTTTATTATCCTACTAATTATCCATGATATACAAATTCATCCACGCATACCGTCGACCATTGAACCCGGAGGTGTCGCTCACGCCGAAGTCGAGCTGTTGTCGGCGCTTTGCGCTTGCCAATCCGGGCGACTTCTGCTAGGATGCGCGCCGCTTTGGCAGAGAAATTCGACATCAGCAAGCTCAATCCGGCCCAACGCCGAGCGGTCGAGACGCTCCACGGCCCCGTGCTCATCCTCGCCGGTGCGGGCACGGGCAAGACGCGCACGGTCACCTGCCGCATTGCCCACCTCCTTGAAAAGGGCGCCAACCCGCGCGGCATCCTCGCGCTCACCTTCACCAACAAGGCCGCCAACGAGATGGCGGACCGCGTTGCGGGGCTTGTCGATCGCCGCGCTGCGCGGCAGATGACGGTCAGCACCTTTCACTCGCTCTGCGTGCGCATCCTGAGGCAGGATATCGGACGGCTCGGCTACAAAGAGAATTTTTCGATCTACACGGGCAGCGACCAGACCGGCCTCATCAAGCGCCTGATCATGGAGCAGGGCGGTCGGCAGGAGAAGCTGGAGCCCGGACCCGTGCTCGCCGAGCTGTCGCGCGCCCGCAACAGCGGCCTTCCGATCGATCAGATTGAGGACAGCCTCATCGCGGCGGTTGCCAAGGCTTACGAGCGCGAGCTGCGCGCCCAGAATGCGGTCGATTTCGACGATCTTCTGCTGCTCACCGAGCGCCTGCTGCGCTGCTACCCCGATGTGCACGACAAGTGGAACCGCCGCTTCGACTACATCACCGTCGATGAGTTTCAGGATACGAACTCGCTGCAGATGAGCCTGCTGCGCCAGCTCGTCGGCCCGGCGCACAACGTCTGCGTCGTCGGCGACGACGATCAGTCCATCTACGGCTGGCGCGGGGCGCAGATCTCGAACATCCTCGAGTTTGAGAGCTTTTTCCCGAACCCGACGGTCATCAAGCTCGAAGAGAACTACCGCTGCACGCGGCAGGTGCTCGACTGCGCCAACGCGCTCATCCGCCACAACATCGGGCGGCGCGATAAGACGCTGCGAACCGACAAGGTGGGCGAGTACCCCGTGCGCCTGATGGCGATGCCGGGCTCGCAGGAGGAGGCGGAGTTCATCGCCGATGAAATCGACTGCCTGCGCCGCCGCCGGCAGCTGCCTTGGGAGTCTTTCGCCGTGCTCTTCCGCGCCAACGCGCAGAGCCGCGCACTGGAGATGGCGCTTCGCGAGCAACACATCCCCTACCGCATGGTGGGCACCAAGAGCTTTTTCGACCGCCGCGAGGTGAAGGATCTCATCGCGTATTTGCAGGTGATGGACAATCCCGATGCCGACTTGCACCTGCTGCGCATCCTCAACACGCCCGCGCGCGGCATCAGCCCCAACACGGCCGGCTTCGCCATCGACTGGAGCCGCGACAACAAGAAGAGCCTCTGGGCAACGCTGCTCGACCTCTCCTTTCTCTCCGAGTGCTCGACGCGCTCGCAGAACGCCATCGGCAGCTTCACCGATCTCATCACGCGCTTCGGCACCGAGTTTGCCGAAAGCGAGCGTCCCTTCGCCGACATTCTCGCCGACCTGATCAAAGAAATCGGCTACGAGGAGCACCTGACGCGCGCCTGCAAGACCGACGACGAGCGCCTGCGCCGCCTCTCGGCCATCGACGATATCAAGACGGCGCTGCGCCAATTCTGGCTGCCGGGGCACAAGCTCACCGACTTTCTCGCCGGCATCAGCCTCGACGACGACCGCGATGAGGACGACATTGAGAAAAAGAGCGGCGTCTGCCTCATCACCATGCACGCCGCCAAGGGGCTCGAGTTTCCGCACGTCTACATCGTCGGCGTCGAGAACGGCCTGCTGCCGCACAACCGCTCGGTCGACGAGGGCAACCTCGATGAGGAGCGCCGCCTCTTCTACGTGGGCATCACGCGCGCCCAGGAGCGCCTGACGATGACCTACTGCGCCCGCCGCAGCCGCTACGGCAAGGAGGAGCGCTGCGCGCCCTCCTGCTTCATCGCCGAGATTCCCGACAAGCTCTACGAGTTCGTCGACTACGACAAGCTCATGAAACAGCCGTCGAGCACGGAGGCCTGCGAAGAGTTCTTCAGCGACCTGCGCTCCCTGCTCAGCGACGACGACTGACGACGCCCCCTTCCCCCGGGCAGCTCGGAGCAGAGTCGGAGGGCGAGCGTATGTCGACATGCCCGCGGAAACGCAGAGCCACGTTGTCGCGATTGCCGCTTGACCCGCGATGGGCAGACTGATATACTTGAGCAGATGAAACAAGCCCTCGCATGCCTGCTGATTTTCTGCGCTCTGACTTTTCTGTTAGGCAGTTGTCAGCGCGAAGATCCGAACAGCAGAGTGATCCGCATCGGCTGCTTCCCCAACGTGACTCACGTGCAGGGGCTGGTGGCGCGCAACATGGCGCGGCACGGCGAGGGCTGGTTTGAGCGCTACCTGCCGGGCTACAGCTTCGAGTGGTACACCTACTCCGCCGGGCCGACGGCTATGGAGGCCATCTTCGGGCGCACGGTCGACCTCACCTACGTCGGCCCCAGCCCGGCCATCAACGCCTATTCGGTGTCGGCCGGGCGAGACGTACGCCTGCTGGCCGGAGCCGTCAACGGCGGCGCCGCCCTCGTCATCCCGAGCGACTCGAGCATCAAAAAGCCCGCCGACTTCCGCGGCAAGAGCATCGCCACGCCGCAGCTGGGCAACACGCAAGACGTCTCGTGCCGAGCTTGGCTCAGGCGCAACGGGCTGAGCTGCACGCTTGAAGGCGGCGGCGACTGCCGTGTGGCTCCGACCCCCAACTCCATGCAGTTGCAGCTACTGCAGCAGGGCGACGTCGCCGCCTGCTGGACGGTTGAGCCCTGGGTCTCTCGGCTCGAGGAAATGGCGGATGCACGCATCATGGTCGAGGAGCCGGACGTCGTAACAACCGTACTCGTCGGCCGCGTCGCTTGGCTCAAGAATCACCCCGACGCCGCTGCGGCTCTCATCCGCGCACACCGCGACCTGACGCAGTGGATCATCGAGCACCCCGAAGAAGCACAGCAGCGCGTGCAGGAAGAAATCACGCTGTTGACGCAAAGCGAGATGCCCATGTCCATCGTCCAAAAAGCATGGAAGCGCCTCAAGCTGACCAACGACATTGACGTGCCGGGGCTCGAACAGTTCGTGAGCGACGCGCAGGCGGCCGACCTCATCTCGCGCGTGCCGCCCATCGAGGGCATGCTTTACCAACCCGAAACGCAAGAAGCCTCCAAATGAACAACGAATCACTGCAGAAAGAAATCCACGCCTACCCGACTGCTAAACTGAGCGTCGAGCACGTCTGCAAAGATTTCACTAACGCCTCCGGCGACACCATTCGCGCCCTCGACGACGTCTCCATCACCATCAACGAAGGAGAGTTCGTCTGCTTCGTCGGCCCGTCGGGTTGCGGCAAATCGACGCTGCTGAACATCATTGCCGGACTCGAAAAGCCGGACAGCGGCATGGCGCTGCTCGACGGCGAACCCATCACGGGCCCGGGGCGAGACCGCATGATGATGTTTCAGGAGCACGCCCTCTTCCCCTGGCTCGACGTCATCGGCAACGTCATGTTCGGGCTCAAGCAAAAACCCAACCTCAACAACAAAGAGCGCCTCGAAGTGGCGAAGTATTACCTCTACCTCGTCAAGATGGACAAATTTGCCCACGCCAACATCCACGAGCTCTCCGGCGGCATGCGGCAGCGCGTCGCGCTCGCGCGCTCGCTGGCGCCCAACCCCAAAATTCTGCTGATGGATGAGCCCTTCTCGGCGCTCGACGCCATGACGCGCGAGCGCCTCTACGGCGACATTCAAGAGGTGTGGGAAACGCGCAAGAAAACCATCGTCTTCGTCACGCACAACGTGCGCGAAGCCGTCTGCCTCGGCAGCCGCGTCATCCTCTTCTCCCCGCATCCGGGCCGCGTGCGCGAGCAGTTCTCCGTCAACCTGCCGCGCCCGCGCAACATCAATGACCACGATCTGGCTGACCTCTCGCAGCTCATCACCAGCGAGCTGAAAGGCTACCAGGCCGGAGAATCCGACTAAACCCGCCGCCCCCGCCCGACTCCGCGAACACCCAACGGCACCCGACAGCCATGCAACGCGTCCTCATCTCCGTCTCCTTCTTCATCGTCATCATCCTCCTCTGGGCAGCCCTCACCGGCGACCTTGCCTTCATCGGGCTCGACGAGCCCCTCTGGTCGCCCTACGTCATGCCGCCGCCCAGCCGCGTCTTCTACTACCTCTGGGACAACACCGCCAACGGCAAACTGCCGCTCTCGATGCTCGTCACCCTGCGCCGCCTGCTCATCGGCTACCTCATCGGCCTCGTGCTCGGCGTGCCGCTCGGCATGCTCGCCGCACGCTTCCGCTGCGTGCAGGACACCCTCGGCCACCTCGCCCTGAGCTTCCAAGCCCTGCCGAGCGTCTGCTGGGTGCCGCTGGCCTGCATCTGGTTCGGGCAGACGGAATCGGCCCTGCTCTTCGTCGTCATCATGGGCACCATGTGGAGCGTGCTGCTCTCGACCGAAAACGGCATCCGCAACGTGCCGCCCATCTACGCCCGCGCCGCCCGCACCATGGGCTCGCCGCCCCTCCACACCCTCATCTTCGTCACCCTGCCCGCCTCGGCGCCCTTCGTCGTCAGCGGCATGAAACAAGGCTGGGCCTTTGCTTGGCGCTCGCTGATGGCCGCTGAAATCTACGTCTCCGTCGTCTCGGGCTTCGGCATCGGCCAGCACCTGCACTACGGCCGCGAGCTCCAGCGCATGGACCAAGTCATCGGCGTGATGTTCATCATCATCCTCGTCGGGCTGCTGGCAGACAAACTGCTCTTCTCGCCCGTCGAGCGCTTCCTGCACCGCCGCTGGGGCACCGGCCGCGACTGATCTCCGCATTCCCAGCATCCCCCCATGAACACCCCTGCCCCCGCTTGGCTGCCCGACCTGCGCCGCCGCTTTGAAGCCGAAGGGCTGCCCGCCGACCACCTGCGCGACGACGACGCCACCCGCCGCGCGCACGCCGGCGACAAATGGCACGCCGTCGCCCTGCCCGAAGCCGTCCTGCTCGCCGAAAGCAGCGCCGAAGTCAGCTGCGCGCTGCACTTCGCCAACGAACGCGGCATCGCCGTCACCCCGCGCGGAGCGGGCGTCGGCTACGTCGGCGGCTGCGTCCCCGTTCGCGGCGGCCTCGTCATCTCCGTCGCACCCATGCGGCGCATCATCGCCATCCGCCCCGAAGACGGCCTCGCCATCGTCGAAGCCGGCGTGCTGACCGCCGAACTACAGGACGCCTGCGCCAAGCTCGGCTGGTTTTACCCGCCCGACCCCGCCTCGCGCAAAGAATCCAGCATCGGCGGCAACATCGCCACCAACGCCGGCGGCCCGCGCTGCCTCAAATACGGCGTCACCCGCGCCTACGTCCTCGGCCTCGAAGTCGTCCTGCCCGACGGCCGCATCTGCAACTGCGGCGGCCTCACCCACAAAAACAAACAAGGCTTCGACCTCGTCAGCCTCTTCTGCGGCTCGGAAGGCATGCTCGGCATCGTCACGCAGGCCACCCTGCGCATCATCCCGGCGCCGCCTGCCCGCGCCGCCCTCAGCGCCAGCTTCCCGCACTTCGCGCAGGCCGCCGAAGCCGTGCAGAACGTCCTCCAAGCCGGGCACCTGCCCAGTGCCATGGAAATCACCGACGCCTACACCCTCTCCGCCGCACGCGCCTACCTCGGCCCCTCCGCCCTGCCCGCCGACGCCAACGGACACATCATCATTGAAATCGACGGGCAGGCCGACGCCGTCGCCACCGAGCTCGACGCCATCGCCGACGTCCTCACGCGCACCGGCTCCGGCGCCATTCTCCGCGCCACAAGCCCCGAAGACGTCGAAGCCATCTGGCAACTGCGGCGCGAATTCTCCTACAGCCTCAAAGCCACCGGACTCACCAAACTCAACGAAGACATCGTCATCCCGCGCTCGCGCCTCGTCGACCTCGTCACCTTCTGCGAATCCATGCAGCGCGAAACCGGCATCAACATCGCCTGCTTCGGGCACGCCGGCGACGGCAACATCCACACCAACATCATGGTGCCCAAAGACGACCAAGGACGCGACCTGCGGCCCCCCGCCGACCGCCTCGTCGAGCGCCTCTTCGCCTGGGTACTCGCCGCAGGAGGGCGCATCACGGGCGAGCACGGCATCGGCCTTGCCAAAGCCCCCTGGTTCCCCGCCGCCGTCGGCGACGTCGCTCTCGACCTGCACCGCAGCCTCAAAGCCGCCCTCGACCCCAAGGGCATCCTCAACCCCGGCAAAATGGGGCTCTGAAAACCAACAAGAACCACACGCGGTCACCTTCCATTTCACATTTAAAAGCTTGACCTCTCCACCATCCTTGCATACACTGACCACGGTGTCTTATCCTCATGATTAAGCAGCTCGAACTCAACAAGGTCGGACCGGCCTCGGAACTCTGCGTAAACTTTGCCGATCGACTCAATGTGATCACCGGCGACAACGGCTTAGGTAAAAGCTTCATTCTGGATTGTGTTTGGTGGGCTATGACCCGGAAATGGCCGGCCCAGATTAACAAAAGGATTTTATCCGGCAACAAAGCTCTGCCCGGTCAACCTGACGGAGCAAGCATCAGCTACATCGTTGACGGCAAGACCAAGAAAGACTTATCCTGCACATCGACCTTTGACGTCTACGCCCAAGAGTGGATCAGTCCCAAAGGGCGCCCGCTGAATCCCGGGCTCGTGCTTTACGCTATGGTTGACGGCAGTTTTGCCGTATGGGATCCGGCGCGCAACTACTGGAAGGAGAGAGACGAAACAACGGAAAGACCGCCGGCCTACGTTTTCAGTTCCCAAGAGGTGTGGAACGGTATGACAAGCTCCCCTGACGACGGTCGATGGCTCTGCAACGGTATTATCAGAGATTGGGCCAGCTGGCAGAAGGAAGGAGGAGAAGCTTGGGAACTGCTTCGGATCGTTCTTGAGACGATTTCTCCACGCGGTGAAGTCATGAAACCCGGTCGGCTCACCCGCATCGATCTGGGTGACGCGAGAGACATGCCCACCGTCATCATGCCCTACGGCGCCGAAGTGCCGATCGTTCATTTGTCATCGGCCATGAAGCGCATGATTGCTCTCTCCTACTGCTTGGTCTGGGCCTGGCAAGAGCACAAAACCACCTCCGAAAAAATCCTCCACCAGTCCCCCACGGACAGCGTCACCTTCCTCGTTGACGAGATTGAATCCCACCTCCACCCGCAGTGGCAACGGCAAATCGTCACCTCGCTTTTGAATACAATCAAGCGGATTCGAGGCAAAGGGAATACTGCTGCACAAGTAATTATGACGACGCACTCACCTATGGTCATGGTGGCGATGCAGGATATTTTCGATGAAAGCCGCGACGCATGGTTTGACCTCGATCTTGTGAATCGAGAGGTTTGTCTCACCCGTCGTCCGATGGAGAAATTCGGGGACGCAGAGGGCTGGCTCACGGGGCCTGCCTTTGACATGACGTCCACGCGTCCTCCCAAGGTGGAGCAGCTCATCGACGAGGCCTCCAAGCTTCTGAGAGAGAAGACACCGAATCCCAAGGCGTTTGAGGCCATCCATCAGAAATTGCTCAGCAAGCTTGATCCGCAAGACACATTCCTCTACCGCTGGCGTTATCTGGCGACCAAGAAAGGGCTGCTGTCATGATTCCCGTCACTGAACAACCCGAGCCCGACGACTTCGATAAAAAAGTCCGCCAACCCGGCAAGAAATGGCTGGCAAAAAAAACCGGCGAATGGCGATCTTCCGAGTTGCCTGCGTACTGGACCAGAATCCTCAACGAGCTTTACGACGCCTATCATGGCATCTGCGCTTACCGTTGCATCTACATTGAGCGCGTACAGAGTTCGGCGACAGTCGACCATTTCCTGCCGAAATCCAAGCATCGGGAACTGGCCTATGAGTGGTCGAACTATCGCCTGTGTTGCCCCGCATGCAATTCAGCCAAGGGTGAACACGAAGGGATTCTCGATCCCTTTGACATCAAGCCCCACACCTTCTATATCGATTTTCTTACGGGAGAAATCTACCCGGCGGAGGATGCACCGCCCAACGCACAGAAAACAATCGATGTCTTAGGACTCAACCGAGAGGACTGCAAAAGGATGCGCTGCGATCATTTCATGCTCTATTGCAAGCACAAAGACCTCCTAGACTACACTTTCCGCAACTCCCCCTTTGTATATAAGGAGATCCGGAGACAGGGGCTGTTGTAACCCCGCTTCTCCAAATACGCGAAGCTCCCCTCGACTGCCCCTTCTGCCTCAGCGCACACTCAACCAACGCCCTCAGCTCGGTGCCCTCCCTCACTCCTCCGCGCGGGGCTCGCGGCTCTTGCGCTCCACCACCGTGAGGCTGTGCGGCGAGCCCGTGCGCCCCTTGTGCCCGGCCGAGCGCATGAGCTCGCGCTGTCGGCGGCTCGGGCCGAGCCCGAGACGGTGCTCCAGCTCATCACAGAGCGCGCGCCGCGCAAGAAAGCGGTTCACCTCGCGCTCCCGCTCGCAGTGACACTTAACGACAAGCCCGCTCGCCTCGTGGATGAGGCAGACGCAGTTGTTGCTCTTGTTCACCTTCTGCCCGCCCCGGCCGTGCCCGCGCACAAAAGACTCGCGCAAGTCAGCCTCGCGGACGCCGAGCGCACGCATGCGCTCGGCGAGCTCCTGAAGCTTCTTCGGCGTCACCGGCATAGGCGGACATCAGCCGCGCCGGCGGCAAAGACAGCGCCGACGCGGCGTAAAAAACACCTCAGTCAATCACCACCTCACCGCAAATCGGCTCCCCGTCGGCGAAGTGATGCGGCCCGTTGACCACGAGACGGCGGGCATGCTTGAGCGAAGGCACGCCGAGCCCGTCGAGCGAATCAACCAGCTTGTAAAACTTGGCATTGAGCAGCACCACCGGGGCCACACCCCCGCACTCCGGCGCCAGCTCCATACCGCCGTCCTCGCGAATCACCACCGCATCTGAGCGCAGCAGCAGCAGATCCGAGCAAGTCTTGACCGGGAAGAAGCGTGAACGCGGCACGCAAACCGCGCGAGCCCCCGGGAAACACTGAATCGCCGCCCCCATCGCCGTCTCCAGCTGATACACCTTCTGCGTCGACGCATCGCGCGGATCCACCGTCTTGACATTGCGAATCACCGGCAGCGGCACCACCCCGCCGTTCGCCTTCAGGAAATCGCGCAGCGCATCGAGGCGCACCCAGAGATTGTTCGTGTTGAAATAGCGATGCTTGTTGATATCTTGGAAAGCGGCGAGATCCTCCTCGGGGCACTGCGCCACCTCGCGCAGCAGCGGCTGGCCGTCGCTGCGGCGCATCGCGAGGTGCCCGCCCTTCTTATCCGCCTCCGTGCGGCGCGTCACCTCCATCACAAAGGGAGCCCCGCTCTCGGCGAACCAGCGCAAAAAACGCGTATCAAGCTGTGCGCCCAGATTGTCCGAGTTCGACACAAAAGCATACTTCACCCCCGCCTCCAGCAAGCGATCGAGCCAGCCCGAGCCCAGCAGCGCGGGATAGAGATCGCCGTGGCCGGGCGGGCACCACTCCAACTCGGGGTGCGCGGGAAAGCTGACCGGCTCAAGCGTATCGACGCAGAGCTTGGGCACGCGGTTCTGAATCATCTCCACCTGCTGCGGATCGGCAAAGCCCTCGTCCGCATAGCGGCTCAGATACGCCATCGTATCCGCACTCGTCGAAAAAGAATTCATCAGCAGCAAACTGACCGGGCAGCCCGCGCGGCGGCGCAAACTCATCACCTGGCGCACAATCAGATCGAGGAAAGTCACCCCGGGCTTAATCTCCAACAGGCTCTTGGCCTTCTGCAAGCCCATGCCCGTACCGAGCCCGCCGTTGAGCTTGATGAGCACCGCCTGCCCCAGCAGCTCGGCATCAGCCTCGGGCGTCGACGCCGTGAGAGACTCCCAGTCAGCCACATCATCCGCCGGGGCAATCTCCGCCTCGGGAATCATCATCGACTGCTGCGAAGTGAGCACGTTGACACTGTGGCGGAAGGCTCCGATCGCGGCCTGCGAAAGGCCGACGGACTCCATCTTGCGTTCGATCACGTCAAAGTCATTCATGACGTCCTATACTACCACACTGTCGACACGACTTCAACCCGCAAAGCAGCGACAGCGCAAGTTCCTGCTGCAAAAATTGCCCCTTGCACTCCGGCGTGCGCCTCCAGCCCGGCTCACTCCTCGGTACCGTGCGCCCGCAGAAGCTCGACGACGTCCGTGTACCTCTGCTCGGCAGCCGCGCGCAGTGGGGTCATGCCGTACTCAGACTTTGCGTTGGCGTCCGCTCCCGCCTCCAGCAGCAGGCCGGCGGCATCCGTGTGCCCCCCCTCGGCAGCCTCGAACAGCGGGGATCTGCCGTTCTGCTCCTTCGCGTTGACGTCAGCACCGGCCGCCAGCAGAAGGCGCACCGCGTCCGCGCGGCCAAACCGGGCAGCCATGAGCAGCGGAGTGTTGCCCCATTGATCCTTCGCGTTGACCTCTGCACCCGCCGCCAGCAATTCGCGAACTCTCTCCGTCAAGCCGGCGGAAACGGCGAAGTGTAATTCACTCCGTCCGTTGCTCAGAGCAGCCCTCAGGTCGGCTCCCGCTGCCAGCAGCAGGCGCACTGCATCCGTGTGACCATCCCAAGCAGCCACGTACAGCGGAGTCCATCCGTTCTCATCCTTCGCGTTGGCGTCGGCTCCTGCCTCCAGCAGCAGGCGCACCACGTCCGTGTGACCCCAATCGGCAGCCTCGTGCAGCGGGGTCTCGCCGTACTCATTCTTCGCGTTGACCTCTGCCCCAGCCGCCGACAGCTCGAGCACCACGTCCGCGTGCCCCTCATAGGCAGCCCCGTGCAGCGGGGTCGAGCCGTACTGCATCTTCGCGTTGACGTCAGCCCCCGCTGCCAGCAGCAGGCGCACCGCGTCCGCGTAACCATTCCAGGCAGCCGCGTACAGCGGGGTACAGCCGTGCTTTTCCTTCGCGTCAACATCGGAGCCCGCCTCCAGCAGCAGGCGCACCGCATCCGTGTGACCATTCCAAGCAGCTCCGTACAGCGGGGTCTCGCCGTGCTCATTCTGCGCGTTGACGTCGACTCCCGCCTCCAGCAGCAGGCGCACCGCGTCCGCGTAACCATTCCAAGCAGCCCCGTACAGCGGAGTCCATCCGTACTTATCCTTCGCGTTGACGTCAGCCCCCGCATCCAGCAGCAGGAGCGCCGCGTCCGTGTGACCTTGATCGGCAGCCAGGTACAGCGGGGTCTTTCCGTTCACATCCTTCACGTTGACGTCGGCGCCATCCGCAAGCAGTCGGCGAATGGCCTGCACGTCGCCTCTCTCGACGGCGTTCAGAAGAGCCAGGTCGAGGGACAAGTCAGGGCTGGAGGTCTGCGCGGCATTCGGCGAAGGATCTTCCGCCCGGCAGACGCCGACGGCAGTGCCGAGAGCGAGCCCGATGAGGGGGAGAGCAATGAGGGTCGTGGCTTTCATGCGTGTGAAGATTCGGGTATGGGTTGAACGTCGCGGGCTCGGGCAGAGCCTCGTCGTGCAGCAGAGCCCGGCTTCGTCGTCGTGCGAACCCGGCCGAGGAGCGAGCCGACGGGCGGGGAAGCAGCGACGCAGCGCAGGTCGCAGCGGACGGCCAAGTCGACGCTCTTCCTATCTACCAAGTTTCCGCAGCGAAGGCAAGACTCAAGATGCGTTTTGCCGCTCCCGATGACACAATCCGCATTGCGTCAAAATAAAACGCACCGAAGAAGCTCTCGGGAGAGAAACGCCGCAATGGCATTTTTATGGTTGCTTCAAATGAAAAGTCACCATAATTATTACATACCCTTGTATATGAGAGGAGAAGA
>DXFQ01000013.1 GCA_019114365.1 Candidatus Parakkermansia intestinigallinarum | reverse complement strand
GGTCGCAGGTGTTTCGGCCGAGCTCGCGGCGCTTGGGTTGGCCGAGTGGCTCCGGTCGTCGGCTGCGTCGAGGGCGGCGACGAGGTCGCGCCGCAGGCGGTTGATTTCGCTGAGCGGGGCGATGAGGCCGTCGTCCAGTTCGACTTGCAGTTCGCGGAGGCGGTAGCCGGTGCCGCCGAGGCGACCGAGTTGGGTGCGCAGGATGTCGACGGTCAGGGGGCGCTTTTCGGCTCTCTCCAGCGGGAGTTGGCCGGTGATGTGCAGGCCGCGGCAGTGGAGTTCGAGGGGGGTGCCGAGGCGGCCGCTGACGCGGATATCGAGGTCCTGCGCGGGGGCGGCGGCGCTGCGGCTTTCAAAGTTGCTCCAGCTGGCGCGCAGTTGTTTGTCGAGGGCGGGGTCATCGGTTTTCCAGAGCAGATGGCCGGGGCGCACGCGGTTCCAGTTGATGCGGCTGCCTTTTCCGTGGAAGTGGAGGCGCGTGCCGCGGATGCTCCAGATGCGCCCTCCCTGCTCTTCGTTGCGATCTTGGCCGGCGTCGATGACGAAGCCGTCGCCGGGGGCGAGGGGGATGGTCGGCAGGTGGTCGAGCTCGACCCAGCCTTCGCCGCAGCGGATGATGCGGCCGACGTAGGCGCCGCGCTTTTTGCCGAAGCGTCCGTGGGTGAGGCGCGGGTGGTCCGTGCCGTCGAGCCAGCCGGCGGAGAAGCCGCGCGAGAAGGCCATTTGCATGGCGTAGAGGTCTTCTTTCTGCTGTTCGGCGGGGGGGAGTTGGCCGACGAGGGCGGCGTCGAGGGCTCGGCGGTAGGCGCGGGTGGTGGCGGCGACGTATTCGGGGCTTTTGAGGCGCCCTTCGATTTTGAAGCTGCGCACGCCGGCGGCGAGCATCTGCGGGACGCGCTCGAGCGCACAGAGGTCTTGCGGGGAGAAGAGGTAGCGGCGCTCGCCGAGGTCGCGCAGGCGGCCGTCGACTTCGAGGCGGTAGGGCATGCGGCAGGCTTGGGCGCACTCGCCTCGGTTGGCGCTGCGGCGGCCGAGGCTTTCGCTGGTGAGGCACTGGCCGGAGTAGGCGACGCAGAGGGCGCCGTGGCAGAAGACTTCGATGGGTTTGCTCGTTGCCTTGGCGCAGGCGGCGATGTCGTCGATGGAGAGTTCGCGAGCGAGGACGATTTGCTGCGGGTCGAGTAGCTCGTCGACGAGGCGCACGCCTTCGGGCGAGGTGACGGTCATTTGGGTGCTGATGTGCAGCTCGAGTTTCCAGCGGCCTTCGCGGCGGTAGCGGCTGATGAGGCGCGCGAGGCCCATGTCTTGCACGATGACGCCGTCGACGCCGGCTCGGTCGAGCTCGTCGATGTAGTCGAGCGCGTCGTTCATCTCATCGGTGAAGATGAGGACGTTCATGGTGACGTAGGCGCGCACGCCGTGTGCATGCAGGTAGGGTATGAGGGCGGCGAGGTCGCTGCGGGTGAAGTTGTCTGCCCGCATGCGGGCGTTGAAGCGGTCGAGGCCGAAGTAGACAGCCTGCGCTCCGTTGGCGACGGCCGCGCGGACGCAGTCGCGGTTGCCGGCGGGCGCGAGGATTTCGGGGGAGGCGGGAATCATGGCTGCCTGATGGGGGCGCATCGCTCTAGCCCCGGCGGGAATCGAACCCACATCTGCCCTTTAGGAGAGGGCCGTTCTATCCATTGAACTACAGGGCCGCGTTTGCGTGCGCCTATTGAACACCATCGGCAGGCAAATGGCAAGCAAAAAGAGCCGCGAGCTGCGGCTTCGGGTTTCTTCGCGTCGGGAGGGGCACGGGGTGCGGTTTTCGCCGGGCAGCGGGGCGGGATGCAAAGAACCGGCTGCCCTGTGCGGACAGCCGGTTGCGAGGGGTGGCCCGATGCGCCGGGCTTGTTTGGAGGTTGCCTCAGCGAGCCAGCGGCATGATATCCATGATCGGCTCTTTGTCTTTGGCGGGCGGAATGTTGGCGGGTTTCTCCACGCGCTCGATGAGCGTGACGGGACGCACGGGGTATTTGCAGGAATCGCCGTTGACGTAGTAGTGGTCAATGCGGATGCGTACGGCGTCGCCCGGCTTCAGTTCGGAGATCAGCTTGCGCACGCTTTCATCCTGTCCGGGTTCGTCGTGCAGCATGTCGACGTAGACGACGCTGCCGGGCTCGGACTTGTCATCGCCGTACTGGCCCGGGTGCTCGTAGTTCTCGTTGACTACGACGCGGAAGGTGGCGAGTTTCTTGGCGTGATTGCAGCGATCGGGGCAGAGCGACGTGAGGTGTCGGCAGGGGCGATCGACCGTTTTTTCGTAGACGGCGACGACGGTGTTTGTGGCGAGGAGGTCAGAGTGCTCGGGAAGAGGAGCAGCCATGACGATCTGGGGGGCGAATAAACCGGCGAGTGTAAGGATGATTTTGTTCATGGTACTTACATAGACGGCAGGCCCGCGCAACTTGTCACCCTCTTGTGAAGATTTTTTGATTTTAGGTTTGTTTCTGCTCCGGCGGCCGCGACGACGCGGGGCTGAGCCCGGCGCTGAGGCGGATGTGGCGGTTGACGGATGTGACGGGATAGCGGATGCGGCGGAGTGACGGGGTGGCGCGACGAGCTCGGGCAGAGGGGGTCGGCGCGGGGAGTTCGCGAGCCCCGAAGCCCTGATTTCACTGCATTTTCGGCTGAGGGAGGCTGCTCTTTGCCCTGTCTTCGGCGGGGAGCTGTTGCTCAGCTTTCGTGCGCGAGGCAGGCTCTCAGTTCGGGCAGGAGTTCGCGATCGGCCGGCAGCCAGTCGAGTTTTTCCAAGTCGTCTGCGCCGACCCACAAGGCGGCTTCGTGTTCCTCCAGGGTCAGCCGGCCGCCTGCCATCTCGCAGAGGTAGCAGTGCATGCGAAGGTGAAAGGTCGGGTAGTCGTACTCGATGGTGCGCAGCAGGCGGCCGACGTGTATGTGCAGGCAGAGTTCTTCGCGGATTTCGCGCACCAGTGCCTGCGACGGCGATTCCCCGGGCTCGGTCTTTCCTCCGGGGAACTCCCAGCTCCCGCGCCATTCACCGTAGCCGCGCTGTGTCGCCAAGACGCGGTTGCCGACTCTGATGACGGCTGCTACAACGTCGATGGTTTTCATCGCGGGTTATCGTAGCAGAGGGCGGTGGAGCTGTCCAGACTGATGTCGGCTCTGAGCGCTTCCGCCACGGAGCGACGGGGCCGGGGAAACGGCGGATTTCCGAGGATGAGTTCGATAGCGCTCGATAGAGGCGTCTTTTCACGACTGTCGGTGCGATCCCCTGCTCTGTCGGGACGCAGGCGTGCCGGACGTTTTCGGGCTGCGGGATGGAGAGAATTTTTCATAACTGATTTGACAGGCAGGAAGCCGCATGCTATAACTCACTTGTCCGGCCGACGCAGCGCGAGGCGGGAGCAGGTTTTCCGCGCCTCGGCAGGGGGATGCCAACACCAAACGAAAAGAATGAACATGAACAGCAAGGATTTCTTCGGTAGAGGAGGACGCCTCCGGGCTCTGCTCGCGCTCTTTCCTCTGTTTGCCGCTTCGGCTTATGCCCTGCCCGAGGCTCTCGTCTCGGCGCACGCAGTGGCCTGCCGGCCGCTCGGCGTCCATGGCGAACACGGCGAACAATTCAATGGGCTCGCTGCGGGCGTTGCCGAGGCATCTCCGTGCAGCTGCGAACTGACTCCGGGCGTGGTGCTGGAGCTTCGCAGCATCCGCATTCTCAGTTATATGGGATCGGAGCACCGAGAGGACAGCCAGGATGCCTTTGTCTTCTGCGTCGAGCTGGCTGTGGTGAACCACACGAATCGTGACGTCACGATGACGACTGAGAGTTCGATGGTGAGGCCTTTCACACTTGCGACATGCCGTTTGCTGTGCGCCGGTAACGGTGCCGAGCTGTCTCCCTTGCCCTATCCGTTCGAGGGCAACTCCGGGCAATACTCCTGCCGCATTGCCCCCGGTGCCTGTGATGCGGGTGAGGTCTACAGCCCGGTCTATCGCTTGGCCGAGCTCGATGACCGCTTCGTTTTCGAAGTTTCCGGCACGCTGGCGATCGACGCCGCGGCTCGTCCGTACCGTCTCAGGGTTCCCGTTTGCCCAGGCGAACTGCTGCGCAGCGCGGAGACGCTTTGTGCGGCTGTGCGCGGCGGTATGCGCGGCGCCTGTCGGGGAGGGGATACCGATACCTTGCGGATCTGTCTGGACGCCGGTGCTGACGTACGCGGCTGCGTAGACGCGCAAGGGCGTTCTCTGCTGCATCTGGCGGCGGAAGAGAGGGGTGCGGAGATAGCGGAGATGCTGCTGGCCGCCGGTGCCGATGCCGATGCGAGGGACGGCCGGGGATACACGCCGCTGCACACGGCGGCGGAATATGATGCGGCTGAGGTGGTGCGCCTGCTGGCGGGGGCCGGGGCGGAGCTTTCCGCTTGCACGCCGGATCATTTCTTCACCCCGCTGCACCTTGCCTCTTGGCTCGGGAATGCTGAGGCGGTGCGGACACTGCTGGCGGCGGGAGCCCCTGTCAATGCCTGCCGAGAGGAGGGGGGACGCGGTTCCGCGACGCCGCTGCATTTGGCGGCGGCTTGGGGGCATGCGGATATTGTCGCGCTGCTGCTGGACGCGGGGGCGGATGCCCGTGCGCGGGTGCTCTTCGGTTCTGAGCGGCTGACGCCCTTGGACTGTGCCCGCCGCTCAGGGCGAGACGGGTGCAGGGACTGCGAGCGGATGCTGCGTGACGCAGGAGCCGAGGCGGACGGGAGCGAGAGAAACTCGCCTCTCTGACTAACGCATCCTGAGCATGGCGTCTAGAATGAATCTTTGCGCTCCCGCAGAAGCAGCGAAGAGAAATAGGGAGACTGAACTTGAGGCTTGCCGCGCATCTGCCGATCATCGTCAGCTAGGGATGCGTCAAAAAGGAGCGCAGCCGCGCTGCTCGGAGAATGGCCGGTATGCAAGAGTCTTGCGGCATACGCGAAAGGATGTCGTCGGGGCACGGGGAGGGGTCTTTTCATTTGAGGCGACCGTCTCGCGGACATGGCGGCGTTTCTCTCGCGAGGGCTCCTTCGCTGCGTTGATGTTGGCGCCGCGCGGCGTGTATGCGGCGGGGGCTGCCTGTTTGGCTTTGAAGTTGACAAAGAAGCTTCCGCGGTGCAGAATGAGACAGGGTTTCAAACCCTCAACACCATGAATACATACGCTGCAACTACTGTTCACGAGGGCGGCATGCGCTGCCTTTCAAGCTTCACGAGCGGCAACGCTCAGTTCACCACCGACGTCGTCGCCCCGCTCGGCGGCAAGGGTGAGATGCCCTGCCCCGCAGACATGCTCGCCGGCTGCGTCGCTTCCTGCATGCTGAGCATGATTGCTTATACCGGCCACACCAAGGGCATTCCCACCGACGGCATCAGGATCCGCTCCGCCGTCAAGAGTGATGCCTCGGGCATTTGCGAGCTGAGCTTTGATATCACGGCCTCGGCCGCGCTGGATGCGAAGAGCCGCAAGATTCTTGAGGCGGCGGCCAAGGCCTGCCCCGTCGGCAACGCCATTCGCCCCGAGGTGCAGAAGATTATCACGTGGAACTGGGCCTGACCGCCCGGTTCTTTTCCCTCTGCTGCCGTGCCTCAGACTCTCGATATCGCCCTGATTCTCGCAGGCCATTCCTACAATGAGGACGATTTTGCGCCCCTGGCTGCCGCGCCGGGGGTGCATTTCCGCGTGTTGCGCTTTGCGAGTGACTGGGCCAGCCCCGATGTCATCATCCTGCCGGGCACGCAAGATGTGGCCGGAGATTTCGACGCTCATGAAGCCTCCGGTATCGCGGAGGCGATTCGCCGCCACGCGGAAGCGGGCGGCTGGGTCGTCGGGATCTGCGGCGGGCTTCAAATGATGGGGCGCCGCTTGCTTGATCCGCATCACCACAAGTATCCTTTCGCGGAAAAGGAGATGCTCGGGCTGCTGGCGCTGGACACGGTCTTTGCGGCCGAGGCCGTCTTTCGCCGCCTGCGCCGCGTCAGCTCTCCGGGCGGCTGCGAGCTGCGAGGCTTTGAGACCCACCGGGGTATGAGCGAGGGGGAAGAACCCGTGCTCTTCCGCCGCGAAGACGGCAGCCCCATCGGCTACGGGCACGGCCGCCTCTGGGCGACCTACCTGCACCGCTGCTTTGACGATGCGGCCTTTTGTCGGCATTTCCTCGACGCTGTGCGACGAGGTGACGCTGCGCTCTGAAAGACGGCGCTGAAAGCCTGCGGCAAAGGGGAGTCGGTATTTATGTTATTGCAAGGCTTATTTTTTGGCATTGCTTTTCGATAAAAAGTGGAGCATAATGGGTCAGGACTTTGCCGACCAGGTATGGCGGAGTCACCTCTCTTTCGATCATATATCATGAAAACGCTCAAGCGATTCGTACTCGTAGGCGCCCCCGCTTCCGGCAAGGGCACGCAGTCTTCCTTCCTCTCCGGGACCTATGATCTCAAGCCCCTGAGCACGGGCGCGCTGCTTCGTGCCGAGATTGCTGCCGGTTCTCAGCTTGGCCTCGAGGCCAAGAAGTACATGGATGCGGCTATGTTCGTGCCCGACGAAGTGGTCAACGGCATCGTCGCCAAGTGGCTCGGTGAAAACAAGGACTGCGGTTGCCTGCTCGACGGTTATCCCCGCACCGTTTCTCAGGCCGAGACGCTCGACGCTAACCTCACGGCCATGGGGATGGAGGTTGATATCGTTGTCTACCTCAATGTTTCCCTCGAACTGATTCAGGCCCGCATGCTCAAGCGCAAGGCCTGCCCCGCCTGCGGCGAGACGACGCGCAACGGTGAGGAGACCTGCCCGAAGTGCGGCCACGCCATGATTGTGCGCTCCGACGACAACCCGGAGGCCTTCGCTAAGCGCTGGAAGGATTACGAGACGCTGACGGTTCCCGTCATCGAGCACTACCGCAGCCAAGGCAAGGTGGTGCAGATTGACGTGACGGAGGAGGGCGAGCCGGAAGATGTTTCCGCCCGCATCGCCGCCGCCATCCGCAGCTATGCGGAGAAATAAGCCGCAGGTTCTGCCTCTTTTAACGAAAAGCCCCTGCTCCGGCCTTGCCGCGGCAGGGGCTTTTTTGCGTCCGCGCCCTTGTGAGCAAGGGCTCTGCTTTTGGACTTGCGCCATTGACGGAAAAGGCGTATGCTGAAGGCGTCGGATGTTCGCCCTGCGTGCATCGTCATCGCCTCGACGCCCCGCTCCCCCATGTTCCCCCGCGCAAGACTCTCGCCTCTGACGGCTTTGGCAACTCTTCTGGCCGGCGCCTCCGCAACGGCGCTGCCGCAGGAGTCGTGCTCCCGTGCCTCGGCCTCGGCGGAGTCCGAGCCCGGCATTGTCGTCATCACTCCGGCGGCGACGGCCGGCGATGCCCGTCGGCAGCAGGCGGCACAGGCGGCACAGGCGGCCTACCCGGCGCTTCAGTTTCTGCCGAAGGAGGTGAAGAGTTTTGCGGCAACGTCTCCGAACGACGAGTCGGCCGCTCTTGTCGAGCGGCTCTTTGCCGAAGTCGGGCTGAAGGGGGTGCGGAGTGTGGCCGTGGGGCTGACGCGGGGGAGCGAAGACGCCTTGGTCATGGCCGCAGACGCCTTGCTGGCGCGGCGGTTTCAGGAGGAGCCTCGAGGCTCGCTGCTGCACACGCTGGCCGACATCGGGGAGAGACAGGCTCGCATCAGCCCGATCTACGTCGTTTTGGAGTGCCGCGCGGAGACCTCGTTCATGCTGCAAATGCTTCCCCTTCTCCCGACGGGGGAAGGCTCCGGCATCAGCCGCATCAGCTGCGGCGAGTTGCGCGGCCTGCGTCTCGACCTCGGGAAGGCGGCGCTGCGGTATCTGACTCTTGAAGAGGACGACAAGCGCGAGGCGGAGCGACTCAGCGGGCGCTGCCTTGATGTCATCATCTGCCAGAGAGGCGACTATACGATCATCGCCCTCGCGGACGACGCGCAAGACATCCGATTGCCCGAGACGGCTCAGGAGGCCGTCTGCCCGGACGAGTTTTGCGATTTTCCGAAACAGGCGGCGGGGGACGACGCATCGCCGCAGCCCGCTCACTTCTTCCTGTGCCGCATCGATGCACGCCCCTTGCGACGCCTGTCGAGCAGCCTCATCAGCGCCGCGCGGCGATACGGCACCGAGCTGCGGGAGCAGCTGGCCGATGCCCGAGCGGCGGATCCCGCCCATCGCGAGAGACTGCGAGCCGATGCCGACCGCCTGTTGCAGACGCTGGTGCGCTTGCTGGAGCCGACGTCGGTCATGACCGAGCCTTTGGTCGTGCAGCTGTGGGATGACGGGGGCGCGGGAGACTCGCTGTATGTCGCTCTCTCGGCGGATGCCTGCGGGCATTCCTTCCTGTCCGTTCCGCTGGAGATGAGGCACATGGCGGAGCATCCCGGGATGCTTCTCTACGCCGAATCGGCTCCGCTCGACAGCTCCACACGGAAAGAGGCCGCTGACGTGGCCGATCTGACCGAGCAGCTCGTTCACCGCGTCGCGGAAAAGGACAGCCGCGCCTCCGCAGCGGAAGCGCACGCCGGCAGCGCCCTCTACCGCTCGCTGCGACCGGCGCTGCGAGCCATGGGGCGGGCCTTTTCGTCGATGTTCAACTCGCTGGAAGGCGCCAAGGCGCTGGTTGTGCAGTCGAGCCCGGGCGAGGCGGGACTCTCCGTCGCCGTACACAGCCCCGTGGCAAGTCGGCAGGGGCTTTCGGAGGGCTGGGAGAGATTTCTGGACGCGCTCGACGGCAGCATCAGGGGGCTCGGCATGAACCCCGACGTCATCAACAGTCTGCCCATGGCGCTGCGCGACGGGCCGGAGGGCAGCGCGGCCTACAGTCTGTTGCTGCCCGTCCGCGTTCCGGGCTTCTCGCCCAATGTTCTCGTGAGCAACACGGATCTCGTGCTGGGCAGCAACGAACAACTCAATCGTCAGGTGATCGAGAGTCTGGCGGAAAGCTCGGCTCTGCCCGGCGCCGTCTTTCAGCTGAATTTCGAGAAGGCGCTTGAGTTCATGCGCATCGCCGAGAGCGAGCCGCGAGGCGGCGTGCCAAGCCCGCTGCAAATTCCGCCCTTCGTCCGTCAACATCTTGAACAACTCGCGGAGCACCTGCGCTCCGTCTCCGGATTGTTCACCGCGCAGGACGGCAAAGCCGAGCTTCACCTGCGCCTCAGGCGCAAGCGCTGAAAGGGGCCGCCGCCGCGCCTCCGGGTTTCAGGGAGACAGGCCCGCGCCAAAGAGTCATCGCGCGGCCGGCCTTCCATAAGGGCGTGCGAATGAAACGATTTCGCCAAAAAAGCCGAGCGCGGCATTTTTTCCCTTGTAATGAATGTAAAGAAACGTTAATATAAGTGGAGTAGCAGGGATCCGCCTTGCTCTCGAATAATATTGTTATAATATGTCAGATAGCAGCCAAAAATTCATTGGGCGCAATCGCGCACCGCGCGTCCAGATTGAATACGATGTGGAGTTGTACGGTGCCGAGAAAAAGGTGGATTTACCCTTCGTCATGGGCGTCATGTCCGATCTGTCCGGTAAGTCGAATGCCGAGCTGCCGCCGGTGGCCGAGCGCGGTTTCATGGAGATCGACGGCGACAACTTCGATGATCGGATGGAGAGCATGAAGCCGCGAGTCGCTTTCTCTGTGCCGAATGTCATCACCAACGAGGGAAGCATCGGCGTCGACCTTACCTTCAACAGCATGGATGACTTCCAGCCCGATGCCGTGGCCGCGCGCATTCCCGGCGTTTCTGACCTTTTGGAGGCTCGCAAGCAACTGGCGGCGCTCGTCTCCTACATGGACGGCAAGGCCGGGGCTGAGGAGCTTGTCGGTAAGATTCTCAAGGATCCCGCTCTGCTCAAGACGCTTTCCGAGCAAGCGGCCAAGGACAAGGAGAATGAGGCGAACACCCCTGAACAAGCATAATTATGACGCCGGAAACACAAACGGATACGCAGGCTTCGGCAGCGAGTCTCGAGCTGAATGATTTTGAGGCGCTGCTCGATCGCGAGTTCAAACCCAAGACTCAAGAGGCCAAGTCCGCCGTGCAGCAGGCCGTCGGAACGCTGGCGACGCAGGCTCTCGGCAAGGCGAATTTGATTTCGGATGACGTGATCTCATCGGTTGAGGCCATGATTGCGGAGATTGACCGCAAGCTGAGTGCCCAGCTCAATACGGTCATTCACCATCCGGATTTCCAGAAGCTGGAGAGTGCTTGGCGCGGCCTTCACTATCTCGTGTCGAACACGGAGACAGACAGCCGCCTGAAGATTAAGGTGTTTAACATTTCCAAAGACGAGCTCGCGAAGTCGATCAAGAAGTTCAAGGGCGCGGCTTGGGATCAAAATCCTCTCTTCAAGAAGTTGTATGAGGATGAGTTCGGCTCTCCGGGCGGTGAGCCTTACGGCGCTCTGGTGGCGGACTACTATTTCAGCCATCAGCCGAAGGATGTGGAGATTCTCAAGGGTATGGGCCGCATTTGCGCCGCTGCCCATTGCCCGATGATTTCGGCGGCGGATCCCCTGCTGATGAATATGGACAGCTGGCAGGAGCTCGCCAACCCGCGAGACATCAGCAAGATTTTCCAGACGCCGGAGTACGCCGCCTGGCGCAGTCTGCGCGATTCGGAGGACAGCCGCTATCTGGCTCTGACGATGCCGCGCGTGCTGGCGCGTCTGCCCTACGGCTCCAAGACCTCGCCCGTCGAGGGCTTCGCCTTTGAGGAGGAGACCGGCGCGGGCGATAATTCCGCGTACACGTGGATGAATGCGGCCTATGCCATGGGCGTTAATATCAACCGCGCCTTCAAGCTGTACGGCTGGTGCGCTTCGATCCGCGGCGTGGAGTCCGGCGGCATGGTGGAGTCTCTGCCCTGCCACACCTTCCCGACGGATGACGGCGGCGTGGCCATGAAGTGCCCGACGGAGATTGCCATCACGGATCGCCGCGAGGCGGAGCTCTCTCAGAACGGTTTCTTGCCGATCAGCCACTGGAAGAACACGGACTACGCCGTCTTCCTCGGCGGTCAGACGCTGAACAATCCGACGGTGTATGACGATGCCGATGCAACGGCCAATGCCCGTCTTTCCGCTCGCCTGCCCTATATTTTCGCGACAAGCCGCTTCTCGCATTACCTGAAGTGCATCGTGCGAGACAAGGTGGGCTCGTTCAAGGGGCGGGAGAACATGCAGAAATGGCTCTCCAACTGGATTGCCGGCTATGTGACGGCGGATCCGAATGCCGACGAGAGCGTCAAGGCGCGCTACCCGCTTGCTTCCGCCGATGTGGTGGTGGAGGATGTGGACGGCAATCCCGGCTACTACACCGCCAAGTTCTACCTCAAGCCCCACTTCCAGCTCGAGGGTCTGACGGCTTCGCTTCGACTCGTTACCAAGCTCCCCAGTGAGAAAAAATAAACCATCATTTCGTTAACATACAAACCTACAAGTAATTATTATGGCCTTTAATTCCTACATTCAAATCGACGGCATCGAGGGGCAATCCACCGATGTGGCACACGCAAATTGGGTTGACGTTGTTTCTTTCAGCCACGGAGCTACGCAGGAGACGCAGTTTGCCAATCAGACGAATGCCAGTGGTCGCGGTGTCTTGGCTCCGCTCGTGTTCGTGCATTTGCTCGACAAGGCGACGCCGAACATTCAGAAGGCTTGCATGAGCGGCCAGAATATCGCCAGTGTCAAGCTCGAGGTGTGCGCTCAAATCGGCGGCGCCAAGCAGAAGCTCTATGAGGTGGAGCTGACGAATGCCCGCGTCATCGAGGCTAAGGTGATGACGGTGGATGCTCCCGTGTGCTCGGAGACGCTCATGGCCGGCATCGGTCGCGATGCCGCGGCGCTGCGCCTCGTGGAGCAGGTGAGCATCGTTGCCGAGCAGTTCAAGTGGACGACGCATACCTTCAAGACCACGGGCGAACTCGGCGGTGATGTGGCAGCCGGGTGGAACGTCGCTACCGATCAGTCAGCCTGAGCCCCAAGACTTCTGGTCTTGCAAAGCCGGCGCCCGCTGTGAGTCGTCGGCTTTTTTCATTATTTCAACACGCTGAGACAGGCTATGGATACGAAGACCTTGTTTGCCCAAGGAAACTTGACGGCCCTGCACGAGCAGGTGGCGCAGGACATTCGCCAAAATCCCCGGGATGCGGCGTCGCGCGCTCTGTTTGCTCAGGTGCTCTGCTTGGAGGGAGAGTGGGAGAGGGCGGACAAGCAGGCGGATGCCCTGATGAGCCTTCACCCGGCATCTGCGGTGTTCTGCTCGACGCTCGGCAAGCTCATCCGCGCGGAGCGCCGCCGCGAGGCGATGTTTCGCGCGGACGCGCCGCCGACGTGGTTCGGGGAAAAGCCGGAGTGGGCGGATCTGTTTGCGGGAGCACTTGCCGCGTATGCTCGCGAGGGCCTGCAGGCCGGAGCAGAAGCATCGGCTCGCCTGACGGAGGCGCTGCCGGAGACGAAGGCCGTGCTCAGCCGGGGTGCGAGCCCTTGGCTTCTCGATGGCGATGCGCGCTTGGCCGGCGTGTTGGAGCTCCTCGTCGGCGATACGCACGGGGTGGTCGATTTGTCCGTTGTTCGGTCGATGGAGTTGGCCGCTCCCACTCACCCCGTCGAGTTGCTTTGGGCTCATGTGCGCTTGCAGCTGAAGAACGGTGAGGTGATGGTCGGTCGCATGCCGGGGCGCTATCCCCTGATCAACGGCAAGCTCGATTCCGAGCTGCTGATGATGCGCTCGACGGCATGGACCGAGTGCGGAGCGGGGCTCTATATCGGCGCGGGGCAGCGCTGCTGGTGTACTCCGGAAGGCTTGTTCCCCATGCTGCACGAGCCGCTTCTTCGCTTCGACAGCGGCGATGAGAATCCCCTGCCCGCTGCGGCGGCAAAAGAGCCCTGACGGCGCGACGTGACGGATATGCAGCGAAGCTCCAGCAAGTACTTGCCCTGCCTTTTGACGAGGCTGACGGATGAGAATCCCTTTGCCTCAAAGGACAGCACTTACGGAACCGAGTTTTCCGCGGAGCAGCTTCGCAGCGATATCCTCGCGAATCTGAGCATGTTGCTCAATTCGCACACGTCGCCGGAAGAATCGCGACATCTGGAGAAACATTATCCGCAGGCGGCGGTGTCGGTCTTTCACTACGGGATTGACTCCTACGCCGGGCGCACCTCGAGTTATAAGCAACCGCGCGTTATTGCGGAGGCGGTTCGCAGGGCCATCGTCCGCTACGAACCCAGAGTGCAGCCGGAGAGTGTTCAGGTGCTTGCCGACCCGCTCCGCGACGGCGACGACCATACGGCTCTGCACCTCCATATCGCCTGTCGGCTGGCAGTCGCACCCCTTAGCGATGATTTGTATTTTCGCCTGCGCGTGGATGTCGAAACGGGTGAGACGTCCCTCAAGCCACTTGCATAAGACCCATGGATGACGCCTTTCTGAAGTATTACGAGCACGAGTTGGATGCGCTTCGGCGCTCTTCCCAACTCTTCGCCGCCGAATTCCCCAAGGTGGCTCGCCGCCTGCAGCTCGGCGAGCAGGAATGTGCCGACCCCTATGTGGAGCGCTTGCTGGAGGGTGTTGCGTTTCTAACGGCTCGGATCGCCCGCAAGGTGGATGCGGCTCAATCCGAGTTCCCCGAGACCCTGCTCAATCGGCTGGCTCCGGAGTATAATGCCCCCGTGGCCTCCCGCGCCATCCTCTGCATTCAACCCGCGGATACGGAGGACGTTTTGCCCAAGGGCACCGTTTTCACGGCGGCGACTTCGCTTCCGGACAAGCCGCTGTGCGCCTATACGCTGCGCGAGGATTTCACGCCTTCCGGCGTGCGGGTCATCGAGTCGCGGTACGACGATGCGGAGGTTTTGGAGGCCGCCGCGCGAGCCGGGATGCAGGCGGTGGGAGCCTTAAAGCTCGTCGTGGATTGCCCAAGGACTCCGGCGAACGATCTGTGTTTCTACATGGCGCTGCCGGAGAGGGCGGCGGGTGAACTGCTCGGACTGCTGATGAGCGACGGCGCGGGTGTGTTGGTGCAGGCAAACGATGAGAGCCCCGCACCGGCGACGGCGTGCCGACTTGAGGAATTGCCGCCGCCCGGCGGAGCGCTTGCCCTCCCGCCCGTAGCCGAATATTTCCTTTTGCCGGAACAATTTTCATTTTTCAGGCTCTGCAACGCAGGGCCATACCTGCCGACAGCCGGCAAGGCGACGATTTCGCTTCTGCTCAAGCGCCCCCCGTCGGATCGGCTGCGCATCCTTCTGCAGGCCGGGAATGCGCTGAAGACGGATTGCGCCCGCGCCATCAATGTGCAGGAGCGCCGCTTGGACCGCATGGCTCCCTCGTGGCAACCCAGTGAGCATGTGGTGCCGGATCTGACGGCCAACGGGAACTTGGAGGTGCTCCAAGTTCTGAGTCTCGCCGCCTACGACAGCGACAACGTGAAGCTCTTCGACGCCTACCCCATCTATCATGCGGAAGACGGCCTCATGCCGGAGGGACGGGAGCGCCTCAACTACTTCACGACCCACCGCGATACGGCCGTCGCAAGCTCCCGCCAACGTGTCAGCCCCTATGCCGGCAGCGAGGTCTATCTCCGGATTTCAGGGCCCGATTACACCGAGAAACGCGATGCCGTCTCGAGTCTTGCCTGCCGCGCCCTGTGCTCAAACCGCGACCTGCCGCTTTTTCTGCGCCAAGATGCGACCCTGAGCTGCGGAAGCAGCGAGGCGACGGCCTCCTTTGCCGCGCCGCCCGGTCATCCCTACGGGCCTCCGGCGCAGGATAGCGCTCGCTGGATGTGCCTTGCACTGGCTCGGATGAGTCCTTCCGTCCTCGCCTCGTACGGGGATCAGGCGCTTGCCGCGATGCTGAGGGAGCTGCTGCACCACCTGCATCGGCCGGACGACATGGTTGCCATGCGGCAGGCGGACAGCATTCAGTCGGCTTGCGTCCGGGCGAAATCGCGCACGCTTCCCATTCTGGGTGATCTCTGTGTGGTGCGGGGGTGGTCTTTCGACATCGAGCTCAACGAACGGGCCTTCGGCGGCAGCAGCGTGTATCTCTTCGCCCGAAGCCTCGCGGCCTTCATTCTGGAGCATACCGAGCTCAACACCTTCACCGAAGTAACCATCCGCACGTCAACCGGCCCTCTTCACACATGGCAGCAACAGGCGAACATCCCGTGAGCCTTGCCTTCTCCAAGGCTCTGGCCTCGCACCCGGGGCATTACTCCTTCTACGCCACCGTCAGAAGGATCGAGCAGTTGTCGCCTGATTGCCCGCGCGTGGGCTCGTGGGAGTCCTCGCTGAAGCCCGCCGTGCGCTTTGCCCAAGTACCGCATCTTTACTTTCCCCCCAGCGAACTGTTTGACTACACGCTTGCTTCGGGAGGCGGCTGCGGCACCCTGCAGGTGTATTTTTTCGGTCTCTTCGGCCCCGGCGGAGCCCTGCCCCTCACGCTGACGGAATACGTGCACGAGCGCAGTCGTCACCACTATGACCTGACGATGCAGCGCTTCGCGGATATCTTTCACGATCGCCTCATCTCCCTGTTTTACCGTGCCGGCACCCGCCCGCAGGCGGCCGTCAGCTACGATCGACCGGAAGAGGATGAGCTGGGAGAGGCCGCAAAGGCTCTCGCCGGCGTGCCGACAGATCCGACAGGCGCCGCCCCCTTACCCGCATTTGCCCCCGTGGCTTTCGGTCGGGAGCTGGTCGACAGGGACCAAGCGGGAGCCCTGTGCCGCACTCTTGAGGGCTTCTTCGGCGTTCCCGTGACCCTTAGGCAACACACTCCCTGCCGCATCCCCATTGACGAAGAGGCGCGCTGCCGCTTGGGGCGCTCCGGCGTGTGCGAGCTGGGGCGCAGCGCTCTGCTGGGTGAGCGCCAACGCAGCATCACCGAGCAAGTCACGCTCATCATCGGCCCTCTCCCCTACGAGCGCTACGCGCGTTTCCTGCCCGGCAGCATCGGTTATCAGCGCCTGCAAGCGTGGCTCAAGCTGATGAGCACCCGCCCGCTCATCTGGGAACTTCAGTTCCGCATCATGACCGAGAGCATACCAGCCCCGTCGCTCGATGCGACGTGCCGGCTGGGCGGCAATTCCATTTTCCCCGACCCGCAATCCGAAACGACAACCTGCACCTTAACCCTCAACTTTTAGTTAACATGGCTGAAATCAAACGAACGGAACTCTTCGGCAAACTGGATCCCGTCGCCTACAAAGCGATTGAAAGCGCGACTGTTTTTTGCAAAGTTCGCGGCAATCCCTATGTGGAGCTCGTCCATTGGCTCAACCAGATCATCAGCACGGAAGAAACCGACATCCATCTCATCCTCCGCCACTTTGAAGCCGACGCGTCCCGCCTCTCGGCGGATCTGACATCGGCCTTGGACCGTCTGCCGCGCGGAGCGACGGGCATCCGCGATTTTTCGCCGCAGATTGAGTTGGCCATCAAAGAAGCGTGGATGCTCAGCACGCTGCTCTTCAAGAGGGGGACCATCCGCACGGGCGATCTGCTGCTGGCTTGCCTGCGAACCGACGAACTCCGCCACAGGCTGGCCGAGATTTCGCCTCAATTCGCCAAGGTGAAGGAGGAGCAGCTGTCGGATCATTTTTACTCCATCACCAACGGCAGCCGCGAAGAAGGGTGCAGCTCGGCAGCCTCCGGCGGGCTTGCCACCGACAGTGTCGGCGCCGAATCAGGCGCCATGGCTCCGGCGGAACTCGGCAAACAGGAGGCGCTCAAGCGCTACTGCACCGACCTGACGGAGGAGGCTCGCCAAGGGCGATTGGATCCGGTCGTGGGGCGCGACGCCGAGGTGCGCCGCATCATCGACGTGCTGCTGCGCCGTCGCCAGAACAACCCCATCCTCACCGGCGAGGCCGGCGTCGGCAAGACCGCCGTCGTCGAAGGGCTTGCGCTGCGCATCGCCGGCGGTGACATCCCGGACATGCTCAAAAACGTGCGCCTTCTCTCGCTGGATCTCCAAGGGCTTCAGGCCGGGGCCTCCATGCGCGGCGAGTTCGAGAATCGTCTCAAGCAAGTCATCGATGAAGTCAAGGCCTCGGACACGCCCATCATCATGTTCATCGACGAAGCCCACAACCTCATCGGCGCCGGCGGCTCCGCCGGACAGGGCGACGCCGCCAACCTCCTCAAGCCCGCCCTCGCTCGCGGCTCCTTCCGTTGCATTGCCGCCACAACCTGGAGCGAATACAAAAAATATTTCGAGAAAGACCCGGCTCTCACGCGCCGCTTCCAAAACATCCTCATCGAAGAGCCCGACGACGAGAAGGCTCACGACATGATGATTGCCGTCGGCCGCGTCATGGCCCGGCACCACAAGGTTCTCATCCTAGATGAAGCCCTGCGCGCCGCCGTCACCCTCTCGCGCCGCTACCTGCCCACCCGCCAGCTGCCGGACAAAGCCGTCAGCCTGCTCGACACGGCCGCGGCACGCGTCGCCTTCTCGCAGAGCAGCGAACCGGCGGAAATCGAAGACCTGCGCCGCGACATCGACGCGACGGACGCCCGCATCGCCGTGCTTGAACACGAAGAAAAAGTCGGCCTCGATCGCCGTGCCGAGCTCGCCGAGCTCCGCCGGAAAAAAGCCGACGCCGAGCAGCACCGAGCCGCCCGCCTCGCCGACTGGCAGCGCGAAAAAGACCTCGTCAACCGCGTCGTCGAACTGCGCAACAGCCTCGACTCGGATGAAGCGGACGAGAAGGATGCCGAACCCCGGCGCCGCGAGCTCAAAGAGCGAGAGGCCGAACTCGCCGCGCTTCAGGGCGAACACCCGCTCATCCTCCCGCAGGTGGACGCCCAGTCCGTCGCCGCCGTCATCAGCGAGTGGACCGGCATCCCCACCGGGCGCATGGTCAGCAACGAGTTGGAAAACATCCTGCATCTCGCCGACAGCCTCGGCGAGCGCGTCGTCGGGCAAGACCACGGGCTGCGCATCATTGCAGACCGCATTCTGAGCTCGCGAGCCTCCCTCGCCGACCCCGAGAAACCCATCGCCGTGCTCATGCTCGCCGGCCCCAGCGGCGTCGGCAAGACCGAGACCGCCCTTGCCCTCGCCGAGGCCCTCTACGGCGGCGAGCAAAACCTCATCACCATCAACATGAGCGAATTTCAGGAAGCGCACACCGTCTCCACCCTCAAGGGAGCGCCTCCGGGGTACGTCGGCTACGGCGAAGGCGGCGTGCTCACCGAAGCCGTGCGCCGCAAGCCCTACTCCGTCGTGCTGCTCGACGAGGTTGAGAAAGCCCACAAAGACGTGCATGAAATCTTCTTCCAAGTCTTCGATAAAGGCCGCATGGAAGACGGCGAAGGGCGCCTCATCGACTTCCGCAACACCATCATCCTGCTGACCACCAACGTCGGCACCGATGAGATGATGAGCCTCTGCGCCGACCCCGAGCTCATGCCGTCCCCCGAGCAAGTTGCCGAAGCCATGCACGAGGCCATGCTCAAAGTCTTCCCGCCCGCCCTGCTCGGCCGCATCGTCGTCATCCCCTACTACCCGCTCCCGCAGGAAGTCATGGCCAAAATCATCAAACTCAAACTCGGCAAAGTCGCCCGCCGCCTCAAGGTCGGCTACGGCACCACGCTCAGCTGGGGCGAAGACCTCACCGCCTTCGTCATGGACCAAGCACGCCGAGCCGATGCCGGGGCTCGCATCATCGACAACATCATCACGCACAGCATTCTGCCGCGCCTCAGCTCGCTCATGCTCCAAGCCACCCTCGAGCAAAAGAGCTACGGCCAAGCCACCCTTGCGGTGCAGGACGGCAACATCGCCATCACCCTCCAAGACTGAGTCATCCCATGTCGAAGTGCTGCGCCATCGCCCCGCTGTTCGCTCTCCTCGCCCTGTTGCCGCCTGCGGCAACAGCGGCGGAGGTGGAGGAGAGTTATCAGTTTGCCTCGGCGTGGGAAGACAGCTACGATTCCGAAGTTTTTTTGCTTCAGTCAATCACGCTCGACCCGGAACGCGAGCTCGTCTCACCCGCGAACAAATACCTCAGCGCCGACGCGGAAGCCACCACCTTGAGCTTCCGCGCCGAGAGCGGCTTCAGCTCCCCGCGGGCATGCAGCGCCGAGAGCGACATCGGCATCAGCAACCTGACGCTGGAGGCGTCGAGCAACAGCGGTCTCTTCTTCGCCGGGGGCGAGATCAGCCTCAGCTCCGTCACTCTTCTCATCGGAGCTGAGACCGCCGCCGATACGCCCCTCTTCGTCGGCGAAAGCGGCGTCTCGCTCAGCAAGGTCACGATAGACCTCACCGCCTGCGGCGCGGACGCCTTCACCTCCGGCCTGAGCTTCACCCTCTTCGAGACCGGGGGAGAAGCCTTCAGCGATGACGTGCTCAACGACATCAGCCTCATCGGAGCCGACGGCGCCACCACCCATGCCGCCCTCTCGCTCGCGGACGGCGGGCAATCCCTCATCCTCACCCTCACTCCCGAGCCCGGCAGCGCCACCCTCTGCCTGCTGGCCCTCGCCGCCCTGTCCCTGCGCCGCCGCCGCCCCAAGGACTGAACGCTTCGCCCCCTCGAGCTCTCCTCGCCCCCCCTCACGCTCACCCGACACCTCCCGCCATGACTGAAACCCTCATCACCTACAAGCACAACTTCGCGAGAACGGCGAACTGTGTCATGGAGATCACCAAACTCATCGCAGGCGAGCTTGAGCTTTCCGCGCTCTACTCATTCAAGTTTCTCGTCAAAGCGACCGCGACCACGGGCAACCTTGACGACTGCGTGTCGGACGTGCAGCAACTCCTCGGGCAACGCATCCAAGTCTCCGTCCGCGTCGGCGGAAGCCCTCTGCAAACGGTCCACGGGCTCATCCTGTCCATTGAATCCACCACACAGTACGGCAAAGGTGAAGACGCCGGCTGGTACCTCTGGACCGTGAGACCCGAGCTCGCCAAGGCCTGCTACTCGCTCGGGCGTCGCGTCTTCGCGGCCTCCGAACTCAGCCCGACAGACACCGAGAGCGCGGCAAATCCCCAAGTCCTCGATTTAAGCTCGGTGCTGACGGCCTACTACAAAGAGCGCTGGAACACCCTCCTGACCTTCAGTGACAAGGCAAAGAAGCGCATCCCGGACACCATCCAAGTCCGCCAGAACGACGAAAGCGATTACAACTTTCTCGCGCGCCTGCTCGCCTCATGGGGGCTCGGCTACACATGGGCCTTCGACGGAGAGCGCGAGGTCGTCAACATCTTTGACGCCACCGATACCGCCGCCGATCGAAGCCCGGGAGGCTTTCCGGCAGACCCGGCGGATCTGCCGACCATCCGGCCCGTCTCTGCCGGCGCCTCGATGTGGAAGCTCAGCTTCGGCGTCCAAAACCTGAAGGGCGAGGACACCCTCTTGGTTGAGAATTACAACGCACCGCAACCGGGCAAGGCAAGCTGCGTCAGCCTGCACGACGAAAGCTGGGATCAGAACCTCGGCAAAGCGTTCGCCCGCCCAACGGACAGCATCCACCGCAGCGGCAACGACAACGGGAACACCTGCCACGGAGCCGTGCGCGTCAGAGACCTCGCCTCCTCCGCCAACGCCCTCAAACTTCGCCTAGGCGGACAAGTGACATGGGCGACCAACACCGCGCAGTACCGAAACACGCAACGCTACTACATCACCCGCATGCACGTCAGCGCGGCGAATCAGTCATGGGATGCGATCATTGACGGGCGAGCGCCGGATGAACAATCCGGGCTCGGCGTCCTGCCGAAGCCCGTGCGGCTCAACAACGCCCCGGATCTCAGCGATGAAGAACTCATCATCGGCGACGCTTGGCCGGAGCCCCGCATGCGCTACTTTCTGGCCGTCGTCGAAGACGGCAGCACCTACATCGCCGGCACGGACAGTTCGGGTAAGCCCATCGACAGCACCCTGCCCCGTCGCAACCTCTGTCGAGTTCGCGAAATCGCCGCACAAACCATCGCGACATCCGACGGCGAAAAGATGACGCTGGCAAACACCCTCTGGGTCGAGCTGGGCTCGCCCTTTGCCGACAACGACAGCGGGCTGCTCACCCGCCCCCGCAAGGGCAACGTGCTGCTCTGCCTCGATCGCGGCGACATGAGCATCCCGCTGGCCATCAGCTCCCTCTTCCGCGACAACAATGCCGCACCCTTTGCCGAGCTCCACACGCTGAATCGCAAGACCCGCAACAATGCGGAAAGCAACGTCACCGACTACTCCGCCGTCACCCTGCGCAACCGCACCCGCGTTCCGGCACGCGACTTCCTGCTGGAGAAAGACGAGCTGAGCCAAAACGAGCTCGACCTCAACGTCCGCGACGGCTCGACGGGCATCGGCGGCAGCACGGCCACCACTCGCTATGACGTTCAGGCCACGCGCCCCATCTCCGTCAAAGAGCTGGCCTCAAACCGCCTTCCCTTCAACCAAATTCAGATGGTATCGCTGGACAACGGCGTGCAGCCCGTTGAGCAAAAGGATGCCATCAGCAAGGTCTACCTCTCCAGCGCCGTCGTGGAAACCATCGCCGGCATGGCGATGGATATGGACAACTCCTCCTACGTCATGGCGGGAGCCGCTAAAGACGCCCTCAACACGCTCAACGCCCCCATCACACGGCCGCATTTCGAAGGCATCAGCATGTACACCAACAGCGATTTGCTGCTGCAATCCGCCGACCATCAAATCATCAACGCGGGCGGAGAAATCGTCGTCACCGCGGCACAAGCCATCACCCTGCGCGTCGGCAGATCCTCCATTCGAATTTCAGAAGACGGCGTTGAAATCTCCTGCCCCGCCGGGCTGGTGCAAAATCCCGGAGCCTATGCACCCTATCATAGCGGCGAGACAGCGCAAATCGTCAAATGCTCCGGCAACACGGGAATGGCACTGGGCGGATCCATCCAAGTCGGCACCAGCGGCGTCACCGTCAAAGGACCCTATGTCACCAACTTCGCCACCAACATGTTCAAGGCGTCAACCTTCTTGGGCTCCTCCTTCACCGTGTCCGACTACGCCGCCAAGCTCTACGCACCCACCACCACCATCGTGGGCGGAGCCGCCTTGGTAGACAGCGTCCACAATCTGGTCACGGGCGGAGTCGTCAAGAGTCTGGCTTTTGACACAAGCCTGTCCGAAACAAGCTCCTCCGTTGCCTACACCGGCCCCTTGGTCGACGGACACAAACTCGCGAATCCCGAACTTGCCAACTGTGTAGGTACCATCGCCTCCCTGCTGGCCGGGGGAATCGACCTGGTCCTAACCTTGATGGGGCATGCGAAGAACGGTGGTCAGAACTACAAAAACCTCGTTTCCCTTACGGGGAGTCTGATCAAACTCTCCCCGAAAACCCTCGAGGAATACGCCGTCAGCATGAAACGCTATGCTGCGTCCATGTCGGACAACGTGGCCCCTCTGGCAGGATTCAAGGCGATTCAGACGCGGGCCGGATTGGCTGACATGGCCTCCAACCTAGCGAAGGTCATCTCATCGTCCACGAAGACGTCCAACACTATGACCGCCAAGATCAATGCTGCGATCGCCGCCAAAATGTCGCACACGAAGCAGTGGAAAGAACATCAGGATCTCTTCACCCTCATCCAAGGCATCCTCTGCGCTGAAGCAACCATGGAGGAAGAGTACGGCAAGCACGAAAACAAAGAGCTCGATGAAGAACGGAGCAAGGCTCAAAAGGAAAGCTCAACGGGCAAAGGAGGTGCAGAAGTTCATACCCTACTCGCTTCCCTAGGCTTGCTCGGAGTCACCGCCCTCATTGAAGCCGCCTGTAAAATCATGATCAGCCGGACGAGCCTTGATGCCGCCGGCACGGCGGAAGAAACGCTCTACCGGAAGACGACAGCCCTCAGAAAGAATGAGGTCGAAGGCTCAACGGTAAGCAGTGTTTTGGAAGAGAACATCCACGCCGTCAACTTCAAAAAAGAAACCGTCATCGATGATGATCAACAGGTCAGGCAAACCGTCATGACCGTAGATACCAATCGTCAAAGCGTGACGTTCATGCACTCCAACGAAATCGGCGACACCCGCACCTCCGTCCAAACCGTCACCGAGAGCTTGCGGCAACAAGCCAGCAACGCCGAGCTCCACAGCGGTGTGGAACAGCATGCCTGAAACATTCTCAAACGGAAACTCATCACATGAGCTGGAACGGTCATCAATTCAGCAAGCCCTGCATCTTCCTGCACCAAGAAAACTTGGCAAGCACCATGATGCTCCGCGGGTACGCACCGGAAGACGAAGTACAGGAGCTCTTCCCCACCGATCAAATCGGCAATGAGCTGGCACTTCAAATCCTGCTGATGCACGGAAAGACGGAAGCCGCCGTCAATCTGCTCAGCGCCTGCCTCATCCCGCGCGTCGGCGTCTGGTGGGCATACCTCTGCCTGCAACTGGTGCAGGATGACATTCAACAAGATCTGGCCAAAGACGGGTGCACCCCCACGGAGCGCCGACAAAAAAGCGTTGACGCCTTGGCGGCCAAGCTGACCGATACATCCGGTATCGAACAAGACATCAGCGAGCGCATGAAAAGCATCGAGCAACTAAGATCCGAGCTCGAAGAAAAAGTCAAAAACCGCGACTACCTGACACCCGACCAGCGCCTGGAAGTCAAGCTTAACTACATACGGCAATTCATGGAACAAATGCGAGACTCACTCCCTCAGGACGTGCTCGGAGATCCCAACGCCCCCTTGCCCATGGAGGACGTCGTCAACCAATTCAAAGAGATGGCCCTTCGGGAGCTGGATCAATACCATGAGTCCCTCACCCCCAAGCCGGAAGCGGAGCACCCTCTGTCCTTCGGTCCCGTCTATAGGGCCCTTGAAGAGAAAACCCAAGCCATCAAGCCTGCACTCGATGAGGAAATGGGCAAACACTTCCCTCTGAAGCTCAAGGGACTGCCGCCCCTGCCCTCAGCGTCAAAAAAAGCGGCTGCCGTGCAAGCAGCACTGCGCTGGCTGCTCGTGCCCTCCGATGAGAACGGCCAACTCGCCTGCCAAGCCGCCATCGCGGCCAAGAGCGGGCCGGAGTCCATGCTGGCCTACGCCGCCTTCTGGAGCTCGACCAACCTCAAAACCGAAACCGGCATCGCCCCCACAAACCCGGCGCTTCCGCCTATAGGCATCAGCAAGACGCTCCTTCAACTGGCTCTGCAGGAGGGAGGAGAAATGGACTATGATGAGCGATATCGGCGCTTTCTCGAGCTGGGCATCGAGTGCGCCGATGGCACCTGCACCTGGGACGAGCATGGGCAGCCCGTACGCACAGACCCTACAGCCCCCGCTTCAAACGCCGCACCTGCGGACGACAGTGTCTTTCACGCCCGTTCCGGCTTCGGGCGTCATGCGTAACGCAACAGCACTCACCTCTTCATGAGTCTTAAATTAACACTAACGCTCTTCAACGACGCAGAAGCAAGTCCCGAGAATAACGGGACTAACGCCGCAAGCGCTCAAGACCATCTCAACATCACACCTACCCGCATCCTGTCCGGCCAAGAGGCCGTCTCATCGCTCTACGCCTACGATATCCTCGTCAAAACCGCCGAAGAGCCGGAGACCATCCTGACGCAGCTCGGCAAGCGCATCAGTCTGCACGTGCAGGAAGGGGAGCGCGTGCTGCACTCCCTCTATGGCGTCGTCATGAGCATTGAATCAACGCTGAGCTACACCACCGCCGAAAGCGAGCTCACCGAGGGGGGCAAGGAGCTCTCGTGGTACAAGTGGACCATCCGCCCGGCTCTCGCCAAAGCGTGCTACTCACGCAACCGATTGGTCTACAGCGCTAAAGAAATCCAAAACATCGATATAACGGGGATAGATAAAACGGCCGCGCCTGCTGAAAAGCTGCTGCATCTGCTGGTGTCTCGCTGGGGGAGCGGAGACCTCACCATCAGCAGCAAAGCCAAGAGCCACCTACCGGCCTTCATCCAGCTTGTCCAAAACGACGAAAGCGACTACAACTTCTTCTCCCGCCTGCTGGCCGCTTGGGGACTAGCCTACGTCTGGACGATGCCCGCCGAAGAGCAAGGTGCCGTTCCGAAAGAAAAACTCTGCATTTTCGACGCGGTTGAAGCGGATCGCGAGCCCTTCACGGCCAAGGGGCAAGACGAGGCTCCGGCCGTCATGGTGCCCGTCTCTTCCCGCGCGACGCTGTGGAAGGCCAACTACGGCATCCGGCATCTGAAGCAGGGGGAAATCGCCCTGCAAAATTACAATCAGGGCAGCACGGATGCCGCAAAGCCCGCCTCCTGCGCCGTTCTGTACAGCCTGCACGACGACACTTGGGATCAGCTGAGCTCGGCGCCCGATGCCAAGCGCCTGCTGGCCACGCTTCAGGCAGCCCGCAGTCACGGCAGCTACTGCCGTGGTCACTACCGCTACCCGAACGGCAGCGAAGCCTTTCAGGCGTTGGCCGTCGGGCACAAAATCAAGTGGAAAAACGGCACGCATCCCCAGTGCCGCCCCTCCGCAGAATGCGTCATCATACGCCAAACCATCACCGCCACCGATAAGAGCTGGGCTGTCACCATCGAAGGCATGCCGGCGGACAGCGACCTTGCCATCGGTCTGCTGCCGCGCCCCGTGCATACAGAGGATCGCCCCGGACTTTCGGATAGCCCGCTGCAGGAGGCTGCCGCCTGGCCGGAACCGCGCATGCGCTGCTTTCTCGCCGTTGTGGAGGACGCCTCCTGCTACGGCGATGAGAGCTCCCGCAACCTCTGCAAAGTCCGCGAAATTGCCGCATGGGGCGCGGGAGAAGGGCAAGAGGCTCAGCTCTCCAACACTCTTTGGGTCGAAATGGCCTCTCCCTATGCCGATAAAAACAGCGGACTTCTCGCCCGCCCCCGCAAGGGGAACGTCCTCGTCTGCCTCGACCGCGGTGACCTGAGCATCCCCATAGCCCTCACCTCCCTTTTCCGCGACAGCAACGCCGCCCCGCTGGCGCGGCTCAAAACCCTCAATCGCCGGACGCGGCAGAAGGCAGACTCAACCACGGATTTGTCCGCCGTCACCCTTCGCAACCGCACCCACCTGCCGGAACGCACCTACACCGATCCCGCGGCCCCCTCCGGCCAAGAAATCGACTTGGAAGTGGAAAGCGCGGGCAGCCCCAACGGCACGACGGAGGCCGAGGCCGCCACGCGTCCGATGTCCGTCACGGATCTGGCCGCCAAGCCTCTACCGTTCAGCCAGATTCAGCTCATCGCTCTCGACAACGGCGTCAAACCCGTCGAGCAGAGCGAGCACATCACCAACACCTACCTCTCCAGCAGCATCGTTGAAACCGTCATGGGCTTCGTCTCCGAGGCGGATTCTTCCGGCGGCTACGCCATGGCCAATGCGGCTCAGGATGCACAAGAGATATACAACAGCCCCGCCACCCGCCCGCATTTCGAAGGCGTCAACATCTACTCCAACAGCGATGTTCTGCTGCAATCCGCCGATCACCAGATCATCAACGCCGGCGGAGAAATTGTCGTCACCGCGGCACAGGGAATCACCCTGCGCGTCGGCAAATCCTCCGTCCGCATCACCGAAGCGGGCATTCAAATCACCAGCGCCACCGGCAAAGTGCTCCATCCCGGCGCCTACCCGGCCTACAACACGGCAGACGACAGCCAGGCCACGCACCTGCTGAGCAACGCCGGTCTGCCCATGAGCGGTTCGATTCTCGTCGATTCCAGCGGCGTCGTCACCAAGGGCCCCTACATCACCTCCATCGCCACGAATCAGGTTAAATCGTCCACGGTGCTGGGCTCCGTCTTTGCCATCACGGACTTCTCCGCCAAGCTCTACGCGCCGGAAATAACCGTCATCGGCGGTGCAACCATCCAAGATACCGTTTTTAACGGCGTCATCAACGGGGCGCTGGCCATCAAAGATTACGTCTCGACGGCCGGCAGCAGCGACGCCATCTACAGCGGCACGCTGCAGGACGGGTGGAAAACCGCCGGGCTGACGACTCTCGATTTCGCGGGCTCGGCCGTCACCACCGTCAAACAGGCACTGGGGTGGCTGGGAGCACTGAGTTTCACCAGCAAGCTCTCCTCGCTCGTATCCGTCACCGGCAGCATGGTCAAGCTCAACGCCACCTCCATGACCCAATCCTCGCCCCAAATCTGGAACTACAACAACCATTTGATTGAAACTAACACGCCCTTGGCGGGTTTCTTTGCAATGAGCGAGCGCGCATCCATGTCGAACATCATCAAAAAAATCCCCACGAACTCATGGATGTTGGCGGGAATTGCCGCCGGGGGCGCGAGTCTGGCCGGAGCCTTCGGAGGCTCGGCCTTCGGAGGCAGCAAGGATAGCCCGGACAGCTTCACCAAACCGAATGCCACCGACCGCCCGAAGACGGCATCATTCAAATCCTCCAACGGGCTGGGGAGCTCGATCGGAGCCGGTGTCGGCTTGGCTCTCGGTGCCGGAGCTGCGGGCCTGACGGCGCTTCTCGACAAAAAAACAACCGAGCAAGTCATGAACAAGCTCGCCAACCTCTGCTACCTCTCCAAACGCAACCTGACCTTGGGCATGGAAGAGGTGCAAACGCTCAAGTCAAATCAAACGACGCTTCAGGCGGAAATTGACGCCGTCGACAAACAGGAACTCGCCCTCAAAAACGACTCGGCATCGGCCAGCGCAAGCGATCAAAGCGTTGTTGCCAGCAGCGATAGCGTCTCGGCGAGCGAACGCGCGGTGTCAGACGCGTCCGAAGTCGTCAGCGATGTCAGCAGCAGCGTCAGCCAGAGTGAGCAAACCCTCTCCGCCACGCAACAGGCGGCTTTAGCCACCGCCTCCGACTCGCTGGCCACGACAACCGGCACGCAACTCAACGTCTGATTCTCATTCATGTCCTGGAACGGCAAACAATTCTACACCCCCTTCATCATGCTGCACCGGGAGGATCTCTCCTCCACCTTGCACTACCGAGGCTATGCCCCCGCAGATGAGGTGCTCTCCCTCTTCCCCTCCGAACAGATCAGCAACGAGCTGGCTCTCCAAATCCTGCTCACGCAAAACCTCATCGAGGAAGCCGTCAACCTGCTCTGCTACGCCATCATTCCCCGGGTGGGCGTGTGGTGGGCCTACCTGTGCCTGCGCATGGTCAGTCAGGACCTTGCTCAGGATCGGGCGCGCGACGGCCTCTCCCCGGAGGAGAGGCGCAAAAAATCCGCTCTCGACCTCGCGGCCAAACTGAGCGACACGTCGGATATTCAAAGCCTCGTCGATTCGCAGAAGAAGCATATCGACGAAGCGGCTCAGCAGCTCGAGGACGAAGCCCGACAACAAAACTATCTCGACCCGGCCAAGCGCATCGAACTCAAGCTCGCATGGGTCAATCAAGCCTTTGCTCAGCTGCAAGCCTCGCTGCCTCCCGGCTCTCTCGGCAGTGCCGACGGGCCGATGATCATGGCCGATATCGTCAAGAGCATGCAGGAATCCGCCAACCGAGACTTTGAGCAGCTTGTGCAGCGCGTCTCTCCGTCCGAGCCGCCGATGGACATCCCGTCCTCCGACCGGATATTCGAAGCCGCGCGCGCCAAAACCCGCGCTGTTCCGGCAGCCGTCGAAGGCGAGATGAAAAAACATTTTCCCCTTCAGCTCAAAGGGCTGCCGCCCCAACCCTCTCCGGCGACGAAAACGTCGGCCGTAGAGGCCGCTCTGCGCTGGCTGCTGGTTCCCAGCGATGAGAACGGGCAGCTCGCCTGTCAGGCCGCCATGGCCGCCCAAAACGGCCCGGAATCCATGCTTGCCTACGCCGCGTTCTGGAGCTCGACAAACCTCATGACCGAGACCGGCCTCGCTCCGACCAACCCCACTCTGCCGCCCATGGGTCTCAGCAAGACGCTCCTACAGCTCGCCCTGCTGGAAGGCGGCGACATGGACTATGACACCCGCTACGCCAAGTTTCTCGAACTGGGCATTCAGTGTGCCGACGGCACGTGCACGTGGGATGAGCACGGCGAGCCCGTCCGCTCGGATGCGGAAGAAACGCGGCGTTCCGATGATAGAGACTTGCGCGCACGCTCAGGCTTTGGTAGAATGTGACAAGGCGCTTCGACAATGATGATAACACGGTTCGCATCACAGCTTCTTCCGCACGCGCTGGCGCTTCTTTTGCTGCTGCCGGCCTGCTCGTGGCGTGACCCGATGCTTCCGGTCAGCATCCGCGATCAACGCAGCCGTACGACAACGGCCGCCTTTGTCGATCTCTACGCCGTGCGCGGGGAAATGGAGCAGCGCCGCCAAACGATTACACCCGTGGATGAGTACTTTGCCACCTTGGGCCGCAGCTCCCGGCCGCAGGACATCCGGCGCATCATTCTGGATGCCGCAACGCCCGGCGCCACCATCTTCCCGGATCAAGACGCCACGGGGCGCCTCTGGCAGGAGAAGGGTGCAGACATCCTCATCGCCGTCACCCCCAAACCCGAACGGCGCTCCACCAGCGCCGCAGACCCGCGCCGCGTCACCTGCCCCCTGCACCGCTCGGCTTACCCGGCCGGCACGCAGAGCCTGCTCATCATGCTGACCGACGGCGGGCTCGTCGTCCGACCCTCTGCCGAGCGCCTCCGGCCGCCGCCCCACCCCTCGGCTCCTTCATCCTGATCCCGCCGCTTTTACCCCAACCTCTCGGCTTTCACCTTCCTCTCGGCTTTCACCTTCCTCTCAGCTTTTCACCTTCCTCTCAGCTTTTCACCTTCCGCTCGGCTCTTCATCCGCACCCCCGAACCTTCTCGTTTCCAGCCTATGCCCACGCCTATCATGGTCACGACCGGCACCTCCGTTACCGGCGATCTCATCACCGGCACAGCCCCCACCTTTCTCGTCAAGGGTCTGCCCGTCGCCACCATCACTTCGCCCGTCTCCGGGGCTGCCTGCACCGGCGTCATCGCCGGCAGCACGGCCGTCAACAAAATCGTCCACGGTCTGCCCATGGCCAACATCACGTCCATGGCCTCCGGCGTCAACCCCGCCACGGGGGTTCCCGTCACCACCTCAGCCATGGTCACCGCGGGCATCACGTACATCTGCTGATTCTCCCTCAACTTTTCTGACTGCAACTCAACAAGACTCACTGCTCGTTCGCATGCGAAAACTCTTCCTCCTGCTTGTCGGCTCGCTGGCTCTCACCGCCTGCCAATCCTCGGCGCCGCGCGAGTACAACCTCAGCGTCGCCTACGATCCCATCACCATCGAGCGCTTCCGCGTCTTTCCCTCCGTGGAAGTCGACATCGTCGAGGCCAACGAAACCACCCTCAAGCAGCTCGAACAAACCGAAATCGACGACTACTTCGACCCCTCCAATGTGCTCCGAGACTCACTCCGCAAGAAAACCTTTTACTTCAGTGAGGAGGATTATGAGAAAAAGACTCTCGGCCGCGATGACAAGGTCTGGAAGACCTGGTTGGAGAAGCGCGGAGCCAGCCACCTCGTCCTCTTCATCAATCTGCCCCGCGACGGTGCCAAAGGGCCGGATATGCGCCGTCTGACGCTGCCCTTGGCGGCCGATCGCTGGGACGGTACGGATATCGAAGTGTCCATCATCCCCGCAGGGCTCCTCTTGCAAACCCCGCTCAAGCCGGAAGATAACTGATTCGCGATTTACCCACATCTTCATTGATTTTCCCCATGTTGCAATATCCCCCTTCATTGAGTTGGACCGACGGCGTCTTCCTGCGCCCGCACCACTTTCAGCAGGCGCAGCAGAGCCACGCCATGACCCGCAACAGCGATCTCTGTCTGGCTTTGCCCTACGCCTACGGCCTCGCGCAGCTCGAGATTGATGAGACGGCCCTCGAGCACTTCCACTTCAGCATCCGCTCCCTGCAGGCCATCCTCCCCGGCGGAGAGTCGGTGGACTTGCCGCGCAATGCGGTAGCAGAGGCTCTCGATCTGAGCTCGGAGCTCAGCAGTGCTTCATCGCTGACGGTTTATCTGGCCGTTGCGCCGCTGCGCGAAGGAGAGGACAACCTGTCCGCGGGAGCCGCCGCCGGGTCTCCGCCCAGACGCTACGAGGCGCAGCCGCAGCCGTGCTATGATATCAATGCGGGCGGCAACGAGCAGCCGATTATGTTCCGCCGTCTGCGGCTGCTGCTCTCCACCCGGCCCGAGACGCTGCCCGGATACGAGAAATTGCCGCTCATGCGTCTGCGCTGTCGGCGCAGTGCGGACGGCCGGCCCTCGCTGAGCCGCGATGAAAGCTATGTTGCACCTTCGCTCACGCTCAGCGCGGCCCCGGAGCTCGTGCAGCGCCTCGATGCCCTCTGCGAACATCTCGACGGCATCGCCGTCAACTTGGCGACCTCCCTGAGGGAACGCGACATGCAGATGCCCCAGCGAGCCGTCGAAAGGCTGGAGAAGATGCTCAAAAGCGCCATCGTGCAATCCTCCCTGTGCGCCCTGCGGCAGCTCGCGGCCCTGCCTTCCGCCGCACCGCAGGCTCTCTACACCGAGCTCTGCCGACTGCTGATGCAGTTGGCAGCCTTCAGACCCCTCGAAGAGGCTCCCCGGCCCGCTCTCTACCGTCATGATGACTGCCTGCCGCTTTTCGCCCAAGTGATCGAAGCCATCTACCGCCTGACGGCCTCGGAGGCCACGGAGTGGTGCGTGCGGGTGGAGCTGCGGCACGATGAGGCGGCGCACGCTTGGTTCGGCGAGCTGAAGAAGGAGTGGCTTGAGGCCGTGCGCTGCGTCTGTGTCTGTGTTCGCAGTGAGCAGCCGCCGCGTCGCGTGGCCGATCTGGTGGAGGCGGGAGACGCCTTCAAGCTCACGGCCGCTTCTCAAAGCAGCATGCGCATCCGCGGCGTCCGTCTGGCGGAAGAGCGCATGCCCTCGCCGCTGTTGCCCGCAGGCGACAGGCGCCTGTGGTTCTGCTCGAATCGGCCGGAGCAGGATGATACCTGGCTTGATATTGCCGATGAGCTCAGCTGCGCGCTGACCTGGAGCCCGCAGATGCTGCCCGACACGCAGGCCGAGCTCTACCTGATTCTTTCAGCCCCCGCCCGACAGTCATGACCCTCTGCGAGCTCTTCACTCCTCTCATCTCCTACATGGTCTCCTGCCGCAGCGAGGCGGCTCGCGGCAAGGCTCCCGAACAGGAGCTGCTCATGAGTCACCTCATGCGAGAAATGGCCCGCATCCGCAAGACGGGTGCGGCATCGCGTGAGCTGAATCAGGAGGCCTTGGAAGACGCCTGCCGCTACACGGCCTTCTACATTGATTACATGGTGCATGAAGGAGCCTTCCCCTACGCCCGGCAGTGGCAGGATGTGGGGCGCAGTCGGTACAACGAGCTCGCCGGCGACGAGAAGTTTTTCGACTACATGCGCCGCTGGCTTGAGGAAGACACACCGCAGGCGCGCGAGCACCTGCGGCTGATGTATGACATGGTGGCCAGCGGTTTCTCCGGCTCTCTGGGCAGGCGAAGCGTGCGCCTCGAAGAGCTGATGCGCCGTACAGCCGAGATCCTGGCCATCATGCCGGAGGAGGAAGCAACTCGGACACTCTTCGGACAGCAGGCGGAATCGCCCGCCCGGCTCGCCAGCCCCCGCAACCCCGTTCTCCGTGGGCTGTGCATCTGCGGGATCGGCGCCGCTGCTCTGGTGCTGGCCTGCATCTACTACCTGCACAGCTACCGCAGCGCAACAGACTCCCTTCGCCATGAGCTGAGCGAAACGCAGAAGCTCATCGAGGCGAAAGCCATGCGCCACGCGCTCAATGCGGACACGCTCGTCGCTGTCCGTGAACGCAAGCAGCCGCGCGACGCCAACGCCGAGAACAAGGCCGACCTCGCCCCGGCACCCCGTGCGCTCCCATCGCCGCAGCCCTCCGCTGCCCCGCCGCAACAGACGCCGCAAATGACGTCGACTGCGCCCTCAGACGGCTCGACTCAGGCGGCGCCGGCTGCGCCCCCCGCCGAAGAATCGGGCACCGAACCCGCCCCCGATAACAAAGAGCAGACCTCATCCTCGGCGGAGACAAAATGACGGACGATTCCGCTGCCGCCCCCTCTTTTCCGAAACCTCACCTCTCACTCACCCGAAGCGTTTGCGCCCGGACCTCTCTGACGCCCAGCCATGAGTTTGACCGATTCCCCCTCTGACGCCGCGACCTCCGCCCTTGCCCGCACCCAAGATTGGGGCTGGACGGAGTGGACGCTCTGCATCATCGCAGTGCTTCTGATCGCCTTTGTGCTCTACATCGCCGCGCGCATGATCATCCACCGTCGGCGCCTGCACCGCATGGTGGGCACCATGCGAGAAGATTTACTGCTGCGGCGCGAGCTCGCCGCCATGGCTGCGGGCAAAGATCTCAAATCGCAGCAGCGCGAGCAGTTCATGCGCGTCGAGAGTATCCGCATGGATTTGGACGCCGCACGCAAGGCCATGGCCGCGCAAGGCATCAACCCGCAGCGAACGGCCTCCTGGCTTCTGCTCGGCGAACCGGGCTCGGGCAAAAGCCGACTCATGGAGCAAGGCGGCATCGCCTACCCGGCCGGCATCAATGACTTCTCGCGCGCGGCCGAGGCCACGTCGACCTTCAACCTCTGGCTCGCCGAAAAGGGTGTCATCTGGGATATCGGCGGACGTCTTTTCCTGAGCCGCTGGGGCGGTCGGCAAGATCAGGAGTGGCAATTCTTTCTCGAGCAGCTGCACGGCATCTACCGCAACAACCTGCCCAGCGGTGTCATCCTGACCATCCCGGCGGACGCCCTGCTGCTGGACTCCGCCGAGTTGCGCGACCGCAAAATCACCCTCATTGCCGAAGAAATGCGGGCGCTGAGCCGCATCACCGGCGTATATTGCCCGGTTTGGGTCCTCGTCACCAAATGCGATCAAATCGAGGGATTCTCCGAATTTTTCTCCCTGCTGTCAGACGAAGATTGCGAGCAGCCCTTGGGCTGGAGCAATCCGCGACCGGATGAGCCCTACGACACGGCATCGACGGATCTCGCCTTCGACCGCCTCGTTGAACACCTCAAGACCCTGCGCGGCTCACTGGCCCTGCACCCCGGCGTCTGGGAGCAGGCCGCCACCGGCGAAAATCGAGGAGACCTCATGGCTCCCATCTGGCTCTTGCCCGACAAAGTGGAGGAACTGCGGGAAAACCTCAAGCGCTACCTCGCCGGCATCTTCACCCACGTCCGCCACAAGAAGCGCCATCGCGGGCTCTTCCCCTTCTGCGGCTTCTGGCTCACGGCCACGCTCGACAAGCCCGTCACCACCACGGAGCGCGTCGTCTTTGAGAAGAAGGACGGCAAACTCCACCCCGTTCTCCTGCCGCCCCGCGCCGAGAACAGCGCTGCGGCGGGCATCAGCGCCCGCGCATCCGAACTCGGCAGTGACAGTTTGGTGGCCGAGTGTGAGAAAATCCTCTCGCTGGCCTCAGCGCGCCACTACTTTACCCGCCAACTGCTGCAAAAACATATTCTGGGCACGACGGAGCAGAGCGACTACACGGACGAGGCTCTCCGGCGCATCCGGCGCCCCTACGGCGCGAGCGGCATCGTGCTCGCCTCTGCGGCAGCGGCGTTGACGTGCTGGTCCGCGCTCCAGAGAAGCAGCCTCGAGCAACTCGCGAAGCGCGACCTCTCCTTCTGGGCCAACACCCACCAACTCTTCCGCAGCAACAGCATCGACAACGCGCCCCTGCTGGGTATCCGGCAGGGAGAACAGATTCCGCTGACAACACAGACCGTCCCCGGCACGACCGTATCGCGCCGCGAGTACCTCTACATCATGACCAACATGTCCAGCGTCCCGGCGCCTCTCCCGCTCTTCTGGAGGCCGGCCTGTTGGATTGTCGATCACGAAGCATCGCCGCAGCTGCTCAAGAGCTACAAAGATTTCATCGACAAAGCCACCGTCGTCACCATGCTGATGCAGCCGGCCGTCAGCACCGCCCGCGGCACCTTCATCCACCGCGCCGACCAAAGCGGCGAGCAGCTTCCCGACTGGCAGCCCGACGACACGGCTTGCTTCTCCACCCTGCTGCAAATCACTCGCTACGGCATTCTGCTGCTGAACGGAGAAAGCGTGCAGGATGACGTCAACTACTCGCTGCTCATCCGCCCGGAGAGTCAATCGGGTCGCGATGCCGCCGTCCGTGCCCTCTGGCTCAACAGCTATGAGCACAACAAAACCCTCGGCACCATGACCATCCTCAACGGATACCTCCGCCCGGTCTCCATTGAGGCAGCCCAAGCCATCACCAAAGCAGCCTCCCTATACTGCGCCGAGGTCGACGACCTGAGCATCTACCCCTCTCTCAACTACGGGCAAATGCTCAGCCTCATTGCACAGGCCAAACAGCTCCACCAAACCCACGGCGAGATGCTCGAGCTGGAAAGAGCCTTTGCCGAAGCCGTCCGACGTGAAGACTCTGCCACGGCCGAGGACTGCATCCGCCAATGGCAGCAGCGCTACCAATCGGCCCGTCAACAGGCCGCCGAACTCTCCGAAATGGAAGAGCGCCTGCAAATTCGCGACGAAAGCTCGCTGCGCCGCGCGCTCGAAAAGGTGCGCCGCGCGCTCAGCGATGCCTTGGCGCGCGACCTGCAAAACTTCCAAGACCTCGACCAAGCGCTGGGCAGCTCTCACAACGCCGACTTCCTGCACAGTCAACTCTCCGCTCTCACAAGCTCCGTCACGCAGGCTCTCACCAAGCTCTCCGCAAGCGACGAGGAACTGCTGAGCGATGACATCTGCCGCTTCTGGGATCGCGATGAAAGCCGAGAGCCCGCCACACGGCCTTGGAAGGTCGCGATGGAGCGCGCCGACCGCCTCAACTCTCTTTTCTCCTTCCCCATCCCCGTCGGTCTGCCGGAGGAAACCTTCCAGCACCGCATCGGCCGCGTTCAGGAGGCTCGCAAGCAATATGACGCAGCCGTCCGCGAGCTCGGCTCGCCCGAAGGCAGCGCTCTGAATGCCACCTGCTGGGAGCAAAATTGGAACAGGCTGGAACGCAGCGTGCTCATCACCTGGCTCGCGGAAGCCCCGCACAGCAACGTCGAAGTCCTCGTGCCTGAGCCGGGAGCGAAAGTTGCACGCAAACTCCCCTCCATGCCCTACACCGCCGCGAGCCGCACCTCCATCAACCCCGTCTACGAACCCGGGAGTGCCAATCGCCGCATGACCGACCTGCTCGCGCTCTCGGACTACGTCCGCAGCAAGACCGACACGGGAGCAGCGGACGGGGAACTGAAGCGAGCCCTTTCCCGCGTGGATGACGCCTGCCAGCATTACCTGACCGACTACGTCATGTACTGGGTTGAGACCATCCCCTCCTACTACCGCATCAGCGGCATCCGCAACTGGGCCGAGTACGTGCAAAGCGGCGAAGTCCTCTACTCGGCCGACGTCGGCTCCATCCTCTACGAGCTCGACGACCTCATCTACGATGCCCTCGATCTGCCCTGCCTCATGGATGAGGAACGCTTCCCCCAACTCACCTCCATCCGCGAGCTCATCCTGCGGGCCAAGAAGGCTCTCGACATCGAGACGCGTCGCAACTTCCAAATATCCGCCGACTACATCAGCAAACTCAGTCTCAAGCCCGACCGTGCCTGGAAGTTCCTCATCTCTCAGCCTGTCGACAAACTCATGAGCAACTACTGGGGCTCGTGGTATCCCGCGCAGGGCAACTCCTCCTTCCTCTGGTGGAACAGCTACCTGCTCCACGGCATGCTTCTGCTCAAGCAAGAGGCTGCGGCGGCCATGCAGGATGACATCTCGGCCTGCCTCGCCGATGCGCGGCGCTTCCCGCTTTGCAACACTTCCCAAAGAGGCAGTGAAGATATTTTGACGCCCTTTGACATCAACGACCTCTACGACAGGCTGGGCGCCGTGGCTCACCTGACGGACCCGCAGCGCGAGGCGGAAATCGCCAAGCAGGCGGCGGCCCGCAGCATCCCCGAGAAGTCTGCCTCGCTCGATCTGAGCATCGCGAGCAGCCACGATGCAGGACTGCGCAAGATCACGGACGTGCTCATTCTGCTGGCAGATCCTTCGTCCGAGCTTCGCTGCATTCCCGTGCTGCCTTCATCAGACCTGCGCGCCTCGGCCATCACGAGCGGGGACGACCTCAAGCGAATCATCCCCGTCGGGCGGCGCTTCCCCTACTGCCGCATTCTCTGCAACGGCACGCCGCTCACAGGCAGATTCAACCTCAATCGCCAAAACGATGAAGACCTCCCTCTGCTCTCCGAAAGCATCGCCGCCTCCAGCGGCAGTCTGCAGTTTGAGTTTTACCGGCACTCCGACTCAAGCACGCCGGACAGCACCCTGAAGCTGAGCCGCAGCTGGAGTGCGCTGGATCTCTGCCTGCGCCCCGGGGCCCGGCTCTCCGATGACAAAAAGACGATCTACGCGCCGCTGGTCTTCAAAGACCGCGAAGGCTACAGTTGCCTGTTCTGGTTCGCCATGACCTTCAATCGCGACATGATTGCTCCGGCCGATTGGCCGGGCAGCCTCAGCCTCAACACCGGAGAAAGCCCGCTTAGCGGCCGAAGCGAGCACGAGAGGCAGCTGCGCCAACTCATCCGCGAGACCTACCTCACCCAGCGCAACACCCCCCGCAAACCCGGCGCAGAAGAGCTGGAGAACCTCCGCCGCAGCATCGACAAGCTCCGCGGCCAAGGCTACAGCCTCAGCTTCCGCCTGATCATCCCCGGCGCTGATGAATGCGGCGACGACGCCCGCATCAGGCAAGCCGCCGCCTGCCCCTACTTCTCGCTCGACAGCGCCGGCACCGGCACCGGCAAACTCAGGACGTTGCCCGACGTCACGCAAGAAACGGAGCACCTCTTGTCTGCGGGAGAAAACCTCCTGCTGCGCCTCTACAAGCACGCGGACGACGAATACTCGGCGCATTACCTCGATCGCCGCCAAGCGCTGCTCGATCTGGTGCTCGAGAACGCCGCGGAGTACGACGCGTCGCGCAACTATTTCATTGTACCGCTCCAGACCGACGACAATCAAAGCGGCGGCGTCTTTACCCTCTACCTGAGGCCCTGCCTCACGCCCTCCGTCGACGACGGGCTGTTGCCGCCGTCCGCCGCGGACCACCTCCTTGAGTACCCGGAAACCGAGCTCCCCGACGGCGAACTGCCCCTGAACTAAACGCTATATGAACAACGACCTCATATCCTCATTCACCGCGCCGCTCAGCGGCGACTCCCCCTGCGGAGAGAACCTCGAGTACGATCCCCGCATGATCGAGCTTGACGAGCAATACGCCGGCGAGCCCGAACACATGATGGGCGACGCCGTCATCCCCGCAACCCCGCCGGACTGGCGCAAGCTCGAAAAAGCCGCCGCCGGGCTCATGAAGGAGACCCGCGACCTGCGCCTTGCCGTCATCTGGACCATCGCCCGCTTGGCCAACCGCGGGCTGAGCGGCCTGCATGAAGGGCTCGAACTCATCCGCGAGCTCAGCGAGAACCTGTGGGAGACGCTCTGGCCCGTGCCGGACGACGGCGACGTTCAGGAGCGGCTCAGCACCCTGATGCGCCTCTCGCCCACGCCGGGCAGCTTCGATGCAGACACCACCGTGCTGCGCCTTCTGCTGGCGACGGCGCTGACCGCCTCGCCTGCGCTGGGTTCGTACAGCCTCGATGATATCCGGCAAGCTCCCGAAGGCAGTGATGCCGAGCGCACCATCCGTGCCGCCCTGCAAAACACCCCCGGCGACCGCACCGAAGACCAAAAGCAGGATCTGAGCGCCAGCATCGACCTTCTGCGCAGCATTCGCGACATTTATGCCGGCCACGGGATGGGAACTCCGGACTTCACTCTTATCGGCGATCTGCTCAAAGAGATGCTGCTCTTCCTGAACTCCGTCGCCCCCGCTGCCGCAGCAGCCGGAGCAGCGGCAGCAGAGCCGTCGGCCTCTGCCCCTCGGACGGAGCAGAGCGCCGCCTCGCCGCAGGGCAGCCCGCAGCCTCCGAGCGGCGGAGAAATCGGCGCTCCGTCCGCGGCGGCTCCGGCGCCCGCAGCAGCGCTCGCCCCGCTGAGCGCCTTCCCCGCTGCCATCCCGCCGACAGGCCAGGCACGCGCAGGGCGGCAAGAAGCCATCCGCCTCATGGAGCAACTCTGCCTCTGGTTTGAAGACAACGAGCCCTCCAGCCCGGTTCCCTACCTGCTGCGCCGCGCCATCCGCTTAGTGGGAGCCAACATCGTCGACATCTTGGCCGAAATCGCCCCGGCCGCCCAAGACCAGCTCTACAACGTCCTCAAACCGACGCGCACACCCGCTGCGGCAGCCCCGGCCGAGGTCGCCGTCGGCAGTCCAGTCAGGATGCCCGAGCCGCAACAAGCGGCAACGCCGCCGAGCAGTCCGGAAGCGGATGAATACTTCTCCCCCTTCGGTTGAGCCCCGCGCCGCCGCACGACGGGAGTCGTGAGGAATCAAAGCGGCGACAAGACGGACAAGACGGACAAGACGGACGCGAGAGCCGAGAGCTCGGCGGAGGGTGTCAGACACGCCCGAGCCTGCGCGGCAGCGGCAGCGCTTCAAGCGGCCGCAGCTCACCGCTCACCCGTGCGGAAAGGCAAGCCGCCAACCGACTCGCGTCGCTCCGCCGTCGCTGCGCCTCTCGGATCAGCCGCCGGGCGCGTCGAGTGTCGCTGTGCCGCGGCCGCCCGTTTTCTGCCCCCTGCTCCACGCCTTTCGAGCTCTCGGGCGGAGCTGCCCGAAAAAATCCCGGCGCAGGGGAGTCCTCAGGCTCCCCACGCGTCGCGCACGCGGCGAAGGGCGTCTTCGCTCAGGCGTCCCTGCAAACTCGGGAGCATGCGGGCGTAATACTCGGCGGAAGTCCAGCCGTGGAGGGGCTGGCATTTGGGCGACTCGAAAGCCCATGTCGGTATGGGCATGGCGAGGTCGAGCACCTGAGGCGTTTGCCCCATGGCGCAAAGGCTGTCGGCGACGAGCTCGGCGAGTTCCGGGCGGTGCTCGAGCAGCTTGAGCATCCAGTTGCAGCTCAGTCTGTTGGCCTGTGATGCCGGCAGAAGCCCCTCCAGCTGCGCCGCAGGCAGATCCAGCAGAGGCTCCAGCAAGGGCTCGACGCGAAGATCCGCCAGCTCAAAGGCGGCACAAAGCAGCGTCTTGGGCGCATCCTCGCGCTGCTGCAACAGGCGCACCAGCTCGCGCACGCCGGTAAAGCGCTCGCCCTCCTCCGGCTTGGCCATGAGGGTGGTGAGCTTGGCGGCGCGCAGAGAGATGAGCTCTTCGTCGCCCAGAGCGTAGGGCAAAAACGACCGCCAGCCCTCCCCCTTGCGCGAGCGAGTGAAGTTCTCCAGCAGGCTGAGGCTCTTGAGGCGCTCCTTGAGCGGGGTCTTCTCGCGGAAGAAGGGGTAAACCTCCAGCGCTTCGTCGAGGCGATCCGGATCGTTGCTGATGAGCAGGCTGAAAGCCATCATGGCCGTGGGCCACTGCTCCGCGCCAAGCTCGCGGCGCCGGACGGGATCCTGCACCATGGCGGCGAGACGCTCGAGCTCGGAGAGCATCGAGAAGTGATCCTGAAAGATGCTCATGGCCTTGCGTCAGAGGGTTGTGTCCAGCGTGGTATCGGAGCCCCCGCCGAGAGTCGTGTCGAGCACACCGCCGCCCGCAGGCTGCACGGATTCACTCGGGGAACTCGGAGCCGGAACACTCGGGGACGGGGCGCTCGGAGCAGGCTCAGCCGGCGGCGAGACAAGCATGGGCATCGTGGTGCCGAGGATGAGCTTGCGGAAAGCGACGGATATATCCAAGGAAGGCGCCTGCACGAGTCCGCTGCTGACATAGTCATTGACGGCGCGGTTGTAATATGCGTCCGCCGCATCGGGGTTGCCGGCGGCTCGCTCAATGTCACCGAGCGACATGCAGGCGAGAGCCGAGTAGGGCGAGGGAGCCAAGTCGAGAACGCGCTTCCAGTATTCCGCCGCCTTGGCGTCATCTTTGCGGAGCATGTAGCGCGAGGCGAGCTCGGCTGCGGCACGCGCGGCAAGCACCGGGTTCGAGCTGTCGGCGGCCATGCCCTCAAGCACGGCGAAACCGGCGGACTCCTGCCCGGCGGCAACGAGGCGCAGAGCCTCCAGCAGGCGAGCCGTAGCCGCCGAAGGCGTGCTGCCGTAGCGGGAGTTCTCCGCGATGCTGCGCAGCTCTTCGCCCTTGAACTGCAAGGCGCTGATGTCATCAGAGAGCACCTGTTCCGCATTCATGGCGTCGATGAGCTCTGCGGCGGCAGCCTCGCGCACGGAATTGCGATACGAGAACCATGCGATGAGGGATGCACCGGCAACCGCAAGACCGATGGTGCCCCAGATGAGCTTCTTGTAATGCTTGTTGAGGAAGATTTCGTGTTTGGCGGGGCCGATGGAGATTTCACCGATGGCCTTCATCTCTGCCTCGGAGAGCATCGGCATCTCCTCGGGTTTCTTGTTCGTGCTGTCCATGACTTATGAGTTGTAAAGTTCGTTGAGCATGTGGATGCGATCCACATCGTAGCAGTTGTTGATACCGAGATTGCGGTAGATCTGCAGCGTGGCCTTCGAGCGGTTGAGCGTGTAGAAGTGAATGCCGTCGACGTCCTCGTCAAGCAACTCACTGCATTGGTTGCTCGCGTAGTTGATGCCGATGCGCTCGATGGATTCGCGATCGCCGCCCGCTCGCAGCATGGCTTTGAGCAAGCGCGCCGGGAAGTTCGTTCCGGGCGAGAGGTCGGCCATGCGGTTCATGCTCGAAATGGAGGTGACGGGCATGATGCCGGCGATGATGGGAACGTCGATGCCGAGGATGCGGCAGCGGTCGCGGAAATCAAAGAAGGCGTGGTTGTCGAAGAAGAGTTGCGTGCAGATGTAATCGGCGCCCTCGTCGATTTTGGCCTTGAGGAAGTCCATCTCGCGAATGCGGTTGCGCGCATCGGGATGCCCCTCGGCAAAGCCCGCCACGCCGATGGTCAGGCGGTAAGGCAGGCGGCGGCGCTCCTCCCAATGACGGATGAAGCGCACGAGATCCGCAGCGTGGCGAAAGGCGTCGAGGCTCGGATCGTAGGGGCGGTTGCGCGGGGGATCACCGCGCAGCGCCATGACGGCTCGCGCCCCGGCCTGCGTATAGGCCTCGAGCACCTGTTCGATCTCCGCTTCGGTGTGAGAAACGCAGGTGAGATGCGGAACGGTCGGGATGTTGCGGCTCTGCATGTCGTGCACCACGGCACGCGTCAGCTCGCGCGAGCCGCCGCCCGCGCCGTAGGTCACGCTCACGAAGCTCGGGTGAAACTCCTGAAGCTTCAGTACCGTATCGAGAAGGGAACGCGCACCTTCTTCCGTCTTGGGGGGGAAGAACTCGAAGGAGAAACTCGGCGTGCGGTCGAACAGAATGGAAGGAGCTTTTCGCATCAGGGAGCTACGGGGATCAGGACACCCTCAATCTCCTCCGGAGCCGAACTGCCGGTGGTCGGCGGAAGGGGTGCCGCATTCGAATTGAAGAAGGGATCGACGGACGTGTCGCCGATATCAATCAGGTCAGAGGGGATGACGCCGTCGCCTGCGCGGGGCTTGAGGGATGCGGGGTCGATGTTGACATCGCCCTGCGCCGGTTGCAAAATTTTCGGGTCGGCAATCACAAAGCCCGGCGTCTCGTCAGCGCCGGTGATGACGGCCTCGCATACGGGTCTTCCGTCGCGCACAATCAGCACCTTGGCGTCTTTGTCAGGCAGCTGATCGCCATTGACTTGGATGCGCAGGAAGTTCCACTCCTCATCGAAGGAGGCGACGGCGCCGATCAGCTTCGATTGGGCCGTCTCGGCGGCTTCGGCTCTCTTGCGGGCGGCTTCCTCCTTGCGACGGCCGGCCTCCAGAGCGCTGCGCTCATCCGCCTCAAGGCGCTGGCGTTCGAGAGCGGCGGCGCTCTGCTCGACTTCGCGCCGGGCGGATTCCTCCTCGGGGCTCTCGCTCACGGGCGAGTTGTTGGCGAGGTTGCGCCGATCGGCTGCGGCGCGCGCATCACTCTCGCTCTGGCTGCGCATGGCCTCGTAGACGCTGTACTCCTTCCGCTGTTCGGGGATGTACACGGTCAGCACGTAGAACATCAGCCCCACGATGGCGACGAGCAAGATGAGAATGGTGACACGAAAGGCGTTCATGGGCGCTATTGTAGCAAAAAATCCCTCTGTTTCAAGCCCCGATTTCGGCTTTGCGGGCATCAGTTCTGTCATGCGGAGCAAGGGGGTGCGCCGACAAGCCCGGCGCCTCACGGTCTCCGCCGGGGTGCGCGGCAAGGGCGGCCGGCACGCTCTACCTTAGGAGTGATAGCGCTGCCGCTGCGCGGGAAGCGAAGTTGAGGCGGCGATGTCGAGGCGGCCATGATGAGGCTGAGAACTCGGGGCCGACCGCCTTCACGCTGCGGGTTATCGTGCGCACACTGCGGGTTATCATGCGCCGGCTTTACGCTTGACAGCTTGCCCGCGAAAGCTTAGTCTGGAAACGCAGCTCACGGTATTGATCTTCAAACACGCAGTCCCATGAAAAGAAACCATCTACTCGCCCTTGCCCTCTCCTTATCATGCTGGTCGCCGAACGTCGGCGCGGCGACGGACGCACCGACTCCGGCGCCGACAAGCGAAGAGCCGTGTGCATTCTCCGCGGACGACGAATCAGGCCTCTCGGACGAGGAAGCGCAAGCGCAGTACCGAGCCGAGATACGGCAAAAGGTCGAAGAAATGCTCGGCTCGCTTCTCTACTCGCTCGGCGCCTCTCCCCTGCACCATGCCGCTCTGCACAATGATACGGAGGCGATCCGACGACTCGTGGCCGAAGGCGCCGACATCAACGCTCAGACCGGTTCGATCAGAGGCACGCTGCCTACCGGCAAACTGACGCCGCTGCTCGTAGCGGCCTCGGTGCCGCACGAAGACGCAGCCTTGCTGCTGCTTGAACTCGGGGCGGATCCGAATCTCGTCAACGAAAACCTCGATACGGCCCTGCATATGGCCGCGTCAAATGGCCTGTTACGGCTCACCGAAGCCCTCATCCGCACCCCGGGGGTCGACGTTAACGCGCCGCAGAAACAAGGTTTGACGCCTCTTGCTCTGGCCTTGATATCAGGCGAGGACACCAAGCTCGCGCGCCTGTTGCTGGAAGCCGGCGCCGATCCCAATCCCCCAACCGGCGAGATGTCACCTCTTCGGATAGCGGCGTATTTCGACAAGGCCGATGCCGTCGAGTTGCTGCTGGAGGCCGGCGCGAAGCCCGGCCTCAGCCCGAACTTCGAGCTCTCGCCGTCCATGTCGCCCGAGACGCTGCGGCTCTTGATCGGAGCAGGAGCTGATCCCAAGGTTCGGGATGACGAAGGCAACACCTTGCTGCACGGCGCCGAAGATGCCGAGACCGCCCGCCTGCTGCTCGAAGCGGGGCTCGATCCCATGACCCGCAACAGCGACGGCAGCACGCCTCTCCACCACGTTGTCAATGCCGAGGTCTGCCGCCTGCTGCTGGAGGCCGGAGCCGATCCGAACGCCCGCGACAATGAGGGAAACACGCCGCTGCACGGCATTGCCGATGCCGAGGTCTGCCGCCTGCTGCTGGAGGCCGGTGCTAACCCGAACGCCGCAAACAAAGGCGGCAACACACCGCTGCACTTCGTTGACGACGCCGAGTCCTACCGCCTGCTGCTGGAGGCCGGAGCCAACCCGAAAGCAGCAAACGAGAACGGCGGCACACCGCTGCACTTCGTTGCCGGCGCCGAGGCCTGCCGCCTGCTGCTGGAAGCCGGAGCCGATCCGAGGGTGCGCGATTCCTTCGGCCGCAGCACGCTGTACCGCATTAACGACGTCGAGGTCTGTCGCCTGCTCATCAAAGCCGGAGTGAATCCGAAGCTTTGCGATCACGACGGCAACAGCCTGCTGCATGCTGTGACCGATGCCGAGGTGATGTCCTTTCTGATTCACGAGGTCGGGCTTGATCCCAACGCCGTCAATGACATGGGGGCCACCCCTCTGCACAGCGTCAGATCCGCCGAGAGCTGCCGCGTGTTGCTGGAGGCCGGCGCCGATCCGAACGCCCGCGACAATGAGGGGCGCACGCCGCTGCACGAAGTGTATGATCCGGAGGTCTGCCGCCTGCTGCTGAAGGCCGGAGCCGATCCCAACGCGCGGGACAGGGACGGAATCCGGCCGCTTCAACTGAAGAGTGGCGACAGGCTGCGCCGGGTGCTGCTTGAGGCCGGGGCCGAGCCGCTGAATTTCCTGAACGATGAGGACGCTGAGAACGCTGAGGAAGATGCGGACGAGACGGATGCCGATATCGACGATGATGCCGATATCGAGGAGGGCGGGACGGACGGCGAAGCCAACGGCTGATTGTCACCGCGTCTAGGACGCGCGGAACGCTTCGGCGCAAGAGGCTCGCCCCCGCCGCGAGGCGCACGGAAGACCTCGCCCCGGCGACCGACTCGCCTTTCAGGTTGTGCCGGGCGCGGCGTAGGCACCGCGTGGTCACGCGTGGGCGTCGCATAGTCACGCGTTGGTGCCGCATGGTCGCCCGTTGGTGCGGCGTGGTCGCCCGTTGGTGCGGCGTGGTCGCCCGTTGGTGCGGTGTGGTCGCCCGTTGGTGCGGCGTGGTCGCCCGTTGGTGCCGCATGGTCGCCCGTTGGCGCGGCGTGGTCGCGCGTTGGCGCGGCGCGAGCGATGCGGAATGACGCATTCGAAGCTTTACATGTCGTGATGATTGTGCTACCCTCTGGTCTTCCGCAAGAGAATTGTGTTCCCGAAATCATGAAGAATTTGCTTTCCATTGAAGAACTGACAGGTGATGAGATTCGTATGCTGCTTGCCCTCGGCCACCGCCTCAAGGCGGAGCGCGGCCACCATGAGGAGCAGCCGCTTGCCGGTCAGACGTGGGCGCTGATTTTCTCGAAGTCGTCGACGCGCACCCGCGTGTCGTTCGAGGTGGGTGTGAGTGAGTTGGGCGGCCGCCCGATGTTTCTCTCGACCCGCGATATTCAGCTGGGACGCGGTGAGCCGATCAAGGATACGGCCCGCGTGCTCGGCCGCATGATTCACGGCGCCATCATCCGCACCTACGGGCAGGATGAGGTGGTGGAGTTTGCCAAGTATTCCGACATCCCGACCATCAACGCGCTGACGGATCAGGAGCACCCCTGCCAGATTCTCGCCGATTTGATGACGCTTGAGGAGAAGTACGGCGTCGGGTCTTGGAAGGATATGAAGATCAGCTTCATCGGCGATGTGGACAACAACATGGGGCGCTCGTGGATGTGGGCGGCCAAACGCCTCGGCTTTACGCTCGCTCTGGCCGGGCCCGAGCAGGCTCTGCCGAAGGCGGAAACGCTCGCCGCTCTCGATTGCCCGAACGTCATTTGCACCACCGACGTCGCGGAGGCCGTGCGCGATTGCACCGTCATCAACACGGACACGTGGATTTCGATGGGTCAGGAGGCGGAGAAGGGAACGAAGGAGAAGGCTTTTTTCCCCTACCAAGTCAATGCCGAGCTGTTGAAGCTCGCCGCTCCCGGCCACAGTGTTTTCCACTGCCTGCCGGCGTACCGCGGCTATGAGATCACCGATGAGGTGATTGAGGCGCACGCGCCTGTCATCTTCACCGAGGCGGAGAACCGCCTGCACGCGCAGAAGGCGGTGCTCTACACGCTGGCTTCCGAGAACTGCTGAGGCGTGGCCTCTCGTGCCCTTATCTCCCCTTTTTTTACCGCATGCCCATGAGTTACGAGGATCGCATCGAGGAGCTGCTTGATGATATGTCCGTCTTCGAGGACTGGACGGAGAAGTACGAGTACATCATTGATTTGGGGCGCAAGCTGCCGCCCATGCCCGAGAAGTTCCGCAAGAATGCGAACCTGATTAAGGGCTGTCAGAGCCGCGTCTGGGTGGGCACGGAGCTGGTGGACGGCAAGCTGGTGGTGCATGCCGACAGCGATTCGCTCATCACCAAGGGACTCATTGCTCTCTTCATCCGCCTGCTCTCGGGGCTGACGCCGCAAGAGGTGACGGAGGCCGACCTGCAGAGGCTCAATTCCTGCGGGCTCAAGGAGCATCTCGCCTCCACCCGAGCCAATGCCCTCACCACGATGGGTGATACCATCCGCAAAGCCGCCGCGGCGCTTCAGGCCGGATGAAGCGCCGCCGGCAGCCGTCACTCATCCGTTACCCCTACCCAAACTCCCACCGCGCTATGAATCTCATTGAACAGATGATTGAGGACCGCAGGACTCGGCTGCCGGAGAGAACCAATGCCTACCGCATCAGCGACGGGCTCACTTGGCCGGGCATCACGATTGACGCCATGGCTGATCGCCTTCTGGTGTCGGTCCGCGATACTGAGGTGCCGCGCGAGCTGCGCAACCAGCTTGCCGAGCTGCGGCGTCCCGTCTACGTCAAGAGGCTTGAACGCGATGTGAAGCTGCCGCCGCAGCGCCTCAGCGGCCCCCTCGTCAAGCCGCGCTTTATCATTGAAGAGAATGGGGTGCGCTACCTCATCGACATGGAGGCCGGCTATTCGCAGGGCATCTTTCTGGACCAGCGCGACAACCGCGCGGAGGTGCGACGGCGCTGCCGCGAGGGCATGACGCTGCTCAATACCTTTGCCTATACGGGCGCCTTTTCCGTCTGCGCCGCGCTGGCAGGCGCTCAGACCACGACTCTCGATCTCGCCCAGCCCTGCCTCAACTGGTGCAAGGAGAACATGGTGCTCAATGAGCTCGATCCCGATGAGCATTACTTCTGCAAGGGCGATACCATGCACTGGCTCGATCGCTTCGCCCGCCAGGGGCGCTGCTTTGACGCCATCGTGCTCGACCCGCCCACCTTCTCCCGCGATGAGAAAGGACACGTCTGGCGCGTGGAAAAGGACTACGGACGCCTCGTCGAATCCGCGCTCAAGTGCCTCAACCCCGGCGGCTGGCTCCTCTGCACCACGAATTGTCGCAAACTCAGCCACCGGGCATTTTATGCTCAGGTCGCCGAGGCCGCTCGCGGATGCCGCCTGACAGAGGGCGTCATGCCCTTCGATTTCGACGGTGAGGACTACCTCAAGATTTTGTGGGTGGACCGTTGAGCCCGCTGTGAATAACATGCTCATTTAGCAACTTCGCTCGGCAGGCGAAGCCCGCCATTTCTCCGCATTTCCCGCCTCTCGCGCAGCCCATGCGCTTAGATGGATTCTAATTTTGTAAATAAGTCCATCATACAAGATATGGTGGTATATAACATTTTACTCCACTATATCTAGCATGATGGGCGGAATAAGTTTTCTGCTCTTTGAGCAAAAAAGGGCTTGCCAACGACAAGGGCGCATGCTACATTTCTTACACGCACACGCCCCTTGCGAGGCGGGTCGGTGACTGTGTCTCCGGAGGCTGAGCTAACCGCCGCGCCACGGCTTTTCAGCGCCCCGAAGCATGCAGTCCGTCCGGTTCTTCAATCGCTGTCGTGAGCACCATGAACATATAACACGAAACCTCTCTTACTATGTCCTCCAAAATCATCAAGCGCAACGGCAAGCGCGAACGCTTCGAACCCTATAAGGTTCAGCAAGCCATCGAGAAGGCGTACCACGCCTCTCAGGAAGAGTACAACCCCCTCGTCTATGCCAACGTGCTTGATGCGCTGAAGAATGAGGAGTATCTTCCCGTCGAGAAGGTGCAAGACACGATTGAGCGCGAGCTCATGAAGGCGGGGTCGTACGAAACGGCTCGCAACTTCATCAAGTATCGCTTCCTGCACAAACTGCAGCGCGAGCAGATCGCCGGCGTGTACGAGGGCAACACGTGGGTGGACTGCAAGCAGACGATTGAAGAGTACATCGGCAACACGGACTGGCGTATCAAGGCCAACTCGAATACCACTTACTCCAACGCCGGTCTCGTGAACAACACCGCCGGCAAGGTGATCGCCAACTACTGGCTCGATCAGGTTTACACCCCGGAGGAGGGTGCCGCCCACCGCAACGGCGACTACCACATTCACGATCTGGACTGCCTGACGGGTTACTGCGCCGGTTGGAGCCTGCGCAACCTGCTCAACGAAGGGTTCAACGGTGTTCGCAGCCGCGTCAACAGCCGCCCGCCCAAGCACTTCCGCGAGGCTCTGGGGCAGATGGCGAACTTCTTGGGCATTCTGCAGAGCGAGTGGGCCGGGGCGCAGGCCTTCAGTTCGTTTGATACCTACCTCTCTCCCTACCTCTTCAAGGATCAGCTTCCCTACGTCGAGGTGAAGAAGGCTCTGCGCAGCTTCGTTTACAATCTCAACGTGCCGTCGCGCTGGGGTCAGTCACCCTTCACCAACGTCACCATCGACTGGACGGTGCCGCGCGACCTGCGCGAGCAGCCGCCCTTCTCCGGCGGCGCTCACATCTTTGAAAAGCTGCACGACGAGACGCTCGAGGCGCTCGCCCGCGAACGCGGCTGCGCGAAGCTCACGGCGATGACCTACAAGCACTTCCAGCCCGAGATGAACGTCATTCAGAAGGCTTTCTACGAGGTGCTCACCGAGGGCGACAGCACGGGGCAGCCCTTCACCTTCCCGATTCCGACCGTCAACATCACGGAAGACTTCGACTGGGAGGGTGAGAACGTGCCGCTGCTCTTCGAGAATGCGGCCAAGATCGGCTCGTCCTACTTCCAGAACTTCATCGGCTCGCAGTACAAGTACGATGAGAACGGCAACAAGGTCATTGACGAAGAGGCCTACAAGCCCGATGCCGTGCGCTCGATGTGCTGCCGCCTCCAGCTCGACCTGCGCGAGCTGCTCAAGCGCGGCGGCGGTCTCTTCGGCTCGGCGGAGATGACGGGTTCCATCGGCGTGGTCACCATCAATATGGCGCGCCTCGGCTACCTGTACAAGGGCAACAAGAACCTCCTCTACGCCAAGCTCGGCGAGCTCATGGATCTCGCCAAGAGCACGCTGGAGAAGAAGCGCGTCTTCATCACCGAGCTCTACGAGCGCGGGCTCTTCCCCTACACGAAGCGCTACCTGCCGCATCTTCGCAACCACTTCTCGACCATCGGCCTCAACGGCGTCAACGAGATGTTGCGCAACTTCTCCAACGACACGATGAACACGGCCACGCCCGAGGGCATTGCCTTTGCCGAAGAGGTGCTGCACTTCATGCGCGAGCGCATCCGCGGCTACCAGGAGCAGACGGGCAACCTCTACAACCTCGAGGCCACTCCGGCCGAAGGCACGACCCACCGCTTCGCCCGCGAAGACCTCAAGCGCTTCCCGGACATCATTCAGGCGGGCTCTCCCGGCCACCGCTACTACACGAACAGCTCGCAGCTGCCCGTCAACTACACGCACGACCTCTTCAAGGCGCTCAAGATGCAGGACAAGCTGCAGTGCTGCTACACGGGCGGCACGGTCTTCCACATGTACATGAACGAGGCCATCTCTTCGCCCGAGGCCTGCCGCGACATTGTTCGCAAGGTGCTGACGAACTTCAAGATGCCCTACATCACCGTCACCCCGCTCTTCTCGGTCTGCGAGAAGCACGGCTACCTGAAGGGCCGCCACGACTACTGCCCGCTCTGCGACGAAGAGCTCATTGCCCGCGTGCGCTCCGAGGAGCAGCCCGAGCTGCCGCTCTTCGGTTGAGCCCCGCAGGGCGCTTGCGCCTGAGATCTTATTCTATCCCCCGAATCATTCACTGAACACCAAACGCAACACAACCCGAAACACCATGAAAGACATCAAACCGGTCATCAAATCGGATGAGGAAATCCTCAAGGAACACGCTGAAGAGCGCACCCGCTGCACCGTCTACACCCGCGTGATGGGCTACCATCGCCCGGTGGAGACCTTCAACGCCGGCAAGCAGGGCGAGTTCGAAGAGCGTGCGCACTTCGAGGAGCCCGGCCACTGCTGCGCCTGCGACTCCATCCTCAAGTAAATGAGACAACCCGCCGACATCACACCGCTGACCTACCTCGACTATCCGAGGAAGGCGGCCTGCATCCTGTGGTACAGCGGCTGCAATCTGCGCTGCCCCTACTGCTACAATCCGGATCTGGCCACGGCGCGCAACAGCGACAGCAAGGATGTGATGGCCTTTCTGCACGAGCGCCGCGACTTTCTCGATGCCGTGGTGCTCTCCGGCGGTGAATCGACTCTCAATCCGGATATCCGGGAGCTTTGCGAGCAGATCAAAGCTCTCGGATATCTGATTAAAGTTGACACAAACGGGAGCAACCCCGCCGTGCTCCGCGAGCTGCTTGAGGCCAAGCTGCTGGACTATGTGGCGATGGACAACAAGATGCCCTCGGCACGCAGCTGGAAGCTTCCCGGCGGCGAGCGGCTCTTTGATCGCTTTCGCACAAGCCTCGCCCTGCTGCTCGATTCGCAGCTGGAGTTTGAGCTGCGTACAACGGTGCATCCCGACCTTCTCGACGAGGCGGATATTCTGCAAATGATACGCGAGGCGCACCACCTCGGCTACAACGGCACCTATTATTTGCAATTTTTCTTTGACACCGGCAACACGCTGGGCAAACTTCGCCCTCCCTCGCGGCGCTACGATCGCGGGCTGCTCGACGAGCGCAGCCCCCTGACCATCGGCTACCGCAACTTCCCCGAGGAGCGCTACAAGTAAGCGGCGCGGGCGCGGAGCCTCGGAGCCGCATGAACGCAGGGCTCGGCAAAGCTTCGGCGCGACCGAGCCCAGCTGCGCTCCCGCATGCCGAAGCCCGTTTCGAGAGCTCGGCTGAGGCTCGGCTTCGTCACCGACGGTCGTCCGCAGGTGACCGGGACGTGACCAAGGCGTGCCCGGCTTAATCTTGCGCCGAGTGGGGGCTCAGCGCGGCTCACGCTCGCCGTCGCCGGTCGGCTTTTCGCCGTCGGGTCGGCGGGGCACGGGCGCAGCCTCCTGCTGCTCCCGCAGGCGCCGCAGGTATTCCATGCGCTCGCGGATGCGGAGCTCCAAGCCGTTGGACGTCGGGCGGTAATAGACGCGCCCCTCGGGCAGGTAGGCCTGGGGCACGAAATGATCCTCCCCGAAGTCGTGCGCGTATTTATACTGCGTCGCTTCTTCGGAAACGCCGCGCAGCTTCGCCAGCTTCTTGCGCGTCGGCGTCGCCAAGTGGTCGGGAACGGCCAGCGTCTTGCCCTCGCGCACGTCGCGCAGCGCCTCGTCAATGCCCAGATAAGCCGCATTGCTCTTCGGGGCCGTTGCCACGTAGACCGTCGCATGAGCCAGCGGAATCCGCGCCTCGGGCATGCCGACCATCTCGGCGGCGCGGGCGGCGTCCATCGCCACGCGCAGCGCATTCGAGTCAGCGAGGCCGACGTCCTCACTCGCGCAGATCACGATGCGCCTCGCGATGAAGCGAATATCCTCTCCCGCATTGAGCATGAAAGCCAACCAGTAAAGAGCCGCATCGGGATCGCTGCCGCGCATCGACTTAATAAAGGCGGAAATGGTGTCATAGTGCCCGTCGCCGGCGCGGTCATAGCGAATGGCCTTTTTCTGAATACTCTCCTCCGCCACGGCCAAGGTGACGTGAATCAGCCCGTCGGCATCGGCCGACGTCGAGAGAGCGGCCACCTCCAGCGCCGTGAGCGCCTTGCGAACATCCCCGTCCGCCTTGAGAGCCAGATGGTCGAGCGCCTCGTCGTCGACGCGCAGCTTCAGCATCCCAAGCCCGCGCTTCTCGTCGCTGACGGCGCGGCGCAGCAGGGCGACAATCTCGGCGTCCGACACCGGCTCGAGCGGGAAAATCTGCGAGCGCGACAGCATGGCCGAATTGATGGCGAAGTAGGGATTTTCCGTCGTCGCGCCGATGAAGCGCACCGTGCCCTTCTCCAAATGAGGCAGCAGCACATCCTGCTGCGCCTTGTTGAAGCGGTGCAGCTCATCGACAAAGAGAATCGTGCGCTGCCCGCGCAGAGCCATGCGCGAGCGGGCCTCGGCGATCTTCTCGCGTATCTCGCTCACGTTGCTCTCCACGCCGTTGAGCGTCACAAAGACCGCACTGGTGCGGCGCGCAATCACGAAGGCCAGCGTCGTCTTCCCCACGCCGGGCGGCCCGTAAAAAATGAGCGAGGAAAAGCGATCCGTCTCAATCGCGCGGCGCAGCAACTTGCCGGGTGCGAGCAAGTGCTGTTGCCCGGCCACCTCATCGAGCGTCTCGGGGCGCATGCGCGCCGCCAGCGGCATGGCCGGCAGAGACGACAGACCCGATGTATCCTGCTCGGGGCGCCGGGGCTCGCCGCCTTCGGCGTCATCGTGCAGCGCAAATAAATTCATCTGCTCCATGGCGACGATCAGAGGCGATGAAAAGCGGCGCTGAGCTGGTCGCGCAGGAACGGATAGCGAGCACGCAGCGGAGCGAGCGTCTTCTCATAGTGGGCAATGCGCATCCTCGGGCTGTTGTAGAGCTGGCGATACGCCGCCACGCGAGAAAGCAGAAACTCCTCAATCGCCCCCGTAATCGCCGATGCAAACACCGGGGAAAAGGCCTCCAGATCTTTCGTGACGTCGCGGCAGATGCGGCGCAGCGCCAGCCAATGACCCAGCGTTGCCGCTCCCCAGACCAGCGCCGCGAAACAGAGACAAGCCGTCGCCACGGCCGTCTGCCCGAAATAACCGAAGAGGCCGGCCACCAGCACCGCCAGACATATCAGGCGCAACGCATTCATCATCCACGCGGCACAGCTCTTGAAATGCACGCGCAGCTTCTGTTGCAGGCGATAGTCGCTGAAGGGTCGGTAAAGACTTCTGACCAGATTGCTGCGCACCCGCAACAACTCCGTTGAAAGATCTTTCTCCGGGAAGTCGCCCAACTCGTAATCAATGCCGGCCAGCATGCGCGGACGCACGCTGCGCCAATGCGCCTCGCACGACGCCACAAAGCGCGCATCCGCCTCTTCAAGGTTCTGCCAGAGCTCGGAAACCAGAGATCGGTAGGCGGCGAGCTCCGTCGCGCGCGCAAAACAGTCCAGCCGCAGAAGCGTCACCGGAGAGTAAAAGAAGCCGAACGAGAAACGAAGCCGGCGCAGCAAGCGCGGGCGCCCGCTCTCAAACGTGCTCACGAAGTTCTCCACCCAAGTCTTGAGTGCCGCCATCTGATGCGAGCGGAAGTTTGAAATCTCCGTCTCGATGCCGTTGAGGAAGTCGACGTTCGACGACATGACGCGCGCGCGGTTGTCCAGCACGTCGCAGATGCTTTTGTTGAGGGTCGCTGCCGCCTGCCCGGCCGCCCGAATCACCTTGCGGACGCCATCGGGACCGTCGAGAGCCTCTTGAACACTCTCGGCAAAGGCCTCCCGAGACTCCGCCTCGTTGGGAGAAACGAGCAGCGCGACGGGACGCATCTTGAGGCGATCGCGGCAGAGCAAGCGAATGCTGCCCTTGATCCGCAGCAGCTCCTCCTTCTCGGCCAAGTCGGTAAAGGTGATGGCCAAAATCACGGCTCCGACCTTGCCCTCGGCCTTCTGCAGCATCTCCCAGCACGGAGAGCTCTCCATCGTGCGGCAATCAAGCGTCGCGATGAGCACGTCCGTTCGCGGGAAGAGGCTTTCGATGCGCTCGGCGCAAACGGCATCTGCACAATCCGCCGTATCGACAACCTCGAGCCCTTCCAGCTCATCCTTCGGCAGGAAGCGGGAATCCGACAAATCACCGTCGGAGCATCGGAAGCGCCAGCGAACGCATGCGCCCGTCACGGGAGCGCGCAGAGGGAGCTCCGATCCGAGCAGCCCTGCCGCCACGCTCGATTTGCCGCTTCTCGGCGCACCGATCACCATCACGCGCCGCTCCGGTTGCAGAGCCTCCAACGCCCGCACGAGCTCGCGAGCCTGATCCGTGAAACGAGCCGCCTCCACACTCTGCCAGAAGTCGAGCACGTGGTGAGCCCAGTACCTCACCAATCCCTGCCCGGCTGTGTATCCGCGTTTAATCATGCTCGGCTTTATTATAAAGTGAAGATCGGAAAAGTCCACCGTATTTTTTCGTTTCTGCGGCAGCATGCACACAAACGCCACCCCTTCGGTTGTTCATGCCGTGCAATCGGGTTGACATGAAAAAAAGATAAGGTAAATTCATCACAAAACACGACTTGAACATGCCTTCCCCCCTCTCGCCGAACCGACCTGCGGCCCGCACGCGCCGACCCTCGACCTTCTCCATGCGCAGCCTCCTCATCGCCATCGCGCTGACGGGAGCGGCCTACGCCCAGCAGCCCCCCGCGGCCGAAGCGACACCCGCCCAGCAGCCCCCCGCCGCCGAAGCGACGCCTGAGGTCCTATCACCGGAAGAAATCACGATCGCCGCGCTGGTCGATGCTCTCACCGATGACGATACCGGGCGCGTGGCCGCGCTGATCAAGGGCGGGATTCCCCTTGAGGCAAGGGATCCGGAGGGCTACACGGCTCTGTTGCGCGCCGCCTCCGAGCAGGCGGAGCTCTCTCTTCCCCTGCTCCTTGAGGCGAAGGCTGAGCTCAACGCGCGCGATTACTCGGGCGCGACGGCGCTGCTGATAACGGCTCACGAGGGCTATCGGGAAATGGCTCTCGCTCTGCTCGACGCGGGCGCCGACCCGAGTCTGGCGGATCACACGGGCAATACGCCGCTGATGGAAGCGGCCGTAGCGGGCGACCTGCGCCTGACGCGGGCGTTGATCGACGCCGGAGCCCGTCTCGACGAGCAGGACGAAAACGGCATCACCGCGCTGATGTGCGCCGTGGAGAGCGGCTATCCCGAGATTGTCGCCATGCTGCTCGACGCCGGAGCCTCCGTCGCCCCGCGCGAATACCTCAGCGGCGCGACGGCCCAGCTTCTGGCCGCCACCTACGGTGATATCGAAGCCCTCAAATTGCTGCGCGCCCACGGTGCCAAAGCCGATGAGGTCGACCATGCCGGCAGCAATTTATTGATGTTGGCCTCTCAGGGCGGGCAGCGCGAAATGGTGGCCTATCTGCTGGCGGAAGGTGCTGATGTGCATGCCGTGAATGCAGCGGGGCGCACGGCTCTGCAACATGCCGTATCGGGCGGCGAAAGCGATTCCGCCTCCGCAGGCCCGGCCTTGGCCGAGGTCGTTGAGTTGCTCATCGGAGCGGGGGCGGACATCAATGTGCGCAGCTCTCTGGGCGTCACGCCGCTCATGGACGCTGCCCGCAGCGGCTACGTCGGCGTTATCGCCGAGCTTCTCTCAGCCGGGGCGGATCCCAATGCCGAGGCCAACGACGGAGCGACGGCTCTCGTCTACGCCGCAGGCTGCAACTCGCCTGAGACCATCGACTTCCTTCTCAAGGCCGGAGCCAAAATAGACGCCTGTTCGCTCAACGGGCAGACCGCCCTGCACAACGCGGCGCTGGTGGCCAACGAAGATCTCATCGCGAAGTTGCTCGACCGCGGGGCAGACATCAATGCGCGCGACGCCCGCGGGCGCACGCCGCTGATGGTCATGCTCTCCTCGCAGTTCCTCTCCATGTTCTACAGCACGGCTCTGGAAACGCCGGAGGTGTTCAATCAGGGCGCCGTCTCCTTGGACGATGTCAGCGAGCTGCGAGCGACGGACATACGCCGCAGTGCCGAGCTGCTGCTGGAGCGAGGGGCGGATGTCAAGGTCAAGGACATCGACGGGATGGACGCGCTGATGCTCGCGGCCGGGCACGGCAATCCCGGCCTGGTGAAGCGCCTTCTCGACGCGGGCGCCGACCCCAACACCGTCAAGACGGACTGCTGCTCGGCGCTGATGATGGCTGCGGCCTGCGGCAACGCGGAGTGTGTGCGCCTGCTGCAGGAGGCCGGCGCCAAAGTGGGCGTTCCCGACGGCTCGGGTCGCACGGCTCTGCACTTTGCGGCGATGGGCGGCGACCCGGAGTGCATCAGGCTCATTCTCAAGTCAATGGGTCAGGATAACATCGACGTGATGACGACGATTCGCCAGACGCCGCTCATGCTGGCTCTGCGCGCCGGACACCGCGATGCCGCCGCCGTGCTGCTGGAGAGCGGGGCCGACTTGAAGCTCCGCGATATGTCGGGCGCCACGCCGCTGATGCTCGCGGCTCAGGCACATTCGCCGGAGTTGATCGAGATGCTGCTGAAGCACGGCGCCGATGTCCACGACCACGACTACCTCGGCCGCACGGCGCTGCACCGCCTCTGCACCAAGCCGGTGTTCCCCGATATGCCCAACCTGCTCTGCCAAGTCTCGACGGAGGAGTGGGAGTTCGGCTTCGGCCCCGACCGCATGCGGCCGTATACGGCGCACGATGCCTCGGCCAGCGCCCGCCTGCTTCTGGAAGCGACCGGTACGGCAGAGACGATTTCCCAGCCCGATAATCAGGGCAACACGCCTCTGATGGCTGCGGCCTCCAACCCGAAGTGCGTCAGCGAGCTGCGCGAAATGCTGCGCTTCCGGCGCGAGACGAACAACGCGAGTTCCCCCATCTCGCTCGACAGCGGCGACAGCCGAGGGACGACGGCGCTGATGAAGGCTCTTGCCGAGGGGAACACCGAAGGCGCCGCGCTGCTCGTGGCCGAAGGGTGCAGCCTGACGCAACGCGACCACGACGGCATGACTCCCCTGCTCTACGCAGCGGTGGCGACCTCGGGCGATATGGTGCGGCAGCTGCTGACGAAGGGCGCCAATGCCAATGAGACGGATTATCAGGGACACAGCGCCCTGATGACGGCGGCAGCCGGAGGCAACATCGACTCCGTCAAGGCGCTGCTTGCGGCCGGGGCCGAGGTGAACGCCCGCGACGGCGAGGGGATGACGGCTCTGATGCAGGCTTCCTTCAGGGGGTATGCGGACGTCATTCGCGAACTCCTCCGATGCGGCGCACGGACGGAGCTCTGCGCCGATTCGGGGCAAACGTCGCTCATTCTCGCCTGCACGGGCAAGAGTGAAGAGGCGGTTCGGGCTCTTCTGGACGGCGGGGCTGATCCGAATCTGGGCGATGTGAATGGTCGCACGCCCCTGATGTACGCCACGCTCTCCTCGAAACCGGGCGCCGTCCGCCTGCTGCTGTCGGCCGGAGCCAAGGTCAGCGCCGTCGACAAGACGGGCTTCACGCCGCTGCACCACGCGGCTTTTCAGGGGCGCAGCGACATTGCGGCGCAGCTCGTAGCCGCCGGAGCCCCCATCAACAGGCGCGATCGCAACGGCTATACGCCGCTGATGTACGCGGCGATGACGGGCAACATATTCCTGTTGAATAACTTTCTGAAGGCCGGAGCCAACCCGCACGCAAGAGCCCTCAACGGCGCTTCCGCATGGACGATAGCCTGCGAGCGCTACCACGGGCCGAACGAGCAGACGCGCAAGGCAGAAATCCGCCAGATTCTCGAGAAAAACGGCGCCAAGCCGCGGCCTTGGAATTTCCGCTGACGGCGGCAACTCCGCCTCGGCTCATCTTCATCACAAAGCAGGCGGTCCGGCGGGCCGCCTGCTTTATGGCGTCGACGCAGGCTGACTGAGTTGGCCGACCGAGCCCGCGAACAAAGCCTGCGGGCGGATCTTCGGCCGACGGTGCCGACGGAGTTCGCAAGAGCCCGACAGCGCCGGCATCGCGTCGGGCTCAAAGCTCGGGGGCCTTGGTGAGCTTCGCGAGAAGAGCGGCAGCGTCGGCATGTCCGCCCCTTGCGGCCACATCGAGATAGTGCAAGGCCTTAGCTAGGTCGGCAGGCAGGTGCGGCTGCCCGGTCAGGTAGAGGCAAGCCAGTTGGAACGCTGCCGCCGGGTGCGCCGCATCCGCGGCCTGCCTGAGATACAGAAGCGCGTCGTAGGGCGTGTAGGCGCAGGCTTCTCCGGCATCGTAGCTGAGCGCCAGATTGTAGGCGGCCTGAGCCAGCCCGTCGTCGGCAGCCCGGCGGTACCAATGCGCCGCCTCATCCGGATCGACGGGAACACCCTCGCCCCGGTCGAAGCAGACGCCGAGGTTGTACTGAGCCTGAGCAAGCCCCTGCTCTGCCGCGCGGCGAAAGAGCGCCGCAGCCTCGGCGGCATCCTTCTCCACCCCGTTGCCCTTGCTGTAGCAAAGTCCCAGTTCAAGTTGGGCGGGCGCGTAGCCGCCCTTGGCCGATTCGCGCAGCCAGCGCATCCCCTCCGACGCATCCGCCTCGGCATCGCCGGTTCCCAAACCGTGCAAAAGTGCATCAGCCAGCAGGTACTGCGCCTCATGCACCCCCTGTTTTGCGGCCTCGAGCAGCCAACGCAGCGCCTCAAGGACATCGCGCCCGCACCCCCTCCCGTCGAGCAAAGCGTAGCCGAGGCAATACTGAGCCTCGGGCACCCCCTGCATCGCGGCCGCACGATACCAGTGATGAGCCTTCGCCGCATGGCGCGGAACGCCGCGCCCCTCATCATAACAGACAGCTAAATTGTACTGAGCCCGCGCATGCCCGCGCCCGGCAGCTCTCCGCAGCCAAGCCGCGCCCCTGCGGGGAGAGGATGCCCCGGCCTGAGCCGAGACAAGACAGGCGCCCCATTCCGCCTGAGCCTCGAGCTCTCCGGCGCGCGCCGCAGCCAGCAGGCGAGCAGCTCGCTCGGCATCCTCGCAAGCAGCCGCCAGCCAGGCTTCTGCGTCGCCGGACAGAGGCTCCGTTGCATCATCTTCGGGCAAATCAACCGTCGTCACCATGCCCTAGGCTACCCGCCCCGTCGGCGAATGTCAAGTCGCGAAAATGCGCGGCGATAAGCCGTGCTCGCAGCAATTCCAGAGAATAAACATCTCTCTTGACGGCAACGGCAAATCGGCTAAAATGATACTGTTATGAAGACATCCTCCCTCTTGTTTTCCTTGGCTGCACTGGCGACGCCGCTCATGGCTCAGCCCAACGCACCGAGCCGGCTTCAGTTCGCCGGCACCATCGCCGCCGTTGAAGTCCCCTGCCCGCCCCTTGCGGCGGCAGAGTCGGAGCGCAACTGCCCGGCCTTGTCTCTGCTGGTTCCGGAAACCGATTGCTTCTTGGCCGTGAATGATTTGTTTGCCCTTGCGAAGCTGGCGCATGCGGATCAGAAGCTGATCGACAGCGGCTTCTCCGGGCAGCCCCTCAGTCTGGCCATCGGCACTCGCGGCTCCAATGCCAAAGTGCTCACCACCGCGCTACAAGCTGCGGCCATCGCCGAGATGGATCGCCTCCCCCGAGGGCAAGCGCGAGCCGCCGGAGTTCTCAGCCGGCTGAGGGAAATCGCCCCGCAGAAGTTGCAGCCCGTCTACATCGTCTTTGCAGGCAACCCGGCGGATCTCGAAAAACTCGCCCGACTCTTCGATGCCCAAGTCGAACGCATGATCAACGACGCCCGCCGCGAATTCTCCCCGGATCTCATCACCCGAGAAGGCAACAGCGATATCAGCGTGATTCGCCTCGATCTCACCAAGCTTCCGCCCGCCGACAAGGTCTCTGCGGCGGACTTCATGCGAGCCGTCGGCTACAAAGACTCCCTCTACCTGATCCGCAGCATCGTCGACGGCAAGCTCCTCATCGCCTTGGCCAATGATCCGGCAGACATCGAGGTGTCGACGCGAGCGGAAGATTCGCTGCTCGGCACGGACAAAGTGGCGCTTTCCGCCGAGAGTCTCGGTGCCGAGTTCGGCACCTTCCTGTACATGTCCCCCGAAGTCCTGCGCGAAACGGCCGCTTCCCTCACCGCCGTTCTGCGCCACGGCCAATCGCAACTTCGGGAGCTGGCCAAGCCCTCGGTTCAAGCCCCCTACGAACGACTCGTCGAAATCGGCCTGAATCTCCTTGCCCCGGCTGTTGCAAGTGACAAAGCCTTCACGGCCGCATGCTGGTTCGACGGCAACCTGCACGTGCAGATGCAGGGCGACGCAGGCGGCCTGTCGGCCGCCGAAAGGCCCCTGATGAGTTTGTCGAGCAGCGTGGAGCCCCGGACAATCGTCTACGCCGAAACGACCGGCATGAAGCTTCAGAGCCTGCCGAGCCTTGCGGAAGCCGCAGAGATCGCCGACGCCCTCCTGCTGGCGCATACCCGAGGGAGCGAGCTTGAAGAGTACCTCTCGCTGCGTCCCTGCATCAGCGAGGGGATTCGCGCGCTCGGCAAGCTGGGGGACGGACTTCGCGGCAACGGCGCGATCGTCGTAACGACGGAGCCGAAGCTCGGCGCCGCCGGGGCTCTCCGCCTCGGGGTTGCCGACAAAAAAGCCCTGACGGAAGGATGGCAGCAGATGCTGCATGCCGTCGGCAAGGGGCTGAGCGTCACAACCGACATCAACCCCGACATCCTAAAGGTCTTGCCCTTCACCTCCGGCTCGGGAGCCGCAGGGACAACCGCATACACGCTGCAACTGCCAATGGCCATGCCGGAAGGGCTTTCGCCCCAAGTTCTCGTCGGCGATGCTCAGCTTGTGATCGGCAGCAACCGCGAACTCAACGCGCGGATGGCCCCCAATCCGACCTCCCCCGTCTCGTTCTCGGGAGCGCTTTTCCGCTTCAACCCCGATGCGCTCCTGGACGCGATGATACAATCCGGAGCCTGTGATCCGCGCGCCGTCTCCGACTGGCGCCGGGTATGTCGCGTCTTGGGCGATGTCACGGCAGCACTGCGCATCAAGGACGGCTCCATCAAGCTGCGCCTCGACGCATGCATAAAACGCTGAGCCTCTGCGCTGTTCACCTTCCGCGCGCAGCTCCGCACCGACTCGGGAATGCGGAGCTGCGCGTCATGCGGACGCCGCGGCGGCGTTCGATGCTTTACAGCAAGGGAAAAACAGCTACAATAAGGGGGATATGAAACTTCGCCATACTCTGCTGCCCCTCGCCCTCCTCACGGCCCTTGCCGGGCCCCTCATGGCCGACGGAGGCAAGGAAGCGCCAATCGCCTCCGCCGTCGCCGCCCTGCAGGCGCCACAGCCCCGGGCGATGACGCCGGCTCAAAGAGCCGAGACCTTTCCGGCAGCAGCTTTCATTCCGCCGCAGGACGGTCTGCTTCTGGCCTCGGCCACCGGAGCCCTGCCTCGGTATGTCCTCGGCTCGACCGAAGGCAGCATCGCGCTGAGCATCCCGCACGAAAACCTCGAAACGCTCGCCCGCGTGATCGCCGCCGTCAGGGCGGAGGCGGGCGATCTTTGGCCGTCGAGCGCCTCGACCAAGCTGTATATCAAACCATGTTATATCGTCGTTACCCTTCCCGACGAAGAAGCCGGGAAGTATGAAAACGACCTGCGCCGGCTGCTGGAGCACGGCAGCCTGCTGCTCCCGGAAATCTGCAGCCCCGTTCACGTGGCCGACATGTCAGGCCTGCGCCTCAATCTCGCCAAATTGTGCAAACCCAACAGCCCCGCCGCCTACGCCCGCGGCGACCGAGACTCGGGAGAGGCGAGTGACGTGGCCTATCTCCTCCTCCGAAGACAAGGCAACAGCAGCATCATCATACTCTGCTCCGATCCCGGTGAAATCCGCCTCGCCGAAACGCCCGAGGAATCCGTGCTGGCAGACTCGGCCGCCGACCTTGCGGATCGTGCCCGCCAGGGGAACCCGCAGTACATCGCCGCCGTCTCCCCCGCCTTTCTCCGCAACTACGGAGGCCTGCTCGGCGACGCGCAGCGCAGGAACTTCGACGCTCTGATCGACGCCATCGTGCATTCCTCGTGGCGCGGTGACAGCGAAGCCGCCAAGCGTTTCAAACAGTGCGCCGACAAACTGTCGGCGCAGTTGATGCGCGTCGCATACCCCATGACCCATGCCGAGAAGCCTCTCACCGTCGCCGTCTGGAGAGACGGCAGTCAGCAGGAGCAAAGCGGCGATTGGCATATCGACCTGCGCTCGGATGCCTGCGGAAGCAGCTTTGCGCCCGCCCCCCTGCGCTTGACTTCGGCCGCAGGGCGGCCCGAGACCGCCCTCTACGTCGAATCCGCTCCGCTGACGCTGCCCTTTCTGCCCTCCGCTGCCGAGTTGACGGCCACGGGAGAAGAGCTTATCGACCTCTTCCTCGCAGCACAGGGCACGCAGGACGAGGCGGAACAAGCGCGTGATTCAAGCCGCTTCGACAAGCTGCGCCCCGCCCTGACGGACATGATTCAGGCACTGGCGACGATGCGCTCGGGCTTCAGCGGCAGCGCCGCTCTGTTGCTGGCCGAGCACCCGGAAAGCCCGTTCGCGCTCAACATCTGCGCCGACCTGAGCCGTCACGACGCGCTGACGGCCGGCGCCCGGCTTTTCGATGACGCAGCCAAGCGCACAGGGGCAGCCCTCGGCGCGGATTCCGTCGCTTGCTCTCTCGCTCGCCTGCTCGAGCCGGGAGAACGGAGCCTGGAGTCCCCCCTGCCGGGCGGCTTCGTACCCACCCTCAGCGTGAGCGACAAGCTTCTGGCCTTCCGCAGCCACCGAGAGACACCGCAAGGCGCAGCGCAGGCCGATGCCCCCGCCGTCGACTTCGCCGGAGCGGTCTTCTGCTTCCGCCCGGCGGCCATCGGCCGCATCATCGGTCGAATCACCGATTCGCTCAATGCCTGCGAGCCGGCCTTCTACGCCATCGAGACCGTAGACGGACGCAGTGATGAGCTCATCGACGAAAACGCAAACGCCGCGGAGGCGGACGCGCCGCTGTTGCAGACGGAGACCGACGCAAGCGCAGCGCTTCCGGAACCGCAGCCATGCGACACGGAGAGCATCTCGGGAGCTCTCGATATCTCCGAGGGCTACTTCAGGCTCCACCTGATTGTGAAGCCGGCACCCTGAGAATCGCCGACGCCCTCGTCTTTTCCCCGCACCGCCCGCCTCGGGCATAGGAATCCCGGCTTGCGACACGCAGAGCCGGGATTTTTCCGCACGGCACGTGCGGAAAAATCCCGGCGAATCAGCAGAGGGTCTTTGCCTGCAAGCGGGCCTCCTTGCGTCCGAAACACCGTTTTTTACCGCGGAGACGAACTGACAGATTTTGCGCTTTACATGGGCGCTCCTTTCGGTAAAATAACGACGTTATGAAACTCAGTTCATCTTTGATCGCCCTTGCGGCTACCGTCGCTCCGATTTACGCGCAGCAAGGTGCCGCTACTCCTCTTGTCGACACCATGGCCGCCGTGCAGGCGCCTGCCGCACCCAAGGCTTCGGTGGCTCAGCGAGCCGCAGCCTTGCCCGCGCTCGCCCTCATGCCTCAGGATGTCACTTTCCTCTTCTCCACCGGTGTCAACGACGTCACCACGGGCTGGGCCCGTGATCTGGGCACCGAGGGACCGGCCAGCGTGGCCTTCGGCGCCACGACCGGCAGTATGGAAATCTCCATGAAGTATCTCCTCGCCGTCTCGGCGGCTCTCAATGTCGATCCCTACGGAAGCGCCATCGAGAAAGCGGTGATCGAAGTCGCCAAGGAAACCGCCGGTCAAAAGATCACCCCCGGCTACCTCGTCATCACGGCATCACCTTCTGAAATCAGCCAAATCCACGAGCAATTCACGGAGGCCTGCAAGGAGGCCGCCGAAGAGGGGGGCCGGGGGATTTCCGCCGTTCAGGTTGCCGGGCTGACGGGTATATGCGTGGATTGTGATATGGCCTTCGCATCGGATAAAAGCCAAGACATACCCGAGTCCCTTCGCGCCGTCTATCAGGGCCGCAAGCTGAACGTCGTGGGCGGCGTGCGCGGGAACGCCTTCGTCATTGCTCTGGCTCAGGATGCCGCGGACATCAAGGTGCCGGCCTCGGCGGACAAATCCGTGCTGGCGACCGACAAGCTCAGCGATACCGACAAGTGCATCGACAAGAATGTCCTGGGCTACGCCTACGTCGCCCCCGAGCTGGTGTCGTCCTGGTGCAAGACCTATGCCGCCATGTTCGAGAGCCAGATTCAGAGCATGCTGACTCTCTTCACGAAGCATGCCGACATCACGCCCGAGCAGGAAGCGGCCCTGCGCAAACCCGTTGATCAGCTGACGGCCCTCATGGTCGGCATGTACAAACCCTATTTCAACTGCACCGTGCCCATGACGATGACCGCGTGGATGGACGGGGACTTCCACATGGAAATCACCGGCGACGCCAGCGGTGTCACCGTTGAGAGCGCCCTCCTCAAGCACGTGGCCATGGCTCAGGATCCGTCGACAACCCTCTACGTCGAATCGGCCAAGACGAGCAATCCCGCCCTTCCCCCGGTGGCGGAGGTGTATGATTCTCTGGAGTCGCTGGCCTTCGCCCTTGCCGACATCTGCGGGGACGAGCCTCAGGTTCAGCAGGGTGTCGCCTTCTATCAGGTTCTGCGTCCCCACATCATGGAAGCGGGCCGCGGACTTGCGACAATCGGCGATGGACTCAGCGGTCACGCCTCCTTCGTTCTTCGCGAAAATCCGAACGTTTTCGTTGAAGGGGCCCTCAGCCTCGGCGTAACGAACCGCGCGAAACTGCGAGAGGGATGGCAGATGACGCTCAAGGCCGTCGGCGACGGCATGGGCGCCTTCGGTCTCAATCCCGAAATGGTCAACACGCTGCCCGTCATGGCCAAGCCCGGCCCGGCCGGCTCTGACTGCTATGGCTTGGTGCTGCCCGTTGCCATGCCCAAGGGCCTTGCTCCGAATATCATGCTCAATGATACGGCGCTCGTGTTCGGCTCCAACGAAGAAGTCAGCGGCAAGATGATGGAGACAAGCTCGGCCACGGCCAACTTCCCCGGCGGCGTCTTCAGCTTCAACCCCGCATCCGCCGCACGCATCGCTCAGGCTCTTGCCGACCAAGAGCAGGCACGCTTGGACGCGATCAGATCAACGTTCGACGAAGAGGACGACGATGACCTCGACGAAGGTGAGGACTACGAAGAGGAGTACTCGTTCGACTTCTACAACAAATACAGCAAGCCGGCCGCGCTTCTTCAGGCTTTTGCCGAGCAGGTGGGCCCCATCACCGGCGCCGTCATCGTGAAGGACGGCAAATCGACGATGCGCATCGACGCCAAACTCGTCAAGTAAGCCGCGCGTCACACAGCTGACTCTTTCAGCGCCCCGACCTGCTTCACGCAGCGCCGGGGCGCTTTTTGTCTCGGTCGGTTCCCGAAAACTTGATTCTCCGCCGCACCAAGCCCGGGGAAGATGTGCTCGAGGCAACGTCTATCCCGGCCCGAGGAGATGGAGAACTCTTGCAGCAAGAAGCGAGCCGGAGTACGGACAAGAAAGCGTGACATTTGACGCATGAGTCGCATTGCGTCAAAATAAAGCGCACCGAAGAAGCTCTCGGAGGAGAGCGGCTTTGGACTGCTTTTCCTCTCCCGCTCAGCAGGAGAGGCGGAAAAAGCGACGGGCGTTGGCCGTGGTGAGCTCGGCGATTTCCTCGAGGGAGCAGCCGCGGAGGGCGGCGACTTTCTCCGCGACGTAGCGCGTGCGGCCGGGGATGTTGAGCTGCCCGCGCATGGGCTCGGGGGAGAGGAAGGGGGAGTCCGTCTCGAGCATGAAGCGATCCGCCGGGCACCAGGCGGCGACGGCCTGCACGGCCTCGGTCTTGCGGAAGGTGATGAGGCCGGTGAAGGAGATCATGCCGTCCAGCTCGCTGAAGATGCGCTCCGCCTGCTGCTGCGTGCCGATGAAGCAGTGAAAGACCGGGCGCACGGTCGGGAAGTTGCGGGCGATGGCGAAGGCGTCGTCAAAGCAGGCGCTGCCCTTGCGCTCGCGGGTGTGCAGCGAGATGTTGAGGCCGAGCTCGGCGGCGAGGGCGAAGTGGCGCTCCAGCATCATTTTCTGGCGCGCGTAGTAGGTCTCGGTGTCGCAGCCCTCGGGGGCGTCCCAGTAGTAGTCCAGCCCCGATTCGCCGATGGCGGCGAGGCTGTCGCGGTTGGCGCGGCAGAGCTCTTCCATCTGCTCGAGTTGCTCGTCGCTGCAGGCCATGCACTCGCTGGGGTGGGTGGCGAGGCAAGGGGTGATGAAGTCGGGCATCTGCCGAGCCTGTGCGAGGGTCAATTCCCAGTCGTCGGGGGCAGTGCCCTGCGAGATGCAGTGGCCGACGCCGAGGGCGAGGCTGTTGCGGCGCAGCTCGTCGAGGTTCTCATACTTCGGCGAGGCGAGGTGGCAGTGCGTGTCGATGATCATGCGGGAGTTCTACTCCGCCTCGGCACGCCTGTCAAGAAAAAGCAGGCCGGATCTTTCACCCAGCTCCACCGACTCGCCCTTTTTTGATATCATGGCGCATTGGTGTCTTGACTGCAGAGACTCCGTGCGATAGTCTGAGAGACAGCGACACACTCTCGTCTCGGCTGGCCTCTCAGACGAGCGCCCAATGATTCAAACAAGCGCACGGCAATGAACTTTTTCCGCAAGAAGACATCCAAGGCTCCCCAACAGGCTTCCGCCGTTACTGAACTGATCGCCGCCATCGCAGACGGCGATGCGGAGCGCATCCGCAGCTTGGTGGCGGCGGGGGCGGACATTCATGCTGAGGACGAGGACGGTGTCTCGGCTTTTGAACACGCGGCCATGAGCGGCAATACGGAGGTGATAACGAGTCTCTTCTCTTCGGGGGCATGGGAGCCATTTGGAGACGAGCCCGAGGACGAGGAGCTGACGCCGAGGCAGGAGCTGGCGGAAGCCGTCCTCGAGGGAGACCTCGAGCGCGTCCGCCGACTGCTGGCGGAGGGAGCTTCTCCGAATGAGGCGGATGGGTTAGGGATGACGGCGGTGCATTTGGCAGCACTTGTGTCGGGGACCTCTGTTCTCCGGGAGCTGCTGCAGGCGGGGGGCAACGCCAACGCCCGCAATGAGGCAGGCGAGACGCCTCTCTTCATGGCGGAAACGGGGGACGCTGTCCGCGTGCTGGTCGCCGCCGGAGCGGACGCCAACGCTCGCAACGAGTACGGGCTCACGCCCCTCTTCTCCGCCCCCTCGGGCGATGTGATTCGGGCGTTGGTCGAAGCGGGGGCAAAGGTCAACGCTCGCGACGGGCTCGGAGAAACGCCGCTGCACCGAGCGGCGAACGCCGACTGTGTGCAAGCTCTGCTGGCGCTGGGGGCTGACGTTGCCGCACGTTCGGAGCTGGGGAGAACGCCCCTGCACCGCTCGGATGGGGAGGCGGATCCCGAGGTGGCTCGTGCGCTTCTGGCGGCCGGCATCGATGTCAACGCCTGCGATCAATGCGGCAATACGCCGTTGCACATGGTCACGGTGCCGGAGTACGCCGCCGTGCTGCTCGAGGCCGGGGCGGATCTGCACGCGTTAAACGACATGGGTGAAACGCCGCTGCACCGAAACGACGAGTGGCAGAGCGCGGATATGGCTCGCCTGCTCCTCAAGGCCGGGGCGGAGGTGAACACGCGCAACAAGTTGGGCCGCACGCCGCTTCACGACGCCTTCGATGCGGAGCTGACGCAGGTGCTGCTCGAGGCCGGGGCGGACGTCAACGCTCGCGACAATGAGGGACTCACGCCCCTGCACCAAGAGGGCTGTGTGGAGCGCGTCCGTGCGCTCATCGCTGCGGGCGCCGACGTCCACGCCCGCGACAAGTCGGGCAATACACCTCTGCACGCCTACTTGCTGATAGGCTGTGCGCGAGAGCTCCTGAAGGCCGGCGCCGAGGTGAATGCGCGCAACGGCGAAGGGTGCACGCCGCTGCATATGGCGATCGCAGCGGGCATGGTGCGGGTGCTTCTGGCCGCGGGGGCGGATGTCCGCGCAAGAGATGAGGCAGGGTGCACGCCCCTGCATAACGCCTACGACTGCGCCGTGGCCCGGCTGCTGTTGGAGGCCGGTGCCGATATCAACGCACGGGATAAAGACGGCGATACGCCTCTCTCCTACGCCCGCCTGCGTCACCGAAAAGAAGTCGCCCGCCTGCTGCGCAAATCCGGCGCACGCAAGTAGTCTGCTCACGCCACCTCTCTCTCCGCAAACGCGCCGGCCGTGGGAGGGAGCCGCCAACAGGGCATCCTTCCGCATGCGACGCCTTCAGCGAAACCGAGGCTGCGACGCCGAGCTTTGCGCGAGAGTCGGCAAGGCGGCAGGCCGCTTCGCCTGAGAGCAGGAAGATGTCACTAGCGGCTCTTGCGTTGCCGGACGCGGAGGGCGCGAGGGCTTTTGTCCTTGACGCTTCTCGAGGCGCTTTATATACTGACGCCGTGAGACGGTCGGCGGAGGCGACGCTTTTCGGCCGAACGTCGACACAGCGTCTCGCGCCATCCGCTTTTCCGATTCTTTCCGATTCTTTCCGATTTATCCCTGATTCTCATGACAGCTTCCTTGGCCAATGCGACGGTGAAAACGCTCCTCCTTTCTCTTGCCTTGGGCGCGACGGCGCTCTCGGCTCAGTCTTCCGCTCCCGAGGCTCCGGCTTCGGCGCCCCGAGGCGCCGAGCTCGAGGTCTATGTCGCCTTGACGCTCGAGGTGAAGTCGGCGGTGGAAGAGGTGACAACTCAGCTTCGATCGGCCCGTGACCGCGCGTCGGCCGATGCGGCGGCTCCCGGCGTGGCTGCATGTGCGCGTCGGTTCAGAGAGCTCTCGGCTCGGATGGGTGCGCTGCCCGGCCCGGCGGAGGTGCTGAGCGAGGCGCAGAAGGACGTGCTGAGGGACGTCATGTTCGAGGCGGAGGAGAGCATAATTCCGCCGCTGACTGAGGCGGTGCGGAGGCTCCAAGGGCAAGGCTTTTACGGCTCGCAGGCGCTGAAGGAGGCCGTGGAGGCTTGGCTGGAGGTCGGCGGCAGGCTCTGTCGCCTCGCACCTGCCGCGAAAGGCGCCGAGCCGAAGGCTTCCTCCGGCCATCGCTGAGGCTCACGGGTCTGCGTGTCGGTGACAGCGCCGAGGAAATTCGGGGCTTGCCGACGGCTGAGGGATGCGACGCTTTCTCAGGCCTCCCGTATTGCGTCAAAAAGAAAACGCACCGAAAGGTATGGATGCGTCAAAAATGAGCGCACTCAAGGTAACACAGAACATGGCCGGTATGCAAGCGTATTCAGGCGTGCGAAAATGGATGCAACGTCACGTTGCCGCAGGAGGGGTTTGGGGAGCGGGCGCGTAGCCCCTCCCCATCCTCCCGAGCAGTGCCGCAGAGAGGATTCCAAAGGAGATGAGCGAGAAGCTCTCTCCTTTGGTCCAAGGGGACAGGGGAGGCGGACAGCCTCCCCGGCCCGGCTTCACCCTGATGGGTGGCTTTACTCAGGCTCGCTCTCGTGTCTTCGTTGCAGCAAATGTAAGATAGCTCTACGGCATTGCTGCACCTTTGAAGCTAAGTCTATGGGGTCAAGCGATTCATGAAGAGCCTTCAATCTCTCTTTTCGTCGCCCTTCCGGCAAATGCTCCATCACCCTCTGATAAGGCGTCTTGGCTTCATCATACTGCTTGACAATTCTCGTCCCCTGCCTCCTCTTGCTCACCAGATGCATACAGGGTGAAAAGTGGTTGAGAATCCGGTTTGAGTAGCGATAGAAGCGGTTGAGTAGGCGTACAAAGCCCTCATCGTCAAATCTGACGTCTCCGAAGTGCTCCCGCACGACGCGCCTGTTGCGTT
>DXFQ01000012.1 GCA_019114365.1 Candidatus Parakkermansia intestinigallinarum | reverse complement strand
CGCCCACTCCCCAAACCCCACCCGCGGCAACGTGCCGTTGCATCCAGGATATGGAATGGATATGCTTTTCTCTCGCTTTTCCGTTTGATGCTCCTTCCGGCGTGTCGCATTTGATTTTACAATTCACGGGCAAGACCTGGGGAGTCAGTTTTTTGTTTGCCGGAGGCCACGTTGTGGATCAACAAAACTGCTCGAGACCCAAAAAAAAGAGCTCATTTTCCGCCGTAGAGGGGCGCTTTGCCGTAGAGGCGGCGGTGGCGACGCAGGAATTCCTTTTCCTCATAGGCGGCGGGGCTGAGTCCGAGCTCGCTTTGGGTCAGGGCGGAAAAGCGCTCGGCGCCGCTCGTGCCGAAGAGCTCCGTCAGCAGGTCTTCCGCCGCACGTGCTTCCCCGTAGCGACCGAGGCTACAGGCAATGAGGTAGCTGAGGGCTTCGTGCAACAGCTCGGCTCGGATCTCGCTCGCCGGGGGCACGGTGTATGGCGAGGCCGGGCCTCCCGACGGGTCGCTGCTGCCATCCGTGTCCGGGGCGTCGACGCCGGAGAGTCGAGCCCAGAGGGCGTCGTTCTGCGCTTCGAGTCGCGCGATGAGTCGCAGGCGCTTCAGGCGCTCGTCGGCGGCTGCCGCAAGGGCGTCGACGGGGGTGGCGCCGGGCATCGCTGCGGCGCGGCGCAGCAGGGCCGGCTCGGTGAACTCCATCGAGCGCTCGTCGTCCTGCCAGAGCTCGCGGGTCAGGGATACGAGACGGCGCGCCAGCGGGGCGGCGACGGCGGCGCCTTCGGGGGCGGGCATTTGCGCGAGTTGGCCGACCTCGGTGTTGATGGTGGGGCTGAGGAGGCGCAGGAGGCGGGCGGCGGAGCGTGAGTTGAGCCAAGCCAGAAGGCCGAGGCGCTCGTCTTCGCTCTCGCAGAAGAGGCTGGGGCCGGCCATGTCGAAGATGAAGCCGGCTTCGTAGGCGCGGGCGCTCATGCCGCTGCGCATGATTTTGTTCCAAGAGACGGAGGGGCGGAAGTAGTGGGCGAGGTTTTGGGGGCGCGAGCGCAGGCGGCCGCGGGTGTCGCGCAAATGGCGAATGGCTTCTCCGCCGTTTTGCCAATCGACGACGTAGATGAGGCGGCCATGCCAGCGCGTGCTTTCGCCGCCTTTGTTGTAGGGGAACCAGCGGGCGCCGCTGCGCTCGGCTTCTTCGGCGCTGCGGCACCCGCGCCGGACGTGGTCCACCTGCCACCAGCATCGCACGAAGCGGGTGTTGTCTCCCGTGGCAAGCCCTTGGCAGAGGCGGCAGCGGCTGCCGAGTTTCGGGCTGCTGAGCAGGAAGCGGAGCTCGGCGGGGCGCAGCTCGGGGCAGATGATGCTGCCGGGCAGTCGGCTGCCGTCGGAGGGGGCAAAGGTGCGGTAGTCGCCGCGCAGGGTCTCGGGATTGTCGACGGCGGCGTATTCGGCTCGCTGCCCCCCTGCCCCGATTCGCGCGGTGAAGGCGCAGCTGAGGACGACTTCCCCCGTCAGGTCGGGGAAGGCGCCGGCGCCCAATTCCAGCAGTTGACGGAAGGATGCGCGGCTCAGGAAATAGCGGCGCAGGTCGGCATAGCGGCTGAGGGCCAGCCAGTTCTTCGGCATGATGAAGGCGATGCCGTCGCGGGCGCGGTCGAGGGCGGCGTACAAGAAGGCGGCGGCCAGGTTGTCGGATGCCCGGGGGTAGTTTCGCGAGATCCAGTCCGCTTGGGCTCGATCCATTTTGCGGTGGCCGAGGTAGGGCGGGTTGGCGACGATGAGGCGGGCTTCGGGCAAGCCGGCTCCGGCGAGGGCGCCGCCGACGGGGTCCGCGGCGAGACGGAGGCCGGGGGCGACCCGACCCGGCTCCTCGGGGGCGATGCCGAGGTGCAGGTGCAGGAGGAGGGAGGTGAGGCGCAGGGCCGTGGGGTCGATGTCGATGCCGCGCAGGTTGTGCCGCAGGATGAGTTCGGGGATGGCCTGAGGAGGGCGTCCTGCGTCGCGGTAGATGCGTGCAAAGGGCTCGACGGCGGCCAGCAGCAGCAGGCCGCTGCCGCAGGCGGGGTCCAGCAGTGTGATGTCCTCGGGCTCGCGGCAGTCCGTGGGGGCTTCGGCCTCCGGGGGTTCGCGGTAAAAGGGCAGGTGCTGCCGCAGAGCCGATTCAGGGTGCATTTGCAGCCAGAGCGTGCCGAGACTGTTTTGGATGAGGAAGTCGGCGATGCAGCGGGGGGTGAAGAGTTGCGTAGCGGCAATCAGGTCGTCGCCGGCGATTTTGTGGTGGCGGTCGAAGCGGCGCAGGCATTCGCGGCGCTGGCCTTCCCTCAGATGTTGAAGACTAAGGGCCAGCGCTTCGAGTCGATCTTCGCGCACAAAGCCGCAGGCTGCGGGCAGAGGTCGCAGAGCGTCATCAAGCTCGTCCGTCGTCAAACCGCTGAGGGATTCGGCTTCGCTGCCCAGTGTGCGGGCGGCGGCGGGGGTGATGTCGCTGCGCTTGTGTTTGAAGTCGGCGATGAGCAGTCCGAGCAGCTGTTCGGTGCTCAGGGGGCCGAAGTGTTCGCGCCATGCGGCACAGGCGCGCAGGAGGCGCAGGCGCAAGCTCGCGCTGCGGGGAGGCGCGGCGGATGCAGCAGGCTGGCGGTCTCTGCTCACGGAGGGGGTCACTCATCAACGCGGGCGGCGGGGCCGACGCGCACGTGGTCCATGCCCCCGGCCGCAGCGGCGCGGATGCCGGGCTCCGCATCCTCAAAGACAACGCAGCGGGCGGGGTCGACGCCCATGCGCTCGGCGCAGAGCAAAAAGATGTCGGGCATCGGTTTGCCGTGTCCCGGCGGCACGTCGTCGGGCGTGACGATGATGTCAAAGAGATCGTCGATGCCGGCGGAGCGAAGTGTCGCCAAAGCGCCGTGACGCACGCTGCCCGTGCCGATGGCATGGGGTATGCCGGCGGCTTGCAGGCGCCGCACGAGGGCGACGGTTTCGTCGATGACGGGCAGTTTCTGCGTTTCCAGCAGATGGTCGTAGCAGGCGCGTTTGCGGGTCGCGGTGCGCTCGGCGTCCATGTGCAGGCCGTATTTGCGGTTGAGGTCCTCGACGATGTCGGGGGCGGCCATGCCGCCGTGGGCGATGAACTCATCCCACAGGAAGGCTTCGTGCGGGGCTCCGTTTTCTTGCAAGGCTTGGCGCCAGGCGCGGTAGTGAGTCGCCATGCTGTCAACCAAAGTGCCGTCGAGGTCGAAGATATAGCCGTCGTACGTTTGGGAGGGGATTTGAACGCGGGGTGTGCTCATGGATGCGGTGGCTGATGCGGAATGGCTTGCAGGAGAATCTTGCAGGTGGGGTACAGGTGAATGCAGGAGAATGCGGGTGGAGCGGCGGGGCTCAGGGGGCGGGGCTCAGGGTGTCAGGGTGAAGGCGTCAGGGTGAAGGCGTCAGGGTGAAGGCGTCAGGGTGCGGGGTTCAGGGGCGGTAGTAGTCGGCGAAGTTTTTGAGGTCGCTCTCTTTGCCGAAGAGAACGAGAACGTCACCCTTCACGAAGACGAGGTTAGGTTCGGGTGTGCCGATGACGGGCTGCTCAGACGGATCTAGCACGTCTTCGCTGTCGTCGCCGCTCGGGGCTTCCCCGCGCCGGATGGTGACGAGGTTGAGGTGAAACTTGCTGCGCAGTTCCACATCGCAGAGGCGACGCCCGATCCACGAATCGGGCAGTCGTACGTAGCCGAGGTCGTGATTGGCGTCGATTTTGTGCAGCTGGATAAGTCCTTCATGGATGAAGGAGGAGGCCATTTGCTCGGCGGCAACTCGCTCGACTCGGAAGAGGTCTTTGATGCCGATCTGCTCGAGGATCTTGCCCTGCAGTTCGTTGATGTAGCGCACGTAAAGGTGCCGCACGCCGATTTCTTTGAGCTGTGCGGCTATCAGGATGTCGCGTGCATAGTCCTCGCCGACGGCGACGATGACGTAGATGTCGCTGCCGACGAGCTCCATGCGCTCCAGCACGCGGCGATCGGCGGCGTCGCCGATGAGGGCGCAGGTTACTTCATCCTGAATCTCGGAGATAACAGCGGAAGACTCGTCGAGCACGGTGACTTCGTACCCGCGGCGGGCGAGGTTGATGGCGAGGATGCGGCCGAATTGCCCGCATCCGATGATGACGAATTTCATAATCAGGTCAGGGGGAGTTTGGTCTCAGGGTATCGAATAGGCGAAGGGTCTCTCGGTTTGATGAAGAGCAGCATGGTGGTGAACATGCCGAGGCGCCCGAATATCATGGTGACAGAGAGGAAGAGTTTGGAAACGGTTGAGAAATCGGATATGTCGAAATACGAGTAGCCGGAGGTGCCGAAGGCGCTTGTGACGAGGAAGGTCGTATCGAGGAATCCGTTAGGCCCGGCGGCAAATTGGGGCTCTAGCAGCATGATAATCATGGTGCTGCCGGTGACCCACATGAAGCCCAAGACTACGGTCACCACGGCTTTGTCAACTGTAGCTCGAGCTATGCAACGGCTGTAGAGGGTGAGGTCTCGCTCGCCGCGCAGCACGCGGCACACCTCCATGACGCAAATGGCAAAAACAGGTGCATAGACGCCGCCGCCGGTACCGGCGGGATTACCTCCGATGAACATCAGAACGACAAGCGTGATTTTGTAGACGGGGCCGTAGTCTTCTAAGTTACTGCGGTCAGTGCCGCAGCAGCGACCAACGTTATTCCATAACGCATCCCAGCAGGTCTCGGCTATTCCTTGGTTTTGGCTGTTTGGCTCAAAAATGCCCAACAGCGCTAATATGATGGTTCCGACCAAGGTAATGATGAGGGTGACGCGCGTGACAAGCCATGCATGTGTGCTCCACCTCAGTGGGTTGCGGCGATGGCTCATACGCCGCTTCATTCTCGTGAGACATTCAAGGTAGACGCCGAAGCCCAGCATGCCACTGAAGGCCATGAGCATAAGGACTCCCTGCGAAACATAAGCTTCAGCCATGCCACTCGTGGCCATATTGTCCGGGAAGAGTGTGAGTCCGGAGTTACAGAAGGCTGAAACTGAGTGAAAAATGGCAAATCCGATAAGGCGCGCCGTGTCTTGTGGGACAACGGGATTGCCCAGCCAGCTAAAATAGAGACCGACAGCACCAATGAGTTCGATAAGCAGGGTTACGCAGATAACGGTGCGAATGAGAGCCGGTACCGTGCTCACTTCATCGTGGTCGAGGATTGACGAGACGGTCATGCTGTCACGCGTGGCTAGTCGGCGGCCGACCATGAGCAGCACAAAGTAGGTAAAGGTCATGATGCCCATGGCGCCGATCTCAAAGTCGATAAGCAGAACGGTGCGACCCAGCCATGTGAAGTTGTCGGCCACGTTGACGGTTGTCAGGCCGGTGTTCGAGGCCGCCGAGGCACACATGAAGCAGGCGTCGATGAAGCTGACGGGGGCGGAGCAGGCCCCGGGGGAAATGAGGATGAGGGCGCTGATGAGCACCAGCCCTATCATGAAGCAGAAGTAGATTAAGACCGACGAGCCGGAGCTGCGCCGAGCCGTGCTCGGCCGCATGAGGCGGTCGCCGATCAGGGCGGAGAGCCCGAAGGCCGACATGAAACCGCTGACGAGGCTCAGTCCGAGGCTCAGCCAGCAGAACCCCGGCGGTATGAGCATGAAGACGGTGCCGGCCATGGTCACGCTGCAGAGGGCGCTGAGGCCGAATTGCAGAAGCGTGGAGCGCGCGGGGCGGTCGTGTTGCAGAAGGGTCTGCACCAGCTGCACGGTGAGCATGCCGCACTGTACCCAGACCAGAAGGGCCAGCAGGAGGTGCAGCGGGTTGATGAAAGCGTGGGCTTTGATGCTCTCAACATCAAGCGGTACGAAGCAGAGCTCAATGAGGAGTGTCAACAGAACGAGGCTTCCGACGATGAGTTCCGGAAGAACGAGGGTTTTGCTGCTGTCAGAGGCTCGATTCATACGGCGGCTTCAAGGCGTTTCGCGGAGCGCGTCAGGCGGAATACCGTCGCGCCGGGACTGAGTATAGCACAGCGGGGAAGAGCTGACAAGGGGAGCCTGTGACAGTGGGGGGCGCGGCGGTTCAGTCTTTGTCGGGGCTCTCGCTCGGCTGCTCAATTTGAGAGAAGCGGCGGCTGTCGGCGGCTGAGACGTTGCCGATGACGCTTCCGTTGTCGAGCTCCGAGCGGTCGGGGCGGTTGCGAAGGTCGCGGAAGAGAGCGCGAAGGTCGCGGATGCCGCCCCAGGTGAACCAGACGGAGAAGACGAGTCCGAGGGCGGCGGTGCCGATGAAGATGGTGATGTAGAAGTAGTGCCCCCACCAGCTTTCCGGCCACGGCGCGATGATGTTCCAGATGACGACGGCGCAGAAGCAGAGGAGGAAGACGTAGCCGAAGGACCAGAGGAAGGCCGCCCAGGCAATGATGCGGTCTCCCTTGCTGTAGTCGTCGTTGATGCCCAGTACATGTTCGCGCAGGTAGCTGCCGAAGCGGCGAATCGGGGCGGGGCGGCTCGTTTCTTCGCCTTCCGTGCGCCAAGCGCCTCGGTGCAGCAGGCGATCCATGTTGAAGGGGCGGCGGCAGGTTTTCAGCGAGACGAGGATGAAGACGAGCAGGGAGACGGCGTTGGTGATAAAGAGTATCTCCTGCGAGTTGATGGGGAATTTTTCGGGGTTCATCTTCCAGACGATGTAGGGCGAACACCACGAGGTGACGGCATCGAGGAAGGCTCCGACGCTCTCGACTAGCCCGTGCTCGGCCAGCAGGCCGTAGATTTCCGGCCAGCATTTCTGGGCCGCGAAGCCCGAGAGGGCGATGAGGGCTCCGGCGATGAGGGCGGCGAAGGCGCCCTGCGTGGTGCCGCGGCTCCAGTAGAGCCCGAGGGTGATGACGGCGCCGGCTCCGGCCCAGAAGGCGCCGGTGATGGCGAAGAACATGAGGATGAAGTCGATTTGGGCGAAGGTGCTGCTGAAGATGAAGGCGAAGGCGGCTACGCCGGCGATGGCGAGTCGCAGGGCACGCAGCTGCTGCTTGGGGGTGAGCGGTTTTCGGCAGAGCGGCAGCACGAAGTCCTGCACGAGGATGCTGCCCCAGGAGTGCAGGTAGGAGGTGTCTGTCGAGACGAGCAGGAAAATCATCAGGGCGCAGAAGATGCCGATGAGCCCGGTGGGCAGCATGTGCTTGAGGGCGACGGAGACGGTCATCTGGCTGTAGATGGTGCTGAAGCTGCGGCCTTCGTCGGTGAGGAGGGCGTCGTTGGTTGAGCCGTCCGAGCCGGCGACGGGGACGGAGAGGGTCTGTTTGGCGGTTCGCAGGAAGGGGTCTTCGTTCTCGGCGCGCCAGGCGTCGTGGTTGTCGTACCGAGGCGAGAAGGTGCTGCGGGGCTCGATGGCGGCAAATTGTTCGCGCAGGTGGGCTGCGTGGTCGGGCGCGACGTCTTCCGCGACGCGGTTGGCGAGTTCTGCCCGGACTTCCCGAGCTTCGTCGGCGTAGTCGCGGCTGTTGAGGTAGACGATGGCGGCCACGGCGAGGATGACGCTCATCCACTTGTAAAATTGCGCGCGCCAAGTGCCCAGCAGGTTGCCCATGCGTGCTTCATGGGCGCTGCGGGCCGAGCTGTTGAAGCCTTGGGTGCCGCCCCAGGAGAGGCGGCCGAGGAACATGCCCGTGATGCCGACGAAGACGTAGAAGGCGTTGAAGTCGCGCAGGTTTTCGATTTCAAAGGGGTTGAGCAGGCTGCGGCCGGGATCCTCGGCTCCGAGCACGGGCATGACTTGCCCGCTCCAGTCGAACTTCCAGAGGATGAAGCCGAGAATCAGCAGATACATCGGGTAGCTGAAGAGCCCCTGCACGCAGTCGGTGACCAGCACGGTCACCTGCCCGCCCAGCAGGACGATGAGCAGAGCTAGGCTGAGGAAGGCGGCCATGACGAGCTGGAAGGTGGGCAACAGCCAGCCCGCCAGTTCGATCTGCGTGGGCAGGTCGAGGTAGTAGATGAGGAAGCGGGCTCCGACGGCCGGGAAGATGGCGTAGTTGATGATGCCGGAGAGCGACTGGATGACGGCGGCGGTGATGCGGAAGGAGCGGCTGAAGCGCATCTCGAAGAACTGACCCATGGTCATGGCGCGGGTCTCGCGGAAGCGGTAGGTGCAGAAGCCGGTGAGGCCTAGCACGAAGCCGACGGGCAGGTAGAGCATCTCCCAGAAGGCGTAGCTCATGCCGGAGCGGTAGTAGGCTTCGGTGGCGGCAACGACGGTGATGAGCCCCATGCCGGCCATTTCCGAGGCGACGGACATGACGTAGCGCCCGCCGACGCGTCCGGCACTCAGGAAGTCGGCGACGCCGCGTTGGTATCGCTGCGCGCGCAGGGCGCAAACGATGACGACGATCATGGGTACGGCTAGCAGGATCCAATCGAGCAGGGACATGGGGCAGAGAGCGTGTGGACGAAAAGAGCGTGTGGACGAAAAGAGCGTGTGGACGAAAAGAGCTTGGGGGGCGTTTGCGCTTGAGGAATCGGAGGGGAAGCGCTGCGGACGGCGAGTTTGACGCTCTCCTTGGGGGAGCCGGACGCTGCCGACGAGGCGGCGGCGAGCAGGCCGGAGGGCGAGGCTTCCGCCCGCGGGGGCGTGCCGAACCCGGCGAGCGGCATCAGCGATAGGTCTGTCTCAGGTGGCGGCAACGGAGCTGATCCGCGGTGAGCGGGCCGCCGCGCAGGATGCGCAAGCGCAGTTGCTCATAAGGCAGCAGGGTGACGGAGTTGTCGCTGAGCAGCAGGGGGCGATCGGGAGCTTCGACCGTGAGGTAGAATACGGGCTTGTCCGTGCTCAGCAGCACGTCATCGCCCTCGACGCTGAGTTTCACCTCAGCCTGCGCCAAGCGGCAGTTCCGAGGCGCCCGCAGCAGGCAGGTGCTGCGCTGCGCGTGGTGGCGGCCCTGCCAGTCGTCGACGTCAAGCTCGATGACGAGGAAGCCGCTCTCGGGGTTCAGGTGCCCCACGGCGACGCGTCCGACGACTTCGGCCGGGGCGTTCGCGGCGAGTTTCACCACGAAGAGCCAGCGAGAAAGCACGCCGCCCTCGAAGGTCATCCAGCGCACGCGCAGATTGCCCCGGCAGGGCACGGGGAGGTCGCTGACGACGCTCAGGGCGACTTCATCGCCGATCTTGCGCGCCGCGACGGCAACGGGGGCGTAAAAGCGCGCGGCGTGATAGTGGAGCTGTTTCCACTGCCCGTAGTAGTCAACGGATGACCACGAGGCCACGGGCCAGTTGTCGTTGAGCTGCCAGTAGAGTGTGCCCATGCAGACGGGCTTGCTGTGGCGCCAGTACTCGACGGCCGTGCGAATGGCCAAGGCCTGCTGCACTTGGCTGAGGTAGAGGAAGTCCTCGAAGCTGCGCGGGTGGTGAAAGTAGTGCTCAAACATGCGCGTGATGCGCTTGTTGCCCCCGGTCTGTTTCTGGTGCAGCGTCATGACGGGCGCCTCGACGTCGTGCTCCCGCCCTTCGGTGTAGCGGTTGACGGTGCAGAGCGAGGGGAAGGACTGGAATCCGAACTCGCTGCAGAAGCGCGGACGCACGTCGAGGTACGATTCAAAGGGTTTGCTGCCGTGCCAGACGGCCCAGTAGTGCATGTCGCCCGTGGTGTCGTCATGCCAGGAGCCGACGAGGCTGCCCTCGCCGTTGCAGGGCGAGCTGGGCCAGAAGAGGCGGGTGGGGTCTGCCGAGCGCACGGCCTCGCCCACGCAGGCGTTGAAGCGCAGGTAGTTTTGCATTTTTGCTTCTTCGGCCGGCACTTCTCCTCCGGCGCAGGAGCCGGCGCACTCGTTGTCGCCGCACCAGAGGGCGATGCAGGGGTGGTCGCGCAGGCGCAGAATCTGCTCGCGAATCTCGGCGCTGATGTCCGCCAGAAAGCTCTCGGTGGCGGGGTAGTGCATGCAGGCAAACATGCAGTCGTGCCAGAGGAGAAGGCCGAGGCGGTCGCAGAGCTCGTAGAAGCAGTCCTGCTCCCACTGCCCGCCGCCCCAGACGCGCAGCATGTTCATGTTGGCGGCTCGGGCATCGCGCAGCAGGCGTTCGTACACCTCGGGTTTCTGCCGCTCCGGCAGGGCGTCGCACGGAATCCAGTTGGCTCCTTTGCAGAAGATCTTGCGGTCGTTGACGGACACGGCGAAACTTTCGCCGATGTCGTCCTTGCACCGAATGACCTCGAGTTTGCGAAGGCCCAAGCTGCGCTGCAGCTCATCATCGCAGCTCCCGCCGCCGGACAAATACGAGGGGAGGTCGGCGGATGCAACCGGGTAGAGGCGAACACGGAGCTCATAGAGGGCTTGCTCGCCCTGCCCCGCCGGATACCAGAGCTTCGGCTTGGCGACGTGCAAAACCAGATCCGCCTCGCTGCTCCCGGCGGCCAGGTCGACCGACACGCTCTCTTCGCCGACGAGCTCGGCACAGAGGCAGAGGGGCTGCGGCTCGCGGCCGACGCGTTCGAGGCGGACGTGGACGTTGATGCGCCAAGGGGCGGTGAGATCGCTCGAATCTTCCGGATGGCTCTCGGTGCAGGCGCTCACGAGGCGGGCGGCGCGGACGCCCTGCAGCTCGACGCGTCCGCAGAGGCCGCAGACCATCAGGCAGGGGCCCCAGTCCCAACCGGCGTGGCACTGCACCTTGCGCAGCATGTTCATGTTGGGCAGGCGGTTGTTGTCCGACACCGGCGCGGCAAGATCCATACCGAGCTCGCGGGCGGCGGCCTCGGCGCGGGCGGCGGCTTCGCGATGGGCGGGGGAGAAGATCACTTCCAAGCGGTTGAGTCCGGCGTGCAGGTGCGAGCGCACGGGCAGGCACTGCGAGCGAAACATGTTGCTGCACCGAGCGATCAGTTCGCCGTTGAGCACGATGGCGGCGACCGTGTCGATGCGGTCCATCCTCAGAAAGACCTCGGTGCAGTCGAGCAGCTCGTCGGGCAGCTCAAAGTCGCGAGAGAAGCTCCAGTCGTACTCGCGCCAGACTTGGACGGTCTGTTCGTTGAGCCCGATGTAGGGATCCGGAATCACTCCGGCTTCCGCCAACGCACTGTATTGATCGCCCGGCACACGCACCGGGATTTCAACGCCACCGCCTCTCAGCTTCCAGGTTCCGGACAGATCGACTGCTTGCATCATGCAAATAGCATAACGACGCTCTCCCGTTCTGTCAACCTCACATTTGACTTGCGGGGCCCGGCGCCGCATGATAATTTGAGGATGATTTATGTTTAAGGAAGAATTTTTACTGCGATTGCGACGCTGCGAGCTCTTTCTCGGGCGAGTCCTGAAAGATCGGTTCCGCTCCGACATACCGCTGGAAGTCGAGTTTGTCAACGTCGGATCTCGGGATCTGCGACCTGAAGATGCTCGGAGCGAGGAGTTTCGCCCCCTGCACGAAGGAGAGCGCTGGGGCGGGCCGTGGGAGAATGCTTGGCTGCGAGCCTCCGTCGTCATTCCGGAAGGCTGGGAGCACGAAGACCTCGTCTTTGCCCTTAACCTCAGCGGTGAATGCCTCATCTACGACGACCGCCTCCGGCCGTGGTATGCCGTGACGGGATGTTCGGTTTTCAATGAGACCTACCAGAAGGATCTCTTCTTCCCGCAGGAGTGGATGCGCCGCGAGGGCCGCCGCCTCGAATTTTTCGCGGAGTGCACCGGCAGTTCCCTCTTCGGCGTGAATCTGACGACGGATCCGCACCGCACGGACAAGGGTATCGGCGGCGATTTTGAGGCGACGGCAAAGCTCATGCGCCTCGGCATCCTCAACCGCGACGCTTGGCTGCTCTATTACGATTACGAGGTTCTGTACCAGCTCTGCCGCTGCCAGCCCGAGGGCTCGTACCGCCGGCGGCAGCTTCTCACGGCACTCAACGCCGCCGCCGATGCCTACGGCGATGACCCGGCCAATGCAGCGGCGGCTCGCCGCGTGCTGGCTCCCGAGCTCAAGCGCCCCGCCGTCTCGTCGGCGCTGCAGGTTTTCACCGTCGGGCACGCGCACCTCGATGTGGCTTGGCTCTGGACGGTGCACGAGGGTGCCCGCAAAGCGGTGCGCACGTTCGCCAGCCAGCTGGAGATGATTCGCCGCTACCCGGGCTACGTGTTCGGCGCCTCGCAGCCGCAGCTCTACGAGTTTGTGCGGCAGAGGTCGCCGGAGCTCTTTGAGCGGGTGAAGCAGGCCGTGGCCGACGGCAGCTGGGAGCTTCAGGGCGGCATGTGGGTGGAGGCGGACTGCAATATCATCTCGGGCGAGTCGATGGTGCGGCAGTTTCTGCACGGACAGGGCTTCTACCTCAAGCACTTCGGCAGGAGAACCGACCAGCTTTGGCTGCCGGATGTCTTCGGCTATTCAGCCGCCCTGCCCCAAATCATCCGCCTGAGCGGCTGCACCTGCTTCCTGACGCAGAAGCTCTCGTGGAGCCAATACAACAAGTTCCCGCATCACAGCTTCATTTGGAAGGGAATCGACGGCAGCAGCGTGCTGACGCATTTTCCGCCGGAGGACACGTACTCCTCCGAGGCTGATCCGAAGCGCCGCACACACGGACAGGACAATTATGCCCAGGCCGACGTCGCACCGATTTTCGCCTCGCTCATCGGGCTGGGTGACGGCGGCGGCGGCCCCGCCGAAGGTCACCTCGAACGCGAGCTCCGCGTGCGCAACCTCGAGGGCTGCCCCAAGTCGCACTTCGGCTCCGCCCGCGACTTTTTCCGCAAGCTGGAATCCTACCGCGACCGCCTGCCGATCTGGGACGGTGAACTCTACCTCGAGATGCACCGCGGGACGCTGACGAATCAGGCTCGCACGAAGCGCAACAACCGCCTGCTGGAGCAGGCCCTCGTGCAGCTCGAATGGATCGCCGCCTGCCTGCCGCCGGATCGCTACCCGAGAACCGAGCTGGAGCGTCTCTGGCGTGTTCTGCTGCTCAACCAGTTCCACGACATCATCCCGGGCTCCTCCATCGAAGAGACCTACCGCGTCACCGAGCGCGAGCATGGCGAAGCGCTGCGCGCCTGCGCCGAACTGACGCAGGCGCTGGCTCGCGAACTCTGCCGCGAGGAGGCGGGTGCGCTGACGCTCATCAATACCCTGCCTTCTGCGTGGCAGGGGCTGATGCGCCTGCCCGAGAGCTGCCGCGGGCAGCGCTATACCGACGCCTCCGGCGCGACCGTCCCCCTGCTCAAGGAGCCGGACGGCAGCTGCCGCGCTCTGGTGAGTATTCCCGCGCAGGGCAGCTTGACGCTGCACGAGCAGACGGGAGCGGCGGAGGAGGCCGTGCCCGAGGCGGAGTCTCCCGGCGCGTGCGGCGCGTCCGTCGCGTGCGGAGGCGCATGCGCAAGGGCGCAGCGAGAAGCTCTGGCCGAAGAGTTCCCCGGACTGCTTTGGATGGCCAATGAGCGCGTGGCCTACGGTCTGTCGCCGGACACGGCACGCCTGCTCTGCCTGCGCGACTTTGAGACCGGGCAGACGCTGCGCTTCAAACAGGGGGGCAATGACCTGCTGCTCTACGTCGATCGCCCGAACAACTACGAGGGCTGGGACATCGACCAGTGGTACCGCAGCGAAGGCAAGCCCCGCCGCCCGCACGCCGTCGAGGTCGGCGAGCTGCTGGAGACGGAGGCCGGCTGCCTGCTGCCGGTGACGGCGCACATCGGGGCGTCGACCATCCGCCAGAAGCTCGTTCTGCCGAGCAACGCGAAGCGCCTCGACTTTGAGACGGAGGTCGACTGGCACGAACAGCGCCGCGTCCTGCGCGTCGAGTTCCCCGTCTCGCTGCCCAACCCGCGCGGCTGTTACGAAATCCAGTACGGCCACGTTGAGCGCCCGCTGCACAACAACACGAGCTGGGATATGGCCAAGTTCGAGGTTCCCTGCCAGCGCTACATCGACCTGAGCGAGAGGGGCTACGGCCTCGCCCTGCTCAACGACTGCAAGTACGGCTCCAAACTGCGCCGCGACGCGCTGGAGCTCACGCTGCTGCGCTCGGCGCTCTACCCCGACTATCGCCACGAAGAGGGGCTGCACCGCTTCACCTACAGCCTGCTGCCCCACAGCGGCACCCCGACGGATAACACGCTGGTGAGTGACGCCGCGGACGGGCTGAACCGCGCTCCCGTCGTGCTGCCGGGCGCGGCCTGTCTGAGCGAGCACCCCGCCCCCTACCGCCTGCTGCCGGGCAGCACGGTGAAGCTCGAGGTGCTCAAGCGGGCCGAGCTCTCGGAGAAGTGCGTGTTGCGCCTCGTCGAAAGCTGCGGGTGCGAGAGCGAATGCGTGCTGTTGGGGCCGCTGAACGCCCCGGGGCTCGAGACGGCCAACCTGCTGGAGGATATCCGCCCCGAGCAGCCCGAGGCCTACGCCGTCGAGCCCGAGAGCCCCTCGCCGTCCGCCTTTGGAGAGGCCGATTCCGAAACTCTCGCCGCTCGGCACAGCATACGCGTCTTCCGCCTGCGCCCCTTCCAGATTCTCACCCTCATCGAAGGGGAAGAAAGCGTCTGACGCAGGCTTGCCGCCCGAAGCCGGGCTCAACGCCACCCCGCTGCCGACAGGGCTGCGGGGCAGCGGGCAAGCAAAAGCCCCGCGCGACTGCGAGTCGCGCGGGGCTTTTTGTCAGTAAGGGTCTTCGGAGCAGCGAGGAAAGGAGGGCGCCGTCGGCGCCGCCCCTGCCCTTGCACTCACAGCGTCTTCCAAGGCAGAGCCTCCAGCAGATCATCAAAGCCGAGCCCCGTACCGCCGGGCAGCGGGAAGTTCGGCGTAATGTCCATGCCCATGCGCTCCGAGAACGCATTGGGGCGATAGACGTGGTGCGTCACCAAACCGCAAAGGGGCACTTCGGCCTCGGGCTTGCCGGTGTAGAATTTCGCGGCATTGTACGCCGCCCAGCACTGCCCGAGGGGGTGATCCATGTTCGATGTAAACACGGGCAGGCCGCTCGTGCTGTGGTGGCGCGCCGGCTTGACCAGGCGCATCATGGGCTTGCTGGTGCAGCGCGGGATGCGCACCTCGCCGGGAACGGGCAAGTCGTAACCCAGCGGCATGCCCGCATCCTGCAGACTCTGCCAAGACTCAACGCTGTAGTAGCAGGGGTCTTCAACAAAGTCGATGCGCTGCTTCATGGCATCGGGCAGCATCTCCCAGAACTGAAGCGCCTCGGCGGGCGTGAGCGTGCAGTTGAAATCAATGCGCCACTTCCAATCCGGCACCATCGACGCAAGATTCACCAAGCGCTCGACCGTTGCGTCGAGCTTCGGAATGACCTTGATTTTGCCCACGCGGAAGCCGCGCTGATGCAGATTGTAAACCTGCGAAGGCGTTGCGCTCACCGTCAGTGTCGCATGGCTCTTGGGCACCGTCAGCCCGTCAAAGAGACTCACCCCGCGGCTGCGCGCCTCACCGTCGAGCTCAATGCATTGAAGGGCACGGGCGCCGAGACGCAAGGGAGATCCGTCGCGGAGGGCATCCAGCTCGTACTCCAAGGGGCTGTCGCCGAGCTCGGGCCAGCACTGCAGGCATGCATAGCCGCCGTTGTCGCCGCGAAGCAGGACACCCTCGCGAGGTTGAGCGGCGGAGCGAGCGCTGAGAGCACCGATGGGATAGAGCGTGTAGGTCGTATATTGCATACGCACCATTAAAGCACAAAGCGGCGAAATGTCACGCACTTTTGATCAAAACGCGGCTTTCCGCTTCCGTCGGTGCTCAAAAAAGCCCCTGCGTGTCAATTTCGCCGCGTGCGGGGTGTTGCCGCTAATAATCCTTGCCAGCGGCAGCGGCGCTGTGTATACTGCACGCGTTATCCGACCATGATCGCACCGATCCACTCCCGCACCTTGAGTATCACCGCCCTGCTGGCGAGCTCGCTTGTCGCCCTGCCCGAAGCCGCCGCAGCCTCGTCTGCCTCGTCTGCCCCGTCGCCGCAGGCCGCGACGGCCGAAGCCTCACCGTCTGACCAAGCGGACAAGCTGATTGTGCCCGAATCGGGGAAAGCGGCACCCGCCACGGCCGGGCTCCCCGCCGTGAAGCCCATTGTCGGCGTCGCCACCCCTGAGAAAGCCAAACAACATGCTCTCAAGGCGCAACAAGCCTTTCCGCCCTTCGGCACCTGTGATCCATCGCCCGACGCCCACCCCGAGCAATACAAGCAGTTCGTCTCAGTGCTCGAGGAAATCACGAAAAACAATGAGATCAACTTCTTCCCCGCCATCAACATCATTCTCGCAACAACGGGCGACGAACTTGCCGCGGAGAGTTGGATGAGGAAGGCCGCCGACGCCGGCAACCCCGCCGCCGCGTATTTCCTCGCCAGCATCACGCTCTCAGGCTCCAAGGACAAAGAGGAAACCGCCCGAGCCTACAAGATCATGCGACAGGCGGCCGACAAGGGATACGCGCCCGCCATCATCAGCGTCTCCGTCTGCCTTGCACGGGGACGCGGCGTCCAAAAAGACGAAAAAGAATCCGTGCGCTACCTGACCAAGGCCGCCGCTGACGACGACTTCCGCGTCCGCTTCCAGTGGCTGGTCGCCACCGGGCGCCTGAGGAGCAGCGCGGACGCGCAGCGCCCCGAAGTCAAATCCGAAATCGAGCGCGGCAACCACCTCGTGGCCTTTGCTCTGGGCGCCTACGCCGCCACATCCAAAGAGCGCATCGAGTGGTACGGCAAAGCCGCCGACCTCGGCAGCGACCTTGCCTTGGTTGAACTCAGCAACATGTTCATCGCGCAAGGCATCAAAGGCGGCGCTCCCCTCTTGGACAGCGCCTGCAAGCTCGGCAACCGCGATGCGTTGCACCTCAAAATCAACTTCCTCCTCAGCCCCGAAGATACGCCCGAAATACAGGCACTCGGCTTCAAACGCAATGAGAAAGACGGCGCCGATTTACTGAGGCTCAACGCCATGAGCGGGCATGGGGAATCGATGCTCCTGCTGGCCAACTGCTACCTGAAGGGCAGGTTCGGCTTTGAGAAAAATGACGAGCACGGCTACAAGCTTCTCGAATACGGCTGCCGCCACGGCTTCCCGCCGATCATCCTCCAGCGCGCCTGCTGCATGCTGACAGGGACCGGTACGAAACAAGACATCGAGGGCGCCCACAAAATCTTTGACGAATACGTCAAGGCGGGGCATCCCTTGGGGCTCATCCTGAAGGCCTACGCCTGCTACAAGGGCCTCGGAGCCGAACAAAGCCTCAGCGAGGTTGAGAGCTACTGCTACCAAGCCGCTGCGCTGAACTACCCCGAAGCCTATATCCACCTCGCCTGCATCTACGCCAAGGGTCTGCCCGGTCAGAAAGGAGATCCCGCGAAGGCCGAAGACTGCCTGCTCATGTGCCTGCCGGAATTGGGACCGCAGGCTCGCAAGCTCTTCGAGAACATGACGCGAGGCGACGAGTGGGACCCCTACGCCCTCTGAGTCCCGGAATCGGCGCAGGCAGACGCCATCGGCGCCGATTTTCGAGACTTCGCGGTCTCTTATCGAACCTCCGCGACCTCCTTTCAAGCCTTCGCGGCCGACCGCACTCCGGCTCAGGGCTCCTCGGCACCGGCCTCCTTCAAAATCCGCTCGCTGTCGCTGCGCCCGAAGCGCCGCGCTGCCTCGAGGGCTGACTTCGGCCCGGAGGAGAGCGCCGCGGGGTTCTGCTGCCTTCGGGCGTTCACATCGGCTCCCTGAGCAAGGAGCTCGCGCAGCACGTCGGCATAGCCCACCGCTGCCGCACGTTGAAGCGGCGTTATGCCCGAGCGATCCGCGGCGTTCACATCCGCCCCGGCCTCCAGCAGCAGGCGCAGCGCCTCCACGCGCTGCGCCACGGCTGCGGCATCGCTCGCAGCGGCAGCTCGGGCCGCGGCGGCACGCGCCTCATCGCTGTCGGGCTCATCCACGCACACCGAGCCGCAGGCCGCTGCCCAGTGCAGCGGCGTCCCGCCGCAGGCATCCTTCGCCCGAACATCCGCGCCTGCCTCCAGCAAGAGGCGCACGAGCTCCGCATGCCCGCCGCCGGCGGCGAGGTGCAGCGGCGTCTCGCGCAGCAGGCGGTCGCAGGCATTCACCTTGGCCCCGCTCGCCAGCAAGCGCCGAGCGCTGGCGGCGTCCCCCGCACGAGCAGCCGCCAACAGCCGTTCATCGAGCGAAGGCGCGGGTGCCGCGGGCTCGGCCGCCAGCACATCACCCAGCGCAAAATCCAGAGCCTGAATGCGTCCGTCGGCCGGACGGTAAATCCCCGTGAGCATCAGCGCCGCTCCGCAGCCCTCGGCTCGCGCGCGCTTCACGCGCTCAACATTCTCGGGCGAGAAAAAGTGTTCAGCCTGTGCGGCATCCGCAAACACGGCCGCCGCGGTGAAGCAGACCGGCTC
>DXFQ01000174.1 GCA_019114365.1 Candidatus Parakkermansia intestinigallinarum | reverse complement strand
CACGAGTGCTGCGGCGGCCACGGTGAGGGCCATGAGTGCCGCGGCGGCCACGGCGAAGGTCACGAGTGCCGCTGCCGGAATCATCAGGACTGACAATTTCTCTTCCGCGAGGTGAAAGCCATGAGAGAATTTGGGGCGCTGCTCAGAAATCGCTGCTCTTTTGCCGCGGTGCTGGTGGTTTTCACCCTTCTGCACGTCGTCGTCGGCTTGCTGCTCTGGGAACTTCCCTTTGCCTTTGAGGTCGGGTGGTGGTTCTGGATAGCTCCGGCGGCGGCTGTGCTGACTGCCCTTTCGGCCCTGCTGCTGCGCGGGCGCTACATGCCGCCGCAGGGGTTCCTGTGGCGCCTTTTGCTCATCACCTTGGTGTTCAACTTGGTGGGCAACCCGATGTTCTGCGCGTCGCCTCTTGCCCCGGGTGTAGCGCTGCTGATGGGGATGGGGGCGATCTGCCTGTTGTGGGCGCTGCTCGGGCGCCTGAGTGCGGTGTTCTGGGTGCCGTTCGTCTTTGTTGAGATGGCGCAGATTGTCGCCTTCTTTCAGTACGGCACGCGCTTCAATTCTCTTGTGTTGGCGGAGTCCTTGGAGGCGTCACCGGAGGAAATCATGGCCTATGTGAATCCGGTCAACGTCATTCTGGCCTGTCTCGCGCTCGCCCTTGTGGTTGTGCTCGTGCGGTGGCTCTGCCGCACGATGCGCGGGCAGAGCCGCCTCAGCCTGCTGTGCTTCGGCACTCTTTCCTGCACGCTGGCGCAAGTTTGCGAGGTCGCGCTGCCTCCCCACCATCAGAGTGCCGAGCAACACCTGTGGCCTTTCTGCGAGGTGGTCTATCTCTGCGACTCGTACCAAGAGGCCATCGAGCACAACATCGCCGTGGTGTCGCTGGCTGAGGGGCTCACCTCTCCTGCGGACGAGCCGTCGAGCTGCGAGTTCGTGCATCCGGATTCGGGCATTGTCTTCGTGCTTCACATCGGGGAGAGCGTTCGGGCCGATGCCATGAGCATCAACGGCTACGGCCGCGATACAACGCCGTGGCTGCGCCGCCAGCCGCGCGTGATCAATTTCCCGGACTGCATTTCCTGTGTCGCCGATACCTGTCAGGCGCAGATTGTGCTGCTGACGGACGCTCGCCGCGGTATTCACGATGCGACGCCGGGAATGCAGCCGACGACGGGCTCGGTGCTCGATTTGCTGCACAAGCACGGCTTTGAGGTTTTCTCTTTCTTCGGGCAGCGCTGCGGTCAGCAGCTGAAGTACGATCGCGTGGTGCGCATCCTGACGCGCATCTCGACGGAGCGTTTCAACGCACCGGGTTCTCCGTGGGAGGCGGTTCCCCAGATCAAGAGAGTGCTGGATGAGCACCCGGGCGAGAATCTGGCCTTTTTTGTCAACAATGAAGGCAGCCACACGCCCTTCAGCCACTTTGACCACGACAACCCGCCCTTTGCCCCGGCCAACGCCGACTTTCAGAATCCCGAGGCTCACGCCGACGAGATTCGCAACGCCTACGACAGCACGATTCACTACACGGATGAGTACTGGCGGCGCGTTTGTGAGTTGCTCAAGGGGCGCCCCTTTGTGTATCTGTACGTGAGTGATCACGGCGAGTATCTGGGGCAGGACGGTATTTGGGGCCGCGGCGGTTTGGGAAACAGCAAGATGAGCTACCTCAAGACGACGGGCTGCCGCGTGGGGATGTTCGTGATCACCTCGCCCGAGCTGGAGGCGCTTCACCCGCATTTTGCCGAGGCAATCCGGCAGTTGCAGTCCCACACGCAGATGACGGTGGCTCAGGAGCACGTTTTCCATACCATCCTCGGGCTTTTCGGCATTGAGACGAAGTTTTACAACCCCGAGCTCGATCTCTGCAACCCGCAGGTTCGCCCCTATGAGGGTGAGAAGCCCGATGTGCCCGCTCCCGGGCTCAAGGCTCCCGCTGAGCAGCCCGCCGAGCCTGCCGAGGGCGCGAGCGATGCTCTCCCTGAGCCCGAGGCAGGTGCTGCCCCGGCTGCGGAGGGGGATGTGCCCGCAGCGGATGCCGCAGACGTCGCCGAGTCGAGCCCTGCGCCCGCCGAGCCGAGCCCTGCCGAGTCGACCGCTGCGGCGAGCTGAGACGGGGGCGTTGGCGTGCCGCCGGGCCGCGACTTTCAGTCGGCGAGGCTGAGCCTGCGCAGTCCCTCGTCGACTTGTCGCGTGCGGAGGGGGCGGAAGGCGAGCTTCGGCGCCGGGTAACCGCGCATTTTGGTGCTGAAGTTGTAGCGGATGCGGTTCATGAGCCTCTCCGTCCAGAAGGGGGCGTAGGCTGTGAGGCGCTCGGGGGCGAGGGTGCAGACGGTGATGAGCAGCAGGCGAGCCACCATTTCTTCGAGCAGCGTGTGGTCGTCGGGATTCAAGCTCGCCCAGTCGGCCGGCAGGGGCAGCAGCTGCAAACGCCCGCAGGGTTGAAGGCGGCCGCCGCGCCTCAGACAGGCTTCGGGAGCTTCGCCCGGCGGCAGGTACAGCGTGAGGCTTCCCTCCGTTTCATCCGCCAGAGCCATGGCGCGACTGATGCGCCTGACGGGGCAGCCGAAGCGGCCGCGCAGGTGCGCCGCGAGTCGCGAGGGGGTGAGATCCGAGGGCAGGGACAGGGTGATGGCGGAGAGCCTGCGACCTTCGCAGAGCTCATCGAGCAGATCGTCGAGGCTCTGCGCGTGCAGCAGCGCAAAACGCGCTTCCTCGCGTCGCTTCACCTGCCCGCAGCAGTCGAGCAGTTCGAGTTGCCCCGTGCAGAGATTGCCCGTGCGCTCGGCTTTGAAGAGAGCGGCGATGCGGCTCTCGGCCTTGAAGCGGTAGAGCTCCGCCGGACGCCCGCGCCCGGCGCCGGCCTCGCCCCGCAACTCGGCTTCTCCGCTCGCGCAGAGCTGTTGCACGGCGCGCCCCACGCTGACGGCGCTCAGACCCGTGGCCGCCGCCAGCTGCGGGCGCGTCGCCTCGCCGCGCTCGCGCAGGGCGGCGCGCACTTTGCCGATGCTGTTTCTGCCGATGCTGTCAGACACGGGGATGAGGCGGAAGAGGGATGATTTTTTTAAGGAGGTTAAGAAATTATAGCATGAGATCGCCGCGCGGCAAGCGTAAAAACAAACGATTTATGATGAAGGCGCAAGAATAAAAAGAGCGCTGCAGCGGAGCGCCGCGCTGCAGCGGCGCGATGGGTTAGGCTGGACGCGCTGCCTGATTTCTGCTAGGCTGAGGGCAACGGAACATCATCCACACACCCGGAACATGAAGTACATTTTCGTCACAGGCGGCGTGGTGTCCTCGCTGGGCAAAGGCCTGGCAGCGGCATCGATCGGCACCCTTCTGGAGCACTGCGGTCTCGAGGTGACCATGCAGAAGTTCGACCCCTACCTGAACATTGACCCCGGCACGATGAGCCCCTACCAGCACGGTGAGGTGTATGTGCTCAACGACGGCGCCGAGACGGACCTCGACTTGGGTCACTATGAGCGCTTCGTGCACTGCCAGCTTTCGCGGCTCAATAATCTGACGAGCGGCAAGGTGTTCGAGCACGTGCTGGAGAAAGAGCGACGCGGTGATTACCTCGGCAAGACCGTGCAATACATCCCGCACGTCACCGATGAAATCAAGCAGCGCCTCTACGACCTCACCGAGGCGAACAAAGAGTGCGACGTCATCATCACCGAAATCGGCGGCACGGTGGGCGACATCGAGGGCTACCTCTTCTTGGAGGCCCTGCGCCAGTTCGCCCTCGAAGTCGGGCGCAACAACTGCTGCTTCATCCACGTCACCCTGCTGCCCTACATCAAGGCCGCGGGCGAGACCAAGACGAAGCCGACGCAGCAGAGCGTGGCTAAGCTGCGCGAGATCGGCATTCAGCCCGACATCATCGTCTGCCGCACGGAGATGGACAACCTCACCGAGGGCGAGAAGAAGAAGATCGGCATGTTCTGCAACGTTCCCCCGCGCAACGTCGTGGCCTTCTGCGACGTGAAGCACTCGATCTACGAATGCCCCATCGACCTCGGCCGCGACCGCGTCGATCGCATCGTCACCGAAGTGCTGGGCATCACGGTGCCGAAGCCCAAGATGGACGACTGGCAGAAGTTCGTCGGCCGCGTCATTCACCCCTCGCACAGCGTCCGCATCGCCGTGGTCGGCAAATACATCTCGCTGCAGGACGCCTACAAGTCCATCTACGAGAGCTTCACCCACGCCGGAGCGGCCAACGACTGCCGCGTCGAGATTCTGCGCGTCGATGCCGAGGCTCTTGAAAAGGGCGATTGCGACGAGATGCTCGGCGAGGTGCACGGCATCCTCGTGCCGGGCGGTTTCGGCGACCGCGGCATCGAGGGCAAGATTCGCGCCGCCCACTACGCCCGCGAAAAGGGCATCCCCTTCCTCGGCATTTGTCTGGGTATGCAGGTGGCCGTCATCGAGTTCGCCCGCAACGTGCTCGGGCTGGCCGGAGCTAACTCCACGGAGTTTGATCGCGAGACGCCGGCTCCCGTCATCTGCCTGCAGGAGGAGCAGAAGCACATCGAAAACATGGGTGCCACCATGCGCCTCGGCGCCTACCCCGCCCACATCGTGCCCGGCACTCTCTGCAGCCGCCTCTACGAGGGCAAAGAGACCATCTCCGAGCGCCACCGCCATCGCTACGAGTTCAACGCCGACTACCGCGAAGCCTGCGAGAAGGCCGGACTCGTCATCTCGGCGACCAACGACGAGCACGGGCTCGTCGAGGTCGTGGAGCTGCCCAGCCACCCCTTCTTCATCGCCTGCCAGTACCATCCCGAGTTCCAGAGCCGCCCGAACAGTCCGCATCCGCTCTTCAAGGGGCTGGTCGCTGCCGCCCTCGAGCACAAACAGGGCTGATGAAGCACAGCTTCCTGCCGGCGGCGCCCCTTGCGGCGCCGCCGGTTTTAGCGCTTTTGCCCGCCCGGCTCGCTTGAACCCTATGGCCCCTTTGCCCGTTCGGCCCGCCCGGCTCCTTTGACCGCATGCGGCCTTCCCGTGCGGCCTTCCGGCGGGCGCAGGCACCCCGGCCTCCTCGGTGACTCTCCTCGCTGACTCCTCCCCTCTCCATGACTCTCGACCTCCTCATCATCTGCGCTTACTTCTGCGCCATCTTCTCCATCGGCCTCTACGTCGGGCGGCGCCAGAACTCATTGGAAAGCTACGCCCTGGGCAACAGAAGCATGCCTTGGTGGGCGATTCTCGCCTCCATCATCGCCGCAGAAATCAGCGCGGCCACCTTCCTCGGCACGCCGGGCGAAGGCTACGCCCTTCGCAACTTCACCTACGTGCAGCTGGGCATCGGCACCCTGCTGGGGCGCATCATCGTCGGCAAACTCTTCTTGCGGCCCTACTACCGGTACCGCGTCGTCTCCATCTACGAGTATCTCCAGAAGCGCTTCGGCGTCACCACCCGCCGCTGCGCCAGCGTCACCTTCCTGATCAGCCGCGTGCTGGCGAGCGGAACGCGCCTCTACATCGCGGGCATCCTGCTGGTGATCGCCTACGCCTTCATCACCGGGCAGGAGGGCGCGAGCGAGACCGAGACCATCATCATCTACTTCGTCGCGCTGACCCTCATCACCGTCGCTACGGCCATCTACACCACGCTCGGAGGGCTCAAGGCCGTGGTGTGGACGGACGTGCTTCAGGCGAGCATCCTCGTCATCGCCGTACTGACGACCATCGTCTACCTGCTGCTGGGCATCAAGGGCGACGGCAGCTGGCTCGACGCCTGGCAGAGCATCTGCGCGAGCGTCGGCGACCGCTCGGCCGATCCCTGCAAGGTCGGCAACCTGCAACCGTGGAAGGTCTTCGACCTCGGCATCACCGGCCAAGGCTTTGTCGCCGACGTGAAAAACATCCTCGGCAGCGAATACACGCTCTGGACGGCCTTCCTCGGCTCCACCTTCCTGACCATGGCCACGCACGGCACCGATCAGGACATGGTGCAGCGCATGCTCGCGGCCAAGGATAGGCAGACCGGGACGCGCGCCGTGGTCGTGTCGGGCATCATGGACATCCCCATCGTCATCATCTTCCTCACCTGCGGCATCCTGCTCTACGCCTTCCATGCGAAGACCGGCTTCTTCCTGCCCGAGAAGAGCAGCGAAATCTTCCCCTACTTCATCGTGCACTACCTGCCGGCCGGCATCAGAGGGCTTCTGGTCGCCGCCCTGCTGGCAACGGCCATGGGTTCGCTGAGCACGGCCCTCAACGCACTGGCCACGACGGCCACGCGCGACTGGTACCGCGACGTCTTTCGCCCGAAGGCCACCGAGCAGCAGCAACTGCGCGCCGTGCGCCTGCTCACCGTGGCCTTCGCCCTGTTGCTCATCCTCGTGGGCTGCGCCACGGCCTGGTACTCGGTGAAAGACCCCTCAGTGCGCATCATCCCCATCGCCTTGGGCATCTTCGGCTACACCTACGGCTCGCTGCTCGGCGTCTTTCTGCTCGGCATGCTCACGAAGGGGCGGGGCAGCGACTTCGGCAACGTGTTGGCCATGCTCGCGGGCTTTGCGGTGGTGATTCTGCTGGAGGTCGGCAAACACGGCGGCTGGGTCACCGGCATCGCCTTCCCGTGGCGCGTCACCATCGGCACCTTGGTCACCTTCGCGGTCGGTTGCTGCTTCCGCAGCCCCGCATCCGCCGCTCCGCCGAGCTCTTCCGACGAGCTCGAGCACGAAAAAGTGAGCTGAGAACAAAAAAAATCGCTATTCGGGTGACACTTTGCGCTAATCTTGCGTTTTTAAAAATATATGACCAACAAATTTGCTTTCGCACTTGCCGGACTTTTTGCTCCGATGGTTTACGCCGCTGCACTGCCCCAGCCCGCTGAGCTGTTGGCAACCAACACCGTCGTTGCCGTCTACGAGAAGACCATTGACCGCCCCTGCATGCACCGCACGGCTCTCTGCCCGGATCGCTGCGACCACGCCAAAAAGCTGGCCGTCTTCCGCGTCGTGGAGAATGAGAACTATGAGCGTCTCGGCGAATACGGCGATGCCAAATCCGAGCCGGGCAGCACGATTTACGTCAACATGCTGGCCGACGAACCCGGGCAGGACGCCGCGGTGCGCCAACTCATCAGCGAGCTCAAACCCGGCGAGTCCGTCCGCCTCAAGGTCGACCACTATTACGTCAAAGAGCCGACCAACCAGTACCCCGTGCGTCCCGTCACCCTGATCGAGCGCGTCGAATCGACTCAGGATGCGGCCTCCTCGGGCGAGCTGCCGGTCTGGCTCATCGACGATAGGGACTGATCGGACGCTTCCCTCAGCCCCGCTGCGGACACCGTGCCGATGGCCTCTTGCGGCCCTCGGCGCGGTTTTCGCCCGTCGCCCTGACTTCCGCTCCGACTTCTACCATGTTCGCACGCCTCATCACGAGCGCTGCCGCTGCGCTTGCCGTCGGCCTTGCTCCGGCGGCCGATGAATCTCCGACTGCCGATGAATCGCCGTCTGCCGATAAGCCGCGTATCATCAAGCTTCGCGAGACGGAGGACGCTTATGCGCAGGAGCCTCTGCCCGCGCTGCGGGCGGCGGCGGCATACGTCTGCCTCGGGGGCTTCGGGGACGAGGTCGGCGGCATTGTCGCGCACGAGGCCATGCGCTTGCGCCGTACAACGGGCGCTCCCGTGGCTTATTACCACTGGGACGGCGATGAGAAACTCGACCGAGAGGCCGGGCTGAGGCTCATCACCGACGACCTGCTGCGCTTCGCCAAGCTCAACCCTCAGGCGGATCTCATCATCATCGGCCACAGCATGGGCGGTTCATCGGGCTTGATGATTTGCCGCAAGCTGCTCGACGCCCGCCGCGCGAACGCAGACGGGCAGGGCGCTCCGCGCGGCCGCATTTGCCTCATCACGCTCGACCCCGTCGACGCGAGCGTGAGCAAGGAGCGCCCCGAGGGGCTGGATTGGTGGGGCAACGCGTATGTGGAGAACTCGCAGTCGATGCGCGACTTCATCCCGGAGATGGGAGGGCGCTGGCGGCACTGCGACGGCGCCGATCTCAACATTTGTTTTGACGGCCGCTCCTGCGATGAGTACGGCCGGGCCTACATTCACGACACCGCCGACGCTCAGCTCTACAGCCGCGGCTCGGCGAAGCATTCGCTCTGGGAGGCTCTGCGGGCCTTCCTCCGCCGCGGAAGCGCAGCCGACGGGCGAGAAAAAGGCGGAGCTGCCGAGCAGCCGTAAAGCTGCGGCTCAGGGCTGCGGCGCAGGACTGCGGCACGGCCGGATTGCACACGACAGGACTGCACACGGCCGGATTGTACACGGCCGGACTGCACACGGCCGCAGAATGGCGCACGGCAGGATTGTGCGCCGAATGCGGCAGCGGCCGCAGGGGCTCGGAAGGCGAAGGCCGAGCGGCGCGAGCCCGGGCGCGACGGCAGCAGTCAGCGCAGCCGTGAGAGCAGGGCGGCGCAGCGGGCGGCGCGGTGCGCCGAGGTGAGAGCGCAGCGGCTCCGCGGGGCGGAATCGGGGAGCGAGGCTGCGGTGCCGCCTTCGCGGGGGCGCGCCGTCTTCGCGGGGGCGTCAAAGGTAGCCGAGCAAGCCGAGCAGCCATAGATCCAACCCGCCCAGAGCCAGCAGAAGCCACAGAATGACCGAGGCTCGCGAGACCATGTGGCGCGCGACGTTCTCGGGGTTTCCGCTCGCATTGATCACCTTGTTGCTCTGCTGCACGAAGATGATATCCTCGTTCGGTGGCATCTCCTCTACCATGACGCAAGCCATTGTATCACGCTGCCGCGGCATGTGCAAGTTTGTTGTGCGGGTGAGTGCGCCGCGGCTCTCGGCTCAAACCCGCTGAGCCGAGCGATTTTGTGAATGCCGCCGCATAACCCGGGCAGAAGCGCCGCGCGAAGCCCGCGGAGGCGCCGCTGACAAAATCATTCGCGCGCGACGCAAAAAGGAAGAATTTTGAGTTGCAAGTCGGCAAAAAACGTGCTAAGCTACGAGCACCATGAAAATCACTGGTACTACTCACAAGAAGGCTGCTGAGTGGGTGGAGCAAGTCCGCCAGCTCTGCAAACCCGATTCCGTCTACTGGTGCGACGGTTCCGAGGAAGAGAACACCCAGCTTTGTGACATGCTGGTTGAGAAGGGCACCTACATTCGTCTGAATCCCGAGAAGCGCCCCAACTGCTTCCTGGCTCGTTCCACTCCTTCCGATGTTGCCCGTGTGGAGGAGCGCACGTTCATCTGCTCCGAGAAGCAGGAGGACGCCGGCCCCACCAACAACTGGAAGGCTCCGGCCGAGATGAAGGCCATCCTCAACAAGTTCCTCGATGGCTGCATGAAGGGCCGTACCATGTACGTGATTCCTTTCTGCATGGGCCCGCTTGACTCCCCCCTTGCCAAGATCGGTATTGAGATCACCGACTCCGCTTACGTTGTGACCAACATGCGCATCATGACCATCATGGGCGAGAAGGTTCTCAAGCGTCTGGAGGAGGAGACTCAGGGCGGCGGCAACCCGAAGCGTGACGGCTACGGCGACTTCGTGCCCTGCCTGCACTCCGTCGGCGCTCCGCTCGAGCCCGGTCAGCAGGATGTCACTTGGCCCTGCAACAACGAGGAGAAGTACATCTGCCACTTCCCCGAGACCGGCGAGATCATCTCGTACGGCTCCGGTTATGGTGGTAACGCTCTGCTCGGCAAGAAGTGCCTCGCTCTGCGCATCGCTACGACGATCGCCCGCAACAACGGCTGGATGGCTGAGCACATGCTCATCCTCGGCATCACCGACCCGAACGGCCGCAAGTCCTACGTGACGGGCGCCTTCCCGTCCGCCTGCGGCAAGACGAACCTGGCCATGCTCGTTCCTCCGCCCGCCTTCCGCGAGAAGGGTTGGAAGACCAGCATCATCGGTGACGATATCGCTTGGATTTGGCCGCACGAAGACGGCACCTTCCACGCCATCAACCCCGAGAACGGCTACTTCGGTGTGGCTCCCGGCACGTCCTACAAGACGAACCCCATCGCCATGGACACGATCAAGGCCAACGTCATCTTCACGAACGTGGGTCTGACCGACGACGGCGACGTCTGGTGGGAGGGCATGGACGGCGAGCCGCCGGCACACGCCATCGACTGGCAGGGCAACGACTGGACGCCCGACTGCGGCCGCAAGTGCGCTCACCCCAATAGCCGCTTCACCGCTCCCGCCGCCCAGTGCCCGACGCTCGATCCGGAGTACTACAACCCCGAGGGTGTCTCGATCAGCGCCTTCCTCTTCGGCGGCCGTCGCGCCACCACGATGCCGCTCGTGTTCCAGTCCCGCGATTGGAAGCACGGTGTCTACGTGGGCGCCACGATGGGCTCCGAGATGACGGCTGCCGCCTTCGGCCAGATCGGCCAGGTGCGTCGCGACCCGATGGCCATGAAGCCCTTCATCGGCTACAACGTCGGCGACTACTGGAAGCACTGGCTTGAGATGGGCGAGAAGACCTGCTCCTGCAAGCTGCCCAAGATCTTCAACGTCAACTGGTTCCGCAAGGACAAGGACGGTCACTTCATCTGGCCGGGCTTCGGTGACAACATGCGCGTGCTCGACTGGGTGCTGCGCCGTTGCCACGGTGAGGTCGAGGGTCAGGAGACCGCTCTGGGTGTCTCGCCCAAGTATGACGAGCTGGATCTGACGGGTCTCGACTACACGGAGGCTCAGTTCGCCGACAACATGCACCTGTCCTCCTCCGAGTGGCAGGCTGAGCTTGAGTCTCAGACCGAGCTCTTCAACATGGTCGGTGACAAGCTGCCCGCCGAGCTCGAAGCTCAGCGTCAGGCCCTCATCGCCAAGTTCAACTAAAGAACCGAGCATCAAACGCCTTCATCGCCCGCTTGCTCCGCGCAAGCGGGCGATTTTGTTTGCCTGAGGCCCGCTCCGCCCACACGCCCGCACCACTATCGGTAAAGCCGTCACACCGCCGCCATCGGCAAAGCGGCCTCGGCTCTTTTGGTCTCGGCGACGGCCGAAGTGATGAGAGGAAGAAGGGGTGAGAAAGCTTGAGAATGGGTTATATTGCCTGATTAGTAAGCGATTGTGACGTTTAGAGCTAAAGAGGCGGTTTTGGGAAAGATACAAGCAGGCACCGCAAAAGCCGCAGAT
>DXFQ01000173.1 GCA_019114365.1 Candidatus Parakkermansia intestinigallinarum | reverse complement strand
GGGGTGGCGGGGCGCGGCTCGGGCGTTTCGCGTCCTTCGTCGCCCTGCCGATCTCGGGCTAACTGCTCGAGGGGGGATTGGCCGGGCAACTCATCGGCATCGTCTCGATCAGCATCCTCGGGCTGCGCGCTTCTCTCCTCAAGCTCGTTGAGAAAGTCGCTGAGCGCGGGCAGCTCGCGCAGCGGCATCCATTGCTTGCACCCGGCGTGCCATCCCTTGGTGTCGGGGCTGATTTCGCCCATCTGCACCAGCGAGATGACGTCGGGTACGGTGGCCGGGCCGCATCGGCGCTTGTCTTTGATCCAGTAGATATCCATGTCGTTTCTGGCAGCAGTCGGTTGAGAGAGTTGAGGAATCAGTTGGAACGGAGCGCCTTTGACGGATCCTGCCGCGAGACGAAGATAGCCGGTATGGTGGAGGCGACGATGACCATCACGAAGGCCTTGAAGGCCTGCCAGCCGAACATGCCGAAGTCAAACACCGCCGGCAGCCGGATGCCGTGCGGCTGCATGGGGAAGGGATCGAGGTTGACGGCTGCGAGGAAGGCCTGAATCTCCAGACGGTTGTGCAGCACCAGCAGCGCCAGCCCGACACCCATGGCCGCTCCCAGCAGGCCGATGATGACGCCCTGCCACGCAAAGATGCCCACGATTTTGCCCGGGGTAGCCCCGATGGCTTGCAGAACGGCGATTTCTCTCTTGCGCTGCATCGAGACGGTGAACATGACGGCCATGATGCAGAAGCCGGCAATCAGCGAGATGATGGAGAGCACGAAGCTCATCATGACGCGCTCGTTGGCGATGAGCTTGTGCCATTGCTCGAAGCGGTCGCTCCACGGGGTGACCAGCCAATCAAGCCCCATGGGGTACTCCTCGGTCGAGGCGCTCAGGTCGGGCAGGATGCGGCCGACGGCGTCGGCGACTTCCTCGGGGCGGTTCGGGTCGCTGAGGCGCAGGCTGAAGGTTTGAATTTTGTCTTCGCCGTTTTCCGAGTAGCCGAGGGCATCCTGCGCGATGGTGAGCGGCACGTAGAGCCCCGGCCCGGCCAAGTTCTCGGGGAACTGGTAGAGGGCGATGACTTCGAGGTCGGTGGGCATGACCATTTCGTTGATGCTCTTGGCGGCTTTGCCGTCTTCGCGGTCTCGGTCAAGGGCGTCCGTCGCGGCGACGGCGTCGTCCCAGTTTTTCCGGTCGTCGGAGGTGTACGGGGCTCCGGCCGGATGCCCGGCGGTGAGTTCGAAGAAGCGGTCGCGCAGTTCGCGCTCGCCGGGGCGAAGGCGGTCGTCGGTGAGTCGGCAGAGGATGCCCGTCATGTGCTCGATTTTTTCGGGCGAGACGCGCAGACCGTCGCCGTCGGGCTCGGCGCCGTCAAAGAAGCCGGCGATGGCATCGCGGAACTCCTTGTCTTCCTGCATGGCGAGCGGTTCCTGAATGAGGGAGTAGATGCGCCCGGCCTCTTCAATGCCGCCGGCCAGGGGCGTCATGGTGATGGTGTCGCCGACGCGGATGCCGAGCTGCCGAGCGACCGGCGCGGACATGATGCAGAGCGGGTCGAGGCCCTCACCGAGGTCGGCATTGCCCTCCACAATCATCTCGTTGAGCGGCTGCATCTGCGCGGCGTTCGTCGGATCCACCGAGGTGAAGGTGACGGTTTGCAGGTTGTTGCCGAGGTTGATGCTGGCCTGCCCGTCGATCTGCGAGTAGGCGCAGGTGACGCCGGGGATGGCCGCGAGTTGCTTCTCAATCTCGAAGCGGTCGACCTGCTTGTTGCTGATGGGGACGCTTTGCTGAGCATCCCAGAGGGAGACCTGAACGTGCGGAATGAAGGTCAGGATGCGCTCGTCCACTTCCTTCTGCAAGCCTTCCATGACAGAGAGTACGACGATGAGCACCATGACGCCCAGAGCCACGCCGAAGGTGCAGATGAGGGTGATGATGGAGAATACGGTGCGCAGGGGGTTCAGGTACCTCACTGCAAGCATCAGGCTCAGGTTGCGTCGCAAGATCTTCATGTCAGCCCCGCTAGTATGGGCGATAATGCTTCACTGTGCAAGCCTAAATACAGCCATGCGCTCATCTTGTCGCCTGCCCGCCGGGGCCGCCGCCTGTTTGTTTCGCCGCCGTCGGTTGACGCATTATCCGCTTGCCTGCGCCTTGCTCTGTGGTACAATAGCGGCAATGGACGAACAACTCATTATTATCGGAACCGGCCCTGCCGGCTACACGGCTGCGCTTTACGCCGCCCGCGCCAATCTCTCGCCGCTCGTCTTCACCGGAGGGCAGATCGGCGGGCAGCTGACGACGACGACCGAGGTCGAAAACTTTCCGGGCTTCCCCGACGGGATTATGGGGCCGGAGCTGATGTTCAACATGAGTCAGCAGGCCGAGAAGTTCGGGGCTCGCTACGCGTATGAAAGTGTGGTTTCGGTCTCTCAGGAGGCCTGCACGGGGCTCTTCACGGTGACGACGACGGGCGGAGCCTACAAGGCCAAAGCGGTGATTGTGGCCACGGGTGCGACGGCGCGCTACCTCGGTCTGGAGGGTGAAAAAGAGCTCATCGGCCACGGCCTGACGGCCTGTGCGACCTGCGACGGCTCGTTTTACCGCGATGTGCCCGTCTGCGTGGTGGGCGGCGGCGACAGCGCCTGTGAGGAGGCGAGCTTCCTGACGCGTTTCGCGTCGAAGGTGTATCTGATTCATCGCCGCGACAGTCTGCGCGCCAGCAAGGCCATGCAGCAACGCGTGCTGAATGATGCGAAGATTGAGCCGATTTGGAACGCGACGATTTGCGCCTACCGGAAGGACGAAAGCGGCGAGCTCTGCGGGGTGACGCTTCAGGATACGGTGACGGGCGAGACGCGCCCGCTCGAGCTCAAGTGTGTCTTCATGGCCATCGGACACACGCCCAACAGCGCCTTCCTCGGCGACCTCGTCGATCGCGATGCCGCCGGTTTCATCATCCGCCCGACGGGCGGTTCGGCGACGAAGACGCCCGGCCTTTTCGCCGCGGGCGACGTTGCCGACGCCGTCTACAAGCAGGCGATTTCCGCTGCGGGTATGGGCTGCTGGGCGGCTCTGGACGCCGAGCGCTATCTGCTCAGTCTTGAAGCTTGAGCCCGCTTCGCTCTGAACTTTCTCGTCTTTTCACCACCAAACCTATTACATATGCATATGAAAATCTCTCGCTCGATGATTCCCTCCCTGTTCGCTGCTGCCTTGCTGAGTGCTTGCGGCTCGGTCGAACAGACGGTTCAGGAGGCCAAGTCCTACTACGGCGCCAAAAATTACGAAGAGGCGCTGCCTCTGCTGCGCGAGGCGGCTGAGGCCGGCGATGCCGATTGCCAGCTGATGCTGGCTCGCTGCTACGATTTCAGCCAAGGCGTGCCGCAGAACATGACGGAGGCGGCCAAGTGGTACCGCGCGGCTGCCGATCAGGGCAACAGCGATGCACAGGACAACCTCGGCACCTGCTACTTCAACGGTCAGGGTGTCCCTCGCGATGAGGCTCAGGCCGCCTATTGGTACAAGAAGGCGGCCGAACAAAACAACCCTTACGCCCTCAACAACCTCGGCCTCTGCTACCGCAACGGGCAGGGCGTGGTGAAGGACGACGTGGCGGC
>DXFQ01000011.1 GCA_019114365.1 Candidatus Parakkermansia intestinigallinarum | reverse complement strand
GCAGGATGGCCGCGAGCTTCTGGACGCGCAGGCGGTTATCGAGATCGAGCTCGGCGTAGGAGCGCTCGTCCTCGTTGGGCTCGCCTCGGCGGTGGTAGCGGGCCAGCAGACCGACGATTTCAATATCGCGGCGCGAGAGGCCGAAAATCTCGGAGTTGAGGATGATGTACTGGCTGTGCTTGTGGTGGCGCTTCGAGCTCACGTAGGTGCCGACCTCGTGCAGTATGGCCGCCACCTTGAGCAGCAGACGGTCGTGCCGCGTGAGGCGGTGGAGCGATTGAAGCTGGTCGAAGAGCGAGCAGCTCAGGCGGCGCACCTGCTGGCTGTGCCCGCGATCCACGTGATAGCGCCCCGCCAGCAACACCGAGAAGTGAATCACCTCGTCCTCCAGCCCCTGCGTATCCCTCTGCGAAGGCATGAGGCTGCGCAGGAACGCGTGCGAATACTCATCCGCCGGCAGCAGAATACTGCGGGGCGAGAACTCGCGGGCGACAGCGAGGTAGATCGCCATCGTCGGCAGCAGGGCGCGCACCGTCGCGTAATCCTCACCGAACTTCTCCATGCGCTGCGAGAGGGGCATGGCGGCCACCTCATCCGTCAGCTCCGCGAGGGTTTGCAGAGAAATGCGCTCCTGCTCGACGAGCGGTGAGTGCAGGCGGTGAAAGTCCGGGCCGTAGACAACGAGGGCTTCGGGCTCGCCGCTAACGGACTCTTCGGCATCGTGGCGCATCTGCTCAACGAGGCTGCGAATCTGCTCGCGCACCAGCAAATACTCATTCTCGGGGCTGCCGGGATCCGCGGCCCCGACAGCCGCACTCGTGCGATGCGCACCGAGCCGATAGTTGGCGTAATAGGTGATGCGCCCCCGCTCGCAGAGCAGCAGGCGCGTGTTGCCCGGCCCCACGTGCAGCACCAGCAGGCGGCGACGAACCAAATCCTCATACTTCCGGGGCATACTCTGCATGTGCAGGTAGATGAGGCGCGTCATCTCGCCGTCGTCCATCACCTCGAGATGCAGGCCGCACGAGATTTGAAGGCGGTTGACGAAGAGGTCGAGGCCCTCGACGTCGAGCAACACGTTGGTGGCCAAGAGGCGCACCGTCACCTCACCCGCGCGCCGATACTCATCGAGCAGCTCATTGTAGCCGCGCACCACCTGCACGCAGCGATCGGCCGTATCTCGCGAAATGCTGCCCGACAGGAAAAAATCATACACCAGCTCCAGAGGCTGCGTGAGCACGTCGAGCACGCGCAAGCCCTCGGGCCTGTCCTCGGCCACCATCATTGAAATCGAACTCGCGCCGATGAAAATCACGGCTTGCACGGCGGGCTTCGGGGCAGGCTTCGCCGTGCGCGAATGCCGCGCGGCCGAAGCCTTCGCTTGAGTCTCCTCCTGCGGCGTCTCCTGCATCGCTTGGGTCTTTTTCGTGCTCATCTCTCAGCTCTCGTCTTGAAAAGGTGTGTGCGGGGGAAAGGGGAAGGAAGAACGGCGGCGGAAGGCACGGCCGTCCTCCGTCCGCAGCCCGTCTGCCATTATACGACAGGCGACACGGCGATTCAAGCGGCAATTCCGTCAGACCCACACCTCGCGCACGGACAAAAATCCGCACCATAAATCAGACAAGAAAGAGTCATGCGCAGTTGAGCGGACAAAAATCCGCACCATAATCTATCCATGAAATTGATCATGAGCAGTCTAGAGCGCACTGAACCGAAAAGACAACGCGCCGAAAGGCAGAGATGCGTCAAATATGAACGCACCCAAAGGAGCGCGGATCAGGGCCGGCCATGGGGCACGCTTTCTCTTCTCCTCTCCTAAACAAGGACATGTCATCATGATGGTGGCGTTTCATTTGAAGCAAGCAGCAACATGCCGTTTGAGGCGTTTCTTTCCCGAGAGCTCCTTCGATGCGTTATATTTTGACGCCGTGCATGTGAGGCGCAGCAGATGCCGCGACACATATAAACATTGACACGCGCGCGTACGCGCGTATAATAGTCCGACATATGACTGACAACACGACGCCTCCCGCAGATCCCGAACTGGCGGTCACGGGGGCCCAGCAGGAGTACGGTGCGGCCCAGATTGACAAGCTGGAAGGGCTGGAAGCAGTCCGCAAGCGCCCCGGTATGTACATCGGAGACCCCGACGAGCGAGGCTTGCACCACTGCGTATTTGAAGTTCTGGACAACTCCATCGACGAACACCTCGCCGGCTATTGCAGCCGCATCGAGATTCGCATCCACGTCGACGGCTCCATCTCCGTCATCGACAACGGCCGCGGCATCCCGGTGGACATCCATCCGAAGTTCGGCATCCCCGCCGTCGAGCTCGTGCTGACCAACCTGCACGCCGGCGGCAAGTTCGGGCAGGGCGCCTACAAATACTCCGGCGGCCTGCACGGCGTGGGCGCCAAGTGCGTCAACGCCCTCTCCGACTGGTTCAAGGCCGAAGTGCGCCGCGACGGCAAGCGCCACGTCATCACCTTTGAGCGCGGGCGCACGAAAGACAAGCTGCACGTCATCGGCAGCTGCCCCGCCAACCAGACCGGCACCGCCATCACCTTTTTGCCCGATCCGACCATCTTCACCGACACGGTCGAGTTCCGCTTCGAGCGTCTCGCCGGCCGCCTGCGCGAGCTCGCCTTCCTCAACCCCGGCCTCATCATCCGCCTCGTCGATGAACGCACCCAGCCCGAGCATACGGAGACCTTCCTGTACAAGGACGGCATCCGCGAATACGTCCGCCAGCTCGGCGAGGCCAAGACCCTCATCACCCCCGAGCCCATCAGCATCTCGGGCATCCGCCACATCGAGGTCGAATACGACGGCAAGAAGATGGAGGACGACGTCATCGTCGACGTCGTGCTGCAATACAACGACAGCTACCAAGACCAAATCCTCTGCTTTGCCAACTCCATCTTCAACGGCGACGGCGGCACGCACCTCTCGGGCTTCCGCAGTGCGCTGACGCGCGCCGTCAACGCCTACGCCAAGGCCAACAACCTGCTCAAGGACAAAGACCCCAACCTCACGGGCGAAGACGTGCGCGAGGGCCTTGTGGCCGTCATCAGCGTCAAGATGCCCAACCCCCGCTTCTCCAGCCAGACGAAGGACAAACTCGTCAACACGGAAATCGAGGGCGTCGTCAGCGGCGTCGTTTACGAAGAGCTCAAGGAGTACTTCGAGGAGAACCCCTCCATGGCCCGCGCCATCATCGAGAAGTGCCTCACGGCCTCCCGCGCGCGAGAAGCCTCGCGCAAGGCTCGCGAAGCCGTCCGCAAGAGCGCCATGAGCATCGGCGGCGGCCTGCCCGGCAAGCTCTCCGACTGCTCGAACCGCGACCCGTCGCAGTGCGAGCTCTTCATCGTCGAGGGTGACTCCGCAGGCGGCTCGGCCAAGATGGGGCGCGACCGCCGCACGCAGGCCATTCTGCCGCTGCGCGGCAAGATTCTCAACGTCGAGAAAGCCCGCTTGGACAAGGCGCTGAGCAGCGAGATGATTCAGAACATCATCACCGCCATCGGCACCGGCATCGGCGACGGCGAGAGCGAAGGCTCCTTCGACCTCAGCAAGGCGCGCTACCACAAGATCATCCTCATGGCTGATGCGGACGTCGACGGCGCACACATCTGCACCCTGCTGCTCACGCTCTTCTGCCGCCACATGCCGCAGCTCGTGCGCGCGGGCTACCTCTACATCGCCCAGCCGCCGCTCTACCGCGTGCGCTACCGCAAGACCGAGCAGTTCGTGCAGGACGACGTGCAGCTCAACCGCCGACTCATCGCGCTGGGCGCGGGAGACGTCACCCTGCGCCGCAGCGACGGCAGCCGCGAGTACGACGCCGACACCCTCATGGCTATCCTCGAGACGCTCATCGGCCTGCAGAAATACGAGCAGAGCGTGGCCCGCCACGGCGGCAACTTCCGCGACCTGCTGCGCCACCGCAACGCCAACGGCAGCTTCCCCGAGTACCTCGTCAAGGTGCGCTGCGGCAACGAAGAAGAGGTGCTCTACTTCCCGACCATGGAAGAGCTCACCGCCTACTCCGACGCCAACCCCGACCTCTTCCTCTTCGGCGAGCCGAGCGATGAAGAACTGGCCGCCCATCCGCTGCCCGTGCGCGAAGGCCCCAGCCGCCGCGCCCTGCTGCACGAACTCCACGAGGTGCACGCCATCCGCCGCGTCATGAGCCGGCTCGAAGAGCTGGGGATTCCCGGCGACTGCCTGCTCAGCGACGACGCCCCGCTCTTTGAAGTCGCGGAGGGCGCACGCAACAGCGTCACCCCCGTCTTCTTCGTCGGCGACATCCTCGACAAAGTGCTCGAAATCGGCCGCCGCAACGTCACCATCACCCGCTTCAAGGGCTTGGGCGAAATGAGCGCCAAAGACCTCTACAGCACGACGATGGACCCCGAGACGCGCGAGCTGCTGCGCGTGCGCCTCGACGACAGCAACGCCGTTGAGGCCGACAAGATGTTCACCATCCTCATGGGTGACATGGTCGAGCCGCGCCGCCGCTTTATCGAGGACAACGCCCTCAACGTCCGCAACCTCGACGTCTGATCCCGGCAGCCTTGCGCATGCCACCTCACAACTTTAATCACAAGACAGCTTCATGAACGAAATGCGAATCCGGCCCGTCGACGTCGCGGAAGAAATGTCCCGCAGCTTCCTCGACTACTCGATGTCGGTCATCATCTCCCGCGCTCTGCCCGACGTGCGCGACGGCCTCAAGCCCTCGCAGCGCCGCGTGCTCTTCGCCATGCGAGAGCTCGGGCTCAGCCCCTCGAAACCCACCATCAAGTGCGGCAAAATCGTCGGTGACACCATCGGTAACTACCACCCGCACGGCGACCAGTCCGCCTACGGCACGCTGGTGACCATGGCGCAGCCCTGGAACATGCGCGACGTGCTGGTCGACGGGCAGGGCAACTTCGGCACCCCCGAAGGCGACCCCCCCGCCGCCATGCGATACACTGAGGCGCGCCTCAGCGCCTTGGGCGTGGCGCTGATGGACGATCTGGACAAGGAGACGGTGGACTTTCAGCCCAACTACGACAACCGCCTCGAAGAGCCCGTCGTCTTCCCCGGCGCCTTCCCGAACCTGCTGGTCAACGGCGGCACCGGCATCGCCGTCGGCATGGCCACCAACATGCCCCCGCACAACCTCGGCGAAGTCGTCGACGGCATCTGCGCCTACATCGACAACCAGCACATCACC
>DXFQ01000172.1 GCA_019114365.1 Candidatus Parakkermansia intestinigallinarum | reverse complement strand
GGAATAGCCCTCGCCTGAGTCTGCTCGATTTGGATCAGGATGGCCTGCCCGAGCTGGTGGTGCAGTACCTGACGCCGACGGACAGTCCGCTCCTCGCCATCTACGCGTTGCGCGCGAAGGGGGCCGAGCGGCACCCACAAGCGACTTCCGCGGGGCTGAGCCCGATTGTGCGCAATCTGCCGAAGTCCCTCGTCCGCGTCTGCGATGACGGCTCCTTTTATCTGCGCGATGCCTGGCATCCCGAGATGGATCATCCCTGCCCGGACCCGGTGCGCTACGTGCTGCGCGACGGTCAGCCGGTGGCGCAGCCGGCCGAGGAGCAGCCCGCCGAGGAGTGAGCCGACCGGGGCGTGAGGATGAGGGAGCGGTGAAGCGGACGGCATGAGGGGAGCGGGGCGAAAGCTCGCGGCCTTCCCTTGCCGTGGCTGATCGCCTCTTCGGGCGGGCTTTGCCCGAGGCTGCCCTGCCCGGGTAGGCTCTGCCGAGGGTGCGGCCTCGTTGCGCCCTGCTGTCGATGGCCTGTTCGCTCACGAGTCCCCTCATGATCAAAGGATCGCCGCCCAAGTACCTGCTTTATCAAACGAGCGCGACCCACCTCCGCGGCAGTCTGCGCGCCGCCTCCGGAAACAAGGGCCTGAAAAAGAACCTGCGGGAGCTTCTTGAAGCGCTCGGGGAGCGCGACCTCGACGCCTACCTCGACGCCTTCGTCGATGAAAAGGCGGGCCTCGACAGCCGCAGCTACCTCATCCGCTACCGCGCCGCCGTCTTTCGCCTGATTCTGCCGCGAGCCGCCGGAAGCGCCGCTCCCCTGCGCGAAGCTTGGCCCGAATGCTTTTACGACTTCGGCAAAGACAAGTCGGCGCCCTCCTTCGCCTCGCTGCGCCTCCGCAAGCAACAGGTGCAGCAGGTCGTCGGCAGCTCGTGGTTCCGCCTGCTGTCTGAGCTCATCCGCTGCCTGTGCGCCGAGGGCCGGGAGGATCGGGTGCGGGTGGATGAGGCATCCGCGGAGGGAGACGCGCTCCTCATCGCGCCGACATCGGCGGGGGAAGAGGAAGGCTGCCGGGTGTCGCTGCGCTGCTGCCGCGACGCGTTCGTGGTGGAGAGGCCGGGCAAGGCTCCCGTCGCCACCCCGATTCGGCGGCACGAGGTGGAAGGTGGACCCCACGCGCAAGGAGAACACCGGGATGCCGTTGATCGCGTGCTGCTGGGCTGCGCCGTGGTTCGGGCCATCCTCCGGCAGAGCGAGGCGGGGAAGGCCCTGCTGAGCGGCAAGCAGGGCGAGTCCTGTTCGCTGAATCTCCCGACCTACGACGCCGCAAGCGGCCGCTTCGTCGCAGGCTCCGGCCCCGAGCTCGCGCTCAAGCTCGCCGCCGTCAAGGGCTCCGAGAAAGCCTGAGCCCGCAGCATCCTCATCGGGGCTGCCCGCCTGCCCGCCCGCTTCCGTCGTGGCGGTTCGGCGGTTCGGCGTCGCGGTTCGGCGCCGACGAAAAGCGCGCGGCAGTGCGAGCGAAATCAGAAGTTGTATCGAACGCCGACGTTGACCGATTGTGCGGTTTGCCCGTTTCGCACCTCCAGATCATACCGGGCATTGACGCTCCACTGATCTGACACCCTCCAAGTGGCTCCGACGTTGAGCCACAGACCGTGGCGCCCGAGGTCGCAACCGTGCGTTCGGAACTCCCTTCCCAGGGCTTCGGCTCTGACGTGCGGATTGTGCCGCGCGACATCCCCGATGTACCCCACGGTCAGATGGGGGAAGAGATACTGAGACCCACCCAGTTCGCAGACGCCTTTCCATGTGACGCCGAAGGGAATGCGCCAAGCTTGCATGGAGCCGTGGGTAATGCGCTGACTCAGCCCCGAGTCGTATCGTTCGGTGAAGCTGTTCATGGAGCCGTAGACGTAGTCCAGCCCCGTTGTGATACCGATGGAAGCCTGCCGGGAATACCGGTAGGAGATGTCGACCAGAAGGCCGGCTGTGTAGGTATCGTTGTTCCAGTCTGCGTGTCCCGTCGTGATGCCGCCCCATGCCGAATTGCTGTCATTGTCCGTGACGCCGAAGGCGGCGTAGCCGGTCAGATCGAAGATCCATTTGCCCACGGTTCGGCTGTACCCTGCGTAGGCTCCCGTCATGATGCTGGTCTGATCGATCTTGGTAGCGCGACTGTCACCGGCAAACTGGCCGAAGCCCTGCGCAAAGGCAATCCCCGCCCGGAAATACCGGTTCAGCGCCACATCGACGCCGGCGGCGTAACCGCCGCCGTCATATGAAAAGCCGTCGGCCCCGGTCAGATTGTTGAATTGACCGAGGGCGCTGGCCCAGAGAGAGACCCCCGTGAGTATTTCTCCGTTTTCCACCAGTGCCACGTCCCGCTGAAGCGCAGCCTGCTTGATGAAGCTGTTCACCACCATGGTTGATGCCCAGAGCGTGTTGGCAAAGTCGGATTGAATGGGCTGCATTTCTGCGACCACCGCTCCCTTGTTCAGAGAGGCAAAAAGAGTTCCGTCTCGATCCGACAGGGTGATGAAGGGGGCGAAGGCTCCGTCGGGGGTGTAGTCGATGGAAACACTTGTTGTCACGTCTTGCACCGCACCGTCCCCTTGTTGTGTCGTGATCAGGCTGAGGGCCATGTCTCCGTGAGCGAGAGAGCCGAGCACGGCGTTCTCCGTGAAGACAACGTCGGCCGTGACGTCAGCGGAAACCGTCAGCTGACCGGGCTCCGTCACGCAGATATTGGAGTAAGTTCCCTCATCGTGATCGAGCAGGTCGGCGGCGCGCTCTCCGTCAACCGTGAAGGTGAGATGAGCCCCGGTCTGAAGATCCAGGGAGCCGTACTCCTGATAGCCCTGTGCATTGCCGACTTGAAGATTGCCGCTCACGGTCGCTGATGCGGCAATGCCGCTTCCCTTGAGCAGACCGCCCGACTTCACGTCGAT
>DXFQ01000171.1 GCA_019114365.1 Candidatus Parakkermansia intestinigallinarum | reverse complement strand
ATCGTCGGCAGCGTCAGATGTGTATAAGAGACAGGGGCGGGAGCGTCGGCTGCGGGAGCGGCCTGAGCGAGGATAACGGAGTTGTTCATTGTATGTTGTTGGCTTGGTAGCGCGCGATGAAGCTGCGCTTGAACGCAGCGAATTGACCGACCTCAATGGCGCTTCGCGCTTGCGCCATGAGTCGAAGATAGAAGTGAAGATTCTGAAACGAGAGCACGCGCAGGGCGATCATCTCTCCGGCGCGGAAGAAATGCCTGAGAGCCGCGCGCGTGAAGCGCGTCACATGCGGATGCCCCTCCGGATCCAGAGGGCTTGTGTCGGCCTTCCAGCGCTCATTTTTGATGTGAATCGGGCCGTCCGGCGTCAGCGCAACGCCGTGGCGTGCGAGGCGCGTCGGCATCACGCAGTCGAACATGTCAACCCCGCGCTCGATCATCTCGAGCAGCTGCACCGGCGTGCCGAGCCCCATGGCGTAGCGGGCTTTGTCCTGCGGCAGCCAAGGGGTGCTGTGCTCAATGGCTCGCAGCATTTCTTCCTCGGGCTCGCCCACGGACACACCGCCGATCGCGTAGCCGTCGAAGTCCATCGCGACCAGTTCTTCGGCGCAGCGGCGGCGCAAATCGGCGAATACCGAGCCCTGCACGATGCCGAAGTGCTGCTGAAGACCGTTGCCGCTGCGCGGTTGATGTTCGTCGATCCAGTTTTTGCAGCGGCGAGCCCAGCGCAGCGTCAGCTCCAGAGACTTCTCGGCGTAGCGCCGATCGCAGGGGTAGGGCGGGCACTCATCAAAAAGCATCGCAATATCGCTGCCGAGATTCGCCTGAATCTCCATGCTTTTCTCCGGGCTGAGCATCATGTAGGCGCCGTCGATGTGGTTGCAGAAGCGCACGCCCTCCTCCGTGATTTTGCGCAGCCTCGCCAAGCTCCACACCTGAAAGCCGCCTGAATCCGTCAGTATCGGGCGCTGCCAGCCCGCGAAGCGGTGCAGACCGCCCAGATCGCGGATGGCTTCATCCCCCGGGCGCAGGCAGAGGTGGTAGGTGTTGCCCAGAATGATTTGAGCCCCCAGCGCCTCAAGCTCGTCCGGATGCAGCGTTTTGACCGTTCCCTGCGTGCCCACGGGCATGAAAATCGGCGTCTGCACGTCGCCGTGAGGCAGGTGCAGGACACCTCGGCGCGCGCCGCTCGGGTCGGTATGAAGAAGCTCAAAGGACATGACAGTCAGCTATTCGGCAGCTCGCAGCGGCGAAACTCGGCGGCGTAAATCGGCTTGCCCATCGCCTCCCACTGCTGTTGAAAATCCGTCTTGGGGTAAAAGGGCGCACTCCACTCGACCCGCTTGAAGAGCGGAGAGGCCTCCATGCGCTCGCAGACCCACTCGAAGTAGCCCTCGTGATCCGTCTTGAAGAGAAAGGAGCCGTCGACGGTGAGAGCCCGATGCAAGACGGGGATGAAATCCTCCTGCACAAGGCGGTTCTTGTGGTGCTTCTCCTTGGGCCAGGGATCGGGAAAGAGGTAGTGCAGCCGACTGACGGAGCCCGGCTCGATGAACCATTCGAGAAAGTAGCGGCTCTCGATGCGCAGCACGCGCAGGTTGTCCAGTTCGCGTTTTTGTGCATCGCGGCACACTTTGCGAACGCGACCGAGCAAGCGCTCAATGCCGAGGAAGCGGCGCTCGGGGTAGTGCTCGGCCATGGCGAGCAGAAAGCCGCCGTCACCGCAGCCGAGGTCGACCTCGCAGCTTTCGCCGTCGCCGAAGATATCGCTGACCCGATGTCGGCGAAAATAGTCATCCGGTACGTACGCGCTGTTCATGCGCGGGCATTCTATCTCACCTTGAGCAGAAAGTCAAAGACGAAATGCGGCATGACGAGTCAGCGGCCGCGTGCGGGGTGCCAAGCGGCGCGGGACGAGGGACGCGAGACGCGGAGCTCTTCCGGCTGCTGCGCCCTGCTGCTGCGCCCGGCCGCTGCACACTACTGCGCGACTGAGGCTTGACAGGCGGGGGTGCGTCGGGCTAAGATTCGCCCCGATGCGGCCATGCTCCGCACGCTTGCAGACCTTTTCGACGCTATGGAAACCCTCAGTGACCAACTTTATCAAAGTCGGCTCGCGGCGCTGCGCGCCTGCCGACCGCTCGTTCATTGCATCACCAATGACGTGGTGCAGGAGATGACGGCCAACGTCTTGCTGGCCGCCGGCGCATCGCCCGCCATGATTGTCGCGCCGGAGGAGGCCGCGGATTTTGCGGCCGTGGCTTCGGTTGTGCTGATCAACGTCGGCACGCTGCGCGCGGATCTGGTGCGCGCGATGCGACTCGCCATCGAGTCGGCGAAGGCGCACGACAAGCCTTGGGTGCTCGACCCCGTCGCCGCCGGACTGCTGCCTTGGCGCGATGCCCAACTGGCCGAGCTGCTGCGCTTCGGCCCGGCGGCCATCCGCGGCAACGGCTCGGAGATTCGCGCTCTCGCCGGACTGGGCAGCGGCGGCAGGGGGGTCGACAGCACGGAGGACAGTGAGGCGGCTCTCGAGGCGGCGGGGCATTTGGCGCGCCTGCACGGCTGCGTCGTCTGCGTCACGGGTGCGACGGATTTCATCACGGACGGTGAACGCGTCTTGTCCGTCGGCGGAGGTTCGGAGACGGCCACGCGCGTGGTGGGTACGGGCTGCTCTCTCTCCGCTCTCGCGGCGGCCTTCATCGCCGCTTCGCCCGGGCAGAGGACGGAGGCCGTTGCGGCGGCCTGCATGATGGCCAAGAAAGCGGCGGAGGCCGCGGCCGCTCAGGCGCAGGGGCCGGGCAGTTTCCGCACGGCCTACATCGATGCACTGAGTCGCTGATGATGAATGGGAACGGATGGTGAACGGATGGTGAACGGATGGTGGGCGGACGCGATGGCGAGAGAAGCCGGACGTCGCCGAACGATTCAGGCAGGCGTATGAGAAACCCTGATTATTTGTCGCTCTACCTCGTGCTCGACCCCGAGCTCTGCGGCGGTGAGCGAGGGATGGTGGAGACGGCGCGGCTTGCGGTGGCCGGGGGCGCGAGCTGCGTGCAGCTGCGGGCTCCTCAGTGGGAGAAAAGTCGTTGGCTGAGCTGCGGACGCGCCCTCAAGGAGCTGCTGGCGCCGCTCGGCGTGCCGCTCATTGTCAATGACCATGCCGATGTGTGTCTCGCGCTCGATGCCGACGGGCTGCACATCGGGCAGCAGGATTTGCCCGCGGCTGAGGCGCGAGCTCTCATCGGTCCGCACCGTTTGCTCGGCCTTTCCGTCTCCTCGGAGCAGGAGATGAGGGCCGTGGACGCCTCGCTTGTTGACTACGTCGGCGTCGGCCCCGTTTTCGCGACGCCGACCAAGGTGGATGCCGCCCCGGCCATGGGATGGGGCGGCCTCGCGCGGGCACTGGCCGTCAAGCCCTGTCCGGCCGTGGCCATCGGCGGTATCAAGCTGCCGATGCTGCCGCAGATCGCGGCTTCGGGGGCGGACGGCGCAGCCGTTGTCAGTGCCGTCTGCGGGCAGCCGGATCCTCGCGCGGCCGCCGCCGAGCTTCGCCGCTGTTGGGATGCTGCCCGGCAGCAGCCGGGCACGTGAGAGCTCGAACAGCCGAGCACTTGAGCGCTTGGGGTAGGGCGGACTCCCCGTCGCGTCGGCCTCCGCTCCTTGTCAAGCTTGGCGTGCGGGGGGCCGAGGCGGGAACTCGGGCTGCTCTATTGCTGTTTTTCGCCGCAGAAGAGCGCGCGCCGGAGCGTGTCGGAACCGTAAAAGTCTTTGGCTTCCAAGTCGCTCGTCTGTTCGTCGATCTGCATCAGGAAGCGTCTGGTATCGTCGATGGCCTCGCGGACGTACGGGTTCTCGACACCGCCCTCCGCCAGCTCCGAGCATCCCAGTAGCTTGTCAAAGACGTCGGAGAGAGAGTCGTTGAGCTTTTCGAGTTCGTCGGCTGCCGCATCGGCCGAGGCGCGGTCGGTGACGCCCCTGAGCGTGGCGGATGTCGAGGACAAAAGCATGTTGAACTCCGTGAGCAACATGGTGGCTTCCGTGAGGACGTCGTAGTCGCCGTTGGCTTCGGCTTCGGCTTCGGCTTCGGCTTCGGCCTCGGGGAGAGCGTCGGCTTCGGGGAGAGCGGCGGATTCGGCGGCAGGGCCGGCGCCGTGCGGTGCAATCGGGCTTTCATCGGCAAGTGCAACGGCACAGGTGAGCAGGCAGCAGAGAAGGGGATTTTTCATGTCGGCAAAGGTCGGCTGGGACAACGCGAGACTAACACGTCCGCAGCAGCCTGTCAAACATGAAGAGTCTCGCTCCGGCGAAATTTTGTTGCTCGGGGCGTCGGATCGCGCAGCTTCGTGTTTTTTCTTTTTCACGCAAAATTTTAGTTGACGGAATCGCGGGGCCGCATTACAATCGGGTTGGCTCGCTGGGCCGGGTGGCTTGGCGGCAAAAGAAACAAGAACACATCCTTATACATATGGCTAAATACGCTATTAACGGTTTCGGTCGCATTGGTCGCAACGTGCTCCGCGCCATGTCCCAGACCGAGCTTGAGAAGGTTGTTGCCATCCACGACCTTACCCCCATCGAGACTACCGCTCACCTGCTTAAGTACGACTCCACGCAGGGCAAGTTCAACGGCACTGTTGAAATCGACGGCGACAACCTGATCGTCAACGGTCACGCCATCAAGATTCTCGGCGGTATGCTGGGCCCCGATCAGCTTCCCTGGGCTGAGCTCGGCGTCGACGTCGTCCTCGAGTCCACCGGTCTCTTCACGGATCGCGCCAAGGCTGAGGGTCACATCAAGGCCGGTGCCAAGAAGGTTCTCATCTCCGCTCCCGCCAAGAACCCCGACCTCACCTTCTGCATCGGCATCAACGATCAGGAGTACGATCCCGCCAAGCACAACATCGTGTCCAACGCTTCCTGCACCACGAACTGCCTCAGCCCGATGGTGAAGGTTCTCAACGACAAGTTCGGTATCGAGAAGGGCATGATGAGCACCATCCACTCCTACACGAACGACCAGCGCATCCTCGACCTGCCCCACAAGGATCCCCGCCGTATGCGCTCGGCCGCTATCAACATCATCCCCACCACGACCGGCGCTGCCAAGGCCATCGGTGAGGTGATTCCCCAGCTCAAGGGCCTGCTCAACGGCGCTTCCTTCCGCGTGCCGACCCCGACGGGCTCTCTGACCGACTTCGTGGCCATCCTCAAGAAGGATGTGACCGTCGAGGAGGTCAACGCCGCCATGAAGGAGGCTGCCGAGGGTCCGCTCAAGGGCATCCTCGAGTACTCCGAGGAGGCTCTCGTGCTTCAGGACATCGTCTCCAACCCGCACTCCTGCATCTTCGACTCCGGCTTCACCTACGTGGTCGGCGGCAACATGGTCAAGGTTTGCGGCTGGTACGACAACGAATGGGGTTACTCCAACCGCGCTGCCGAGGCTATGAAGAAGCTGGGCGATTCCATCGCCTAAGTTCTTCCTCAGCTAGCGTAGCTGCATGACTTTGTGCGGAGGGATGCTTCGGCATCCCTCTGCTTTCTTTTGTGATGAGGGAGGAGGGAGCGTGCGGAGGCCCAACAAGCTGACATTCGCGCGGCTCGTTCTTGGGGGCGGGGGAAGGCAGGGGCAAAAGCTGCCGGAGTTCGCGGAGGATAGCGCTTGACTTGACGGCGGCACTGTGCGATATTGGGCGCATGGTGAAATGCCTGATGACTGTTCTGGTTGCCTGCGTGGGCTTTGCGCCGCTGGCTGAGTATGCTCCTGCTGCCGTTGATCGCGTAGCCCTCAAAGAGGCAAAGGAATGGGTGAAGAATGACATGAAGCAGCTCCGCTCTGCTCTGTCGATCCTCAAGCGCGTGAAGGACGAGAAGTCCGCTGAAAAGGCCGGTAAGGCCTTGCAAAAGCTCTACGATAAGCCTGCGGGCAAGTCGACGGCCATGGGGGATGAGGCTCCGCCCGAGCGCCCCTCCGGTGAGGAGATGACGCAGGTTATGGAGAAGAATAAGCGCTCTTTTGAGAAGCTGCAGGCCGAGATCGAGGAGCAGATTCAGCGCATCGAGGAGCTCCATATCGACAACGCTTCCCTCGGTACCGGCATTGATATGGTGACGGAGCAGATCGCGGAGTTGGCACAGTGATTTATTGGGACAACAACGCGACGACGCCTCTTGCACCCGAGGTGCTGGAGGCGATGATGCCCTACCTGCGCGACGAGTTTTTCAACCCCTCGTCCGCAAGTCGGCCGGCGCGTCGCGTGCGCCGCGCCGTGGAGGAGGCTCGCGAGAAGGTGGCGGCTCTGGTCGGGGCGTCTCCCTCAGAGATTGTGTTTACGTCGGGCGGGACGGAGGCCACGAACGCCGCTCTGGCGCAGTTCCGTTCGGTGATCAAGCTCGCCACGGAGCATCCCGCGACGCTGCGAACCGGCAGCGGGGCTTTTTGCCCGGTCTTGAGTACGGGGCAGGCGGATACCGAGGCTTGGTGCCGGATGCTGCCCGGCTGCGACGGTGCGAGCTTCGCTTGGGCCAATCACGAGACGGGAGTGGTGCAGCCTGTGGGCGAACTGGCCGAGGCCGCGCGTGCGGCAGGCGTGCGCCTTCATCTCGACCTCGTTCAGGCGGCCGGCAAGCTGCCGATTGATCTCCATGCGCTGCGGGCGGACTTTGCGTCGCTTTCGGCGCACAAGCTTCATGGCCCCAAGGGCATCGGAGCTTTGTACATTCGCAGCGGGGCCGAGTTTGCGCCGACGCACACGGGCGGAGCTCAGGAGGATTACCGCCGTGCCGGGACGGAAAACGTGCCCGGCATTATCGGCTTCGGCAAGGCCGCCGAGCTGGCCATGGAGGCGCGCGACACCTATGCGGCTCTGGCATCGCTGCGCGACCGTTTTGAACAACGGCTGCGCGAGGACGGCTTGGAGCCCGTGATCAACGGAGCCGCGGCACCGCGCCTGCCGCATGTGAGCAATCTGCGCATCCCCGGGCTCAAGGCCGAGGCTCTTTCGCTGCTGCTTGAGGCCGATGGGCTGATCTGCTCGACGGGCTCCGCCTGCACGAGTTCCGAGCCTCACCCCAGCCACGTGCTGCTCGCGATGGGGCTGACGGATGCCCAAGTGCGCGAATCGCTGCGATTCTCGCTCAGTCGCTACACGACGGCAGACGAGGTGGAGGCCGCGGCCGATGTGATGCAGGCCGCCGCGCGGAAGCTGCGCTCGGTGCAGTCGAGCGTGACCGGGCCCGTCATGGTTTATCGCTGAGCATTCCCGCCGATGCCCGAGGCGAGAATGCCGGCTCTTTTTTTGTTGGGGAGCGATGCCGGAGCCCCATGCCAGGGCAGCGTCTGCCGGAGGAGCGCTTCCTGAGGACGCGTGGCGCCGCCGCCTGCGCTTGTTTTTGCTGCGGGCGCCCCTGCTGCTTCCGCTGTTGAGCTGTTGCGGGGCCATTGTCGGCGGGCAGGGCTGGGCTTTGAGCCTCGCGGCGACGCTGCTCTGTTTGCTGTTGCATCGGCGGCGATTGGCGCTGTTTGTCCTGCTCTGCACCGCCATCGTTTGCCTCAGGATGATGACGGATGAGCGGGCTCGCGAGCAGGCGCTGGAGGCGTGGCACGAGGCGGGCACCGTCGTGTTGAGCGGCACGGTCGAGCGCGAGCTGAGCAGCGGCGTGATTCTCGGGCTTGATGACTCGCCTCTGCGCGTTTCGGTGCACGGCGATGAGCTCTCGGAGATCAGAACAGGCGAGCGCATCCGAGTCATGGGGGAGCTCCGGCCGGAGAGGCGCGCCGCGCTTCCCGGCATGTTTGATTCTGCGGCGTGGATGCGCGGGCAGGGAATTGTCGCTTCATTCAGCGGGGCACGCCCCGAGCGCATCGGCTACGATGTCGGCTGGTACGGCCTTCTGGGCTATTGCGCAACGGCGCGCCGCCTGTTGGCTGATCGCATCATGCCGCCGGGAACCGAAAGCGAGCCGGAACGGCAGGTGCTCTGCGCCTTAGTGCTCGGGGCTCGCGACCGGGCGGATGATGAAACGATGCTCGACTTCCGGCGCGGAGGCTGCCTGCACGCTTTCGCCGTCAGCGGGCTGCATGTCGGGCTGGTGGCGATGATGCTTTGGCCCTTGCTCTACGCGCTGCGGGTGCGGCCGCAAGTTGCCCGCCCTCTCATTCTGCTGCTCTCCGGGGTGTATGTATTGCTCACGGGGGCACAGGCGCCGGCTCTGCGCGCCTACATCATGTTGGCCGCTGCCCTGTTCGGGCTGATGCTTCTGCGGCGCATCAGCCTCGTGAACATCTGGAGTCTGGCCGCTTTGCTGCTGCTGCTCATCAACCCGTACCAGCTGATGCAGCCCGGGTTTCAGCTTTCCTTCGGCGTGTACGCCGCCATTTGCCTCGGCATAGCCTTTTGCCGACGCGACACCCCTTGGTTTCGCCCCGACCCCTTCATCCCCTATCGCATCATGACGCGCGGCGAGATGCGCATCCAAGCCTTCGATCGCGGTGTCCGCGGCGTGGTCGTCGTCGCTCTGAGCGCTTGGTTGATTTCGGTGCCGCTTGGAGCCGTGCATTTTCACAGTTTTAATCCTTGGAGCTTTCTGACCAACATCGCCATTACGCCGCTTCTGCCCCTCGTGATGATCAGCGGCTTTGCCCTGCTGTTTTTCGGCTCCGTCCCTTGGATCGGCCCCTTGGCCCATGCGGCGGCCTGCCATTGTTGCTCTTGGTTCATAGCCACGGTCGGCTTCTTTGCGTCGCTGCCGGGCGCTTACATACCGGCGACTCGCGCGGCGGATCCCGGCGCCTACATGATCATGGGGCTCGGCTACGGTAAGAGCTCCTGCATGCTGGGCAACCCCGGCATCCTCGTCGATACCGGATCTTCCTCATCGGCACGGTGGACGATTGATCCGGCCGTCTTTCACGGCGGATATGCCCCGGCCGTCATCCTGCCGACGTCGAATCTGCGATCGGCAACTGAGGGACTGGACGTCCTGCGGCAGAGCTGGCCCGAGGCCCGCATCCTGAATCCCGACGAACTCCGAGGGCGCTTTTTACGCGTTGAGACGGAGGCCGGGCAATACCTCATTTGCGGACCGCCCGACGACCTGCCGACGCGGCCGGCCATCAACCAAAGCCCCGTCCTCATCTGGCAGAACGCTTATCGGCGGCTTCTCTATCTGGGCGACGCCGCCGCGGAAACTTACGAGCGACTGCCTCGGGGCGAGCGCCGGGCCGACGTCATCATCATCGGCCGCAACGCCGCCCGAGGCCTTGATCCGTATACCGTTCAACAGGAATGCGGTGCCCGCCGCGTCATCCTCTTGCCCTCGCTCACCACCTCATTTGAGGCGGCTGACTGGCAATGGCCCGAGGACTTCCTCAAGCCGGGCGTCGACGCCGTAGAGCAGGGGAGCTTGGAGGGGGCGAACCTGCCGCCTCAGCCCTTCGGCCAAAGCGTCTCTGACCCGTAGCAGGCGTTGCCGCCCAGTTCCTCTTCGATGCGCAGCAGCTGGTTGTATTTGGCCAGACGGTCGGAGCGCGAGAGCGAGCCCGCCTTGATCAGTCCGGCGTTGGTGCCCACGGCGAGGTCGGCGATGAAGCAGTCTTCGGTTTCGCCGCTGCGGTGCGAGATGATAGCGCCGTAGCTGTGGGTCTGAGCGAGCCGCACGGCTTCGAGGGTCTCGCTGAGGCTGCCGATTTGGTTGGGTTTGATGAGGATGGCGTTGGCGACGTTTTGCTCAATGCCGCGCTGCAGGAATTCCGTGTTGGTGACGAAGAGGTCATCGCCGACGAGCCGGCAGCGCGAACCGAGATTCTGCGTCAGGAGCTTCCAGCCTTCCCAGTCATTTTCAGCGCAACCGTCCTCGATGGAGACAATGGGGTAGCGGTCGAGCAAGAGGCTGTAGCGGGCGCAGAGATCGGCCGCCGTCATCTCCGGCCCGCCGCTTTTGCGCATCACGTAAAGCCGGCGGTCGGTATCGTAGAATTCGCTGGCCGCCACGTCGAGGGCGATGCCGACGTCGCGCCCGGGCTCATAGCCGGCGTTGCCGATGGCTGTCATGATGGCGTCCAGCACTTCCTCGACGCTCTTGAGCATGGGTGCATAGCCGCCTTCGTCCCCCACGGCCGTGCTCTGACCGCACATGTGCAGCACGTCGCCCAGAGCGTGAAAAATCTCCGAGCCCGCCCGCACGGCTTCGGCCATGCTCGGCAATCCCCGAGGCACAATCATGAACTCCTGCACGTCGATCGGCGCATCCGAGTGTGCTCCGGCATTGACGACGTTCATCATCGGCACGGGCAGCACGTGGGCATTGACGCCTCCCAGATAGCGGTAGAGCGGCAGACCGCAGCACTGAGCAGCCGCTCGCGCCGTGGCGAGAGAGACGGCCAGAATCGCGTTGGCGCCCAGCCGCGACTTGTTCGGCGAATGATCCGTTTGCAGGAGTTGTGCATCGACGCCGAGCTGATCGAGCGCATCGAGCCCGACCAGCGCCGGAGCCAGTTCGCTGCGGATGTTCTCCACGGCCGTCTGCACGCCTTTGCCGCCGTATCGGCCGCTGTTGCAGACGTCTCGCGCCTCGTGCGCCTCGTGTTCGCCGGTGGAGGCCCCGCTCGGTACGGATGCGCGACCGATGAGCCCGTCGGCGAGCTCAACCTCGGCCTCCACCGTCGGGTTGCCCCGCGAATCCAGAATTTCGCGTCCGCGTACGGACGCAATGCGTGTAGCGTTTTTCATCTCTTTGGTGTATCTCTACCCGCCGCTCGGGGCAAGAAAATAGAGCCCCGGGCTCCGTGACAGGTGGAGACCCGGGGAAAAGAGACCGGAGGAAAGAGACGGCGCTTCCGTTCAACCGATCGTCAGAGCCGTGAGGTAGAGAATCATGTGCAGCGAGGCCAAGCCCAGCATCACATTCATCTTTTTGTTGGCGGGCGTCGTATGCAGCTTGATGAGGATGATGCCGCCCACAAAAATAGAGGCGGCCCAGCAGTAATTCCACCCCAGCCCGGGTACCAGGCGGAAGAGCTGGCTGATGACGGCGTAGGGGGCGACGAGGAAGGCGAGAGCCAGCCCGCGGGCGCGGCTGTCACCGAGGCGCACGGCCAGTGTGCGCTTGCCTGTCTGCGCATCCTCCTTGCGGTCGCGGATGTTGTTGACTTCGATGAGCAGGCATGAGAGCAGCCCGCAGATTATGCCGAGACAGACGGCTGAGTAGTAGACGACTTGGTAGTCCGGCTGCCAGCCGATCTGCACAAACACCGTGCCGGTCACCGCCACGAGACCGAAAAAGAGCATCACGAAGAGCTCGCCGAGCCCGTGGTAGGCCAAGGGAAAGGGGCCGCCCGTGTAGCCGTAGGCGAAGAACATGCTCGGAATGCCGATGGCTATGACGGGCCAACCCTGCGCTGCAATCAGCGGAAGGGCCAGCAGAGCCGCCGCCAGCAGAAAACCGCAGGCCCAGAGCTTGACGGCCAGCGGGCTCATGGCGCCGCTCGCCGTCATGCGGCGCGGGCCTTGGCGCTTGGCCGTGTCCGCTTGGCGCGTCGCATCGAGGGAATCGTTGAAGAAGTTGCAGGCAATCTGAATGCACATGCAGCTCAGTGCCGTCAGAATCGCCAGCGTCCAATTGAGGGTGATGCCCGTCTCCGGGAATGCCTGTTGATATTTCCAAACGACGAGGCAGCCGGCCCAGACGGCGACGAGGCCGGCGGGCAGCGTTTTGGGTCTTGCGGCCAGAATGACGGAGGTGAGTGTCTTCATGAGTGAGATCGGATGGGGAAAACTGAGGATGGGGGAATGAGGAAAGCGGAAAGAGGGGGATGAGGAAGGCCGGGAGGAAGAGGAGAAGGCGAAGGCTGATTCGGAGAGGTGTGGGGAGGCGGCGGAAGGGAAGCCGCAGGCTCTGTGTCAGCGCCGGGGAAAGTGGCGCCTGCCGCCGTTGGCCTGCCGATAGGGATCGAAGAGGCG
>DXFQ01000170.1 GCA_019114365.1 Candidatus Parakkermansia intestinigallinarum | reverse complement strand
ATAGTGAAGCTCTGACGAGCTCCACTATGCTACGCGACGTCCCAATTGACTCGCAAATAATGACTTATTAGGATTACGGTGCGGATTTTTGTCCGCTACGCGTATGGTGCGGATTTTTGTCCGCTTACGCGCCGCCAAGAGCGCGAAGTCTCGAAGTCTCGAAGTCACGAGGAGTGCGAGGAGCACGGGAAGCGCGAGGAGCGCGGGGGAGTGCGGGAAGTGCGGGAGCACGGGAAGCGCGGGGAACACGGGACGTGCACGGGCTCGGGTGTCCGTAGGCGAGCCGCGCAGGCGTGCAAAACGAGCGTGCGGGGCGGCTGCTCGGGAAAACGCAGCGTGCAGGGTGCGCGGAGGGCGCAGCCTGCGAGGCGTGGCGAACGCGCCGGGCGGGATACGGGAAGGCCGCCGGCTCAGGCCTCGGCGGTCGGGCGGCCGCCCGTGAGCTCGTTTCGGGTACGCTCGAGCTCGCGGCTGATTTGCTCTTCGGTGGCGTGCTGGCTGCGCAGCAGGTGGGCAAACATGGTCAGCGCGACCTCGTGCTCGCCGGAGAACACCTCGACGTCATCCTTGAGCGAACGCTTCAGGGCTTCCGCAACGCTCAGGTAAGCCGTATGCGCCAGCACTTGAATCTTCGGGTTGAGGCTGCGCGCCATCGAGGCGATATCCGCAGCGGGTGCCGCCGGGGTGGTGATGATGATGCTGACGGCTTGCTCAACACCGGCGAGTTTGAGGATGTCGCGGCGGGCGGCATCGCCGTGCATGGCGGGGATGCCGCACTTCATGAGGCGCTGCACGGTGTTGACGTTCATTTCGATGACAACGACGTCGACGTCGTTGTCGAGCAGCGCCTTGGTGCAGAGCTCGCCGCAGGGGCCGTAGCCGACGACAATCACGCGGTGGCGGTCTTCCTGCGGCTCGGGCACGTTGTCGAGCTCCTCGTGGCGGGGGTCGCCGACGCCGCGCTTCTCCATCGCGCGGATCAAGGCGGGCACGAAGCGGTAGAAGGCAGCGTTGAGGGTGATGGTGATGATGGCAGCGCCGGTGATGATGTTGGCAGCCTCGCGGGGCAAGACGTCATACTGGGTGGAGGCCAGCGTGGCGAGGATGAACGAGAATTCGCCGAGCTGCGAGAGGGAGGCTGATACCTGCATCGCCATGCGGAAGGGGCGCTTGAGCATGCGGATGGCGATGTAGGCGGCGATGGGTGCCAGCAGCGTCAGCAGGACGGTGCCCAGCGCCATGGGCCAGTATTCGATCATGCCCTCCCAGTGGAAGCCCATGCCGACCGACACGAAGAAGAGCACGGCGAAGGCGTCGCGCATCGGCAGAGCGTCGCTGGCGGCGCGCGCCGAGAACTTGCTCTGCCCGACGACCATGCCCGAGAGGAAGGCGCCGAACTCCATCGAGGCATCGAAGACGTAGGCGGAGAGGGAGGCAATGCCGAGGGCGAAGACGAGCACGGCCAGGGTGAAGAGCTCGCCGGAGGCAAAGCGCGAGACGTAGGTGAGCACGCGGCCGATGATGCGGCGCCCGACGTAGGCGACGCAGAGGACGAGCAGCCCGAGTTTGACGACCATCCAGAGCAGCGATTCCAGCAGCGGTTTGTCGCCGAAGATGACGGGCATGAGCACGAGCAGCACGATGGTGAAAATGTCCTCCACGACGAGCATGCCGAGAGCAAGGTGTCCGGAGGGCGTTTGCAAGATGCGGTTATCGGCCAGCACGCGGGTGAGGACGACGGTGCTGGAGACGCAGCAGCAGAGGCCGAACATGACGCAGCCCGTCATGGTGAAGCCCATGGCGCCGCCCAGCAGCATGCAGGTGAGGGTGCCCAGCAGGGTGCGCATACCCATGCACATGATGGCGCCGGGCACGGCGACTTTCTGGACGGCGACGAGGTCTTTGAAGTGAAACTGCAGACCGACGCCGAAGAGCAGGAGGACGACGCCGATGTGCGAGAAGTCTTCGACGAGTTCGTGGTCGAGCGAATCGCCCCAGCACTGCGCGGCGATGATGCCCGCCAGCAAATAGCCGATGATGGGCGAGAGGCGCACCTTCTGCGAGAGCATGCCCAGCACGAGTGCCAGAGTGAGGGAAATCGCCAGTGTGTTAATCATATCGCAAAACCATCGTGAGGGGTGCGTCGGGCGGGCTCGGCATCAGCTGATGACGCGTGCCCAGAGGACCTTGAGGTAGCGCCCTTCGGGGTAGGTGGAGAGGAAGGGGTGATCCCAGCCGGGGCCGGTCATTTCGAGAATCTGCAAGCGCCTGCCGAGGCGCTGCGCGGCTTTGATGACGACTTTTTCAAACTCGGCGGGGCTGACGAGCCCCGAGCAGGAGCAGGTGACGAAGAGGCCGCCGCGCTTGACGCATTGCAGGCCGAGCATGTTGAGGTCATGATACTTGCGAAGGCCCTCCTCCTTTTCCTCATCGCGTCCGAGCACGAACTTGGGCGGGTCGAGCAGCACGATGTCGAAGCTCCTGCCGTTGCGCACCATCTGGCGGGCATAGACGAAGGCGTCGGCATGCACGAAGTCAATCCGCAGAGGGCCGCCCTCAGCATTGAGGTTCGCATTGCGCTTCGCCATGGCGATGGCTTTTTCGTCGAGATCAACGGCCGTGACCTCGGCCGCACCGTGAAGGCGCGCCTGAATCGAAAAACCGCCCGAGTAGCAGCAGAGGTCCAGCAGGCTCTTGCCGCGCGCAAGGCCGGCGAGTTTGAGGCGGTTGTCGCGCTGGTCGCAGAAGAAGCCGGTCTTGTGGCCTTGGACGAAGTCGACTTCGAAGTTGACGCCGTGCTCGACGATGCGGACTTTGCCGACGGGGGCGCTCGGCGGTGCCGTGTCGCGGTCGATGCCCTCCATGCGCGCGACGGCTTCGTCGACGGTGATGACGTGGCGCGAGGTGCCGCAGAGCTCGTGCAGCAGGGGCAGCCAGCGGCCGAGGCGCTGCCAGACGCCCAGCGTGCTCACTTCGAGGCTGAGCACGTCGGCGTAGCGATCGACGATGAGGCCGCCGAGGCCGTCGGAGTCTCCGTGGATGACGCGGTAGGCGTTGCTGACCTCATCGAGCCGGCAGCTTTCGCGGCGCCAAGCGACGGCGCGGCGGAGGGCTTCTTCGAGATCGGCTTCGCCGAGGGGCTCGCTGCCGTGGCGCATCATGCGCAGCGGGGTGCGGCTGCGGGGGTTCCACGTGCCGCCGCCGAAGAGCTCGCCGTTTTTGTCGTAGACGTTGATGAGGCCGCCGGCCTCGGCATCGGGGCTGACGGCACCGAGCATGCGCGGGAAGACGGCGGGGTTGTAGGTGAAGTATTTGAGCTGCACCCAAGGGCGCACCCACTGCTCGCTGCCTTCGGGGGCTTCGCGGCGCTGCGGGGCTTCGCGATGCGGAGCTGCCGATGCGTTGCGAGCGTTGCCGGGCATGCGGCTTGCCGCATCGCTGCGCGCGAAGCGGCGCTCGATGCGGCGCTCGGGTCTCTTGCCGTCGGCGGAGTATCGGCGGCTGCGTTCGTTTCGGGGGTCGGGGCTATCTCCGCAATCGGTTCTGCCGCTGCGCGTGTTCACGCGGATATTATACGCGCGGGGGCGGAGAAGTCAAGCTCGGCCCGCCAAACAAATGCTCGCCGGAGCGGCAGGGCGACGGGCGGCGGGGCGCGGCATCAGGCGTCTCGCTCGCCCTCGGTGCGCATGCCCCAGCGCACGGTGGGGCGGCGTATGGCGAAGAGGCTGCGCGTGCGGTCTTCGCCGCAGTAGACTTCGTAGCGCTTCGGTTTCTCACAGAAGCAATCGCAGATCAGGTACTGGGCGTTGTTGAGTTTGAGCAGGAGCGGTGCCAGCCGTCTCAGCCAAGGGGGCTGCTCGGCGAAGAGCCGTTCGCGCTCTTGCTCGGTCACGACCGACCACGACAGGTTGCCGCCGGTGACGACGAAGGCGCTTGTGATCAGGCTGGGCATGTGCATCACGCGGGCTCCGGCCGCCAGTGTGTCGCGGTAAAAGATGAGATCCGCCAGCGATCGGTAGCTCGTGTCAAAGCGGACGCGGCGGCGGCGGAAGGCTTCGGTGCGGTGAAAGCAGGCGCAGGTGATGATCTGGCAGATCACGCGGCTGAAGGTCGCGCTGAGCAGGGAGGTGCGGCGGTGGCAGATGTAGCGGTAATGCTTGTCGAGCACGAGATAGGAGCCCACGGCGATGTCGGCCGCGGGTCGCTTCTCCATGCGCTCGGCAACGGCTGCCAGCGCGCCCGGCAGGTACTGCTCATCCGCGTTGAGGTGGGCGGTGACGTCCGCCTCGGGCGGCAGAGCCTCCCACGCGCGGTTGATGGCGTCGTACATGCCGCCATCCGGCGCGCTCTCGAAGCTGAAGCGGTAGCCGGGCTGCCCTTTGTGCTCGCGCTGCCATTGCTCCAGCCACTCGCGCGTGCCGTCGCTCGAACGGCCGTCCTGCACGTGGTGATGCACGGTGACACCCGGTGACACCTGATCAGCCACCGAGCGCACGCAGCGCGCCAGCCATGAAAGAGCGTTGAAACAGGGTGTAACGATGTAAAAGTGCATGGTCGCCTCAGGGATCGTGATGCGCGGGTACGACAAGGGCCGGGTGGCGCACCACCCGGCCCTGAAACATGATCGGGGCGATCAGGAGAAGACACCCACGGCCTCAGCTGCACAAGCGAGCATGTAGTCGCGGTTCAGCTTGGCGATGTTGTCAACCGAGATACCCTTCGGGCAGGCGGCTTCGCACTCGTACTGGTTGGTGCAGTTGCCGAAGCCCAGTGCATCCATCTGGCGCACCATGGCGAGCACGCGCTTGTTCTTCTCCGGCTGGCCCTGGGGCAGCAGGTTGAGGTGCGCGGCCTTGGCCGAGGTGAAGAGCATGGCCGAGCTGTTCTTGCAGCTGGCCACGCAGGCGCCGCAGCCGATGCACGCGGCAGCGTCGAAGGCGGCGTCCGCCGTCTTCTTGCGCACCGGCATGTTGTTGGCGTTCGGGGCGGAACCCGTGCGCACGTCAATAAAGCCGCCGGAGGCGATGATGTTGTCAAGTGCCGTGCGGTCAACCATGAGGTCGCGCAGCAGCGGGAAGGCTTTGGCGCGGAAGGGCTCGATCCAGATCGTGTCGCCGTCGCGGAACTGGCGCATGTGCAGCTGGCAGGTGGTCACCTTTTTGCCGCCGTGCGGCACGCCGTTGATGGTTAGAGAGCACATGCCGCAGATGCCTTCGCGGCAGTCGTGGTCGAAGTGAATCGGCTCTTTGCCCTCGTGCACGAGCCCCTCGTTGACGATGTCCAGCATCTCGAGGAAGGAAGCCTCCTCGGGGATGTCGTGAGCCTCGTAGGTTTCGATGCGGCCCTGAGCCTGGGCGTTCTCTTGGCGCCAGACCTTGAGAGTGAGATTGAGATTGGCCATAGTGTTCTGAGAAATGAAGGGTTGATCGTTGCTTTACTTGTAGGAACGGATGGCGAGATGCACGTTGTCGAAGGTCAGCGGCTCCTTGTGGAGGATGGGCAGGTTGCCCGTGCCCGTGTACTCCCAGCAGGCGACGTAGGCGAAGTTCTCGTCATCGCGCTTGGCCTCGCCGTCGGGCAGCTGGTGCTCCAAACGGAAGTGGGCGCCGCAGGACTCTTCGCGGTTGAGAGCGTCATAGCAGAGCACCTCGGCGAAGTCGAGGAAGGCGGCCACGCGCCATGCCTTCTCCAGCTCCATGTTGATGCCCTCCGTGCTGCCCACAACCTTGACGTTCTTCCAGAATTCATCGCGGATGGCCGGAATCTTCTCAATGGCGTCCATGAGCGACTCCTTCGTGCGGCCCATACCGACGTCCTCCCAGATGAGCTTACCAAGCTCGCGGTGAATCTCATCGGGGCTCTTGTTGCCCTTGACGTCCATGATCTTGGCGATGCGGGCCTTCACGGCCTCCTCGGCCTCCTTGAACTCGGGAGCTGCCGTGGTGACGGAGCCGGGCTTCTGCGTGGTGAGGTAGGTCGGCAGCGTCGAGCTGATGACGAAGTAGCCGTCGGAGAGACCCTGCATGAGGGCGGAAGCACCAAGGCGGTTGGCACCGTGATCGGAGAAGTTGGCTTCGCCGAGCACGTGCAGACCGGGGATGGTCGACATGAGGTTGTAGTCCACCCAGAGACCGCCCATGGTGTAGTGAGAAGCCGGGTAAATCATCATCGGCTGTTCGTGCGGGTCAACGTCTGTGATCTCTTCGTACATCTCGAAGAGGTTGCCGTACTGGCCGTCAATCCAATCCTTGCCCATGCGGTCGATGGCGTCTTTGAAGTCGAGGAAGACGCCGCGTCCCGTTATGGCTACGCCGCGACCGTCATCGCAGGCTTCCTTGGCGGCGCGCGACGAGATGTCTCGCGGGGCGAGGTTGCCGAAAGAGGGGTACTTGCGCTCCAGATAGTAGTCGCGATCGCCCTCGGCGACGTCGGAGGGCTTCATCTCGCCCTTGCGGATCTTCTCGGCGACCTCGCGGCTCTTGGGCACCCAGATGCGGCCGTCGTTGCGCAGGGACTCCGACATGAGCGTGAGCTTGCTCTGGTAGTCGCCCTTGACGGGGATGCAGGTGGGGTGAATCTGCGTGAAGCAGGGGTTGGCGAAGTAGGCGCCTTTCTTCCAGCAGGCGCAGGCGGCGCCCACGTTGCAGCCCATGGCGTTGGTGGACAGGAAGAACACGCGGCCGTAGCCGCCCGTGGCAAGCAGGACGGTGTCGCCCGCATAGCTCTTGATTTCACCCGTGACGAGGTCGCGCACGACGATACCCTTGGCGTGGCCGTCCACGACGACGAGGTCCATCATTTCGGTGCGGGTGTGCATCTCGATGTGGCCCTTGCCGATTTCCTTCTCCATGGCCTGGTAGCAGCCGAGCAGCAGCTGCTGGCCGGTCTGCCCGCGGCTGTAGAAGGTGCGCTTGAGCTGGGCGCCGCCGAAGGAGCGGTTGTCAAGCAGGCCGCCGTATTCGCGGCCGAAGGGCACGCCCTGAGCGACGCACTGGTTGATGATGTTGCAGGAGACTTCGGCGAGGCGGTAGACGTTGGCCTCGCGGGCGCGGAAGTCGCCGCCCTTGACGGTGTCGTAGAAGAGGCGATAGACGGAGTCGCCGTCATTCTGGTAGTTGTGAGCGGCGTTGATGCCGCCCTGAGCCGCGATGGAGTGGGCGCGGCGCGGGCTGTCCTGATAGCAGAAGCACTTGACGTTGTAGCCGAGCTCGGCGAGTGTGGCCGCGGCCGAGCCGCCGGCGAGACCCGAACCGACGATCAGCACCGTGTACTTGCGGCGGTTGTTCGGGTTGATGAGCTTAGCTTCGCGCTTGTACTTGGTCCACTTCTGCTCAATGGGGCCGTCCGGAATGCAGGAGGACGGCATGTAGTCGCTTTCAGGAAACTTGATGTCGTTCATAATGGCGAAGAAAGGGTTGGATTTAGTGGAGGATGTTCAGCATCACGGCCACGGGAATGGAGATAAAGCCACCGCACACCACGATACCGAAGAGGACGGCGATGATGTTGTAGAGCGGACGCACCTTGCGTGTGGAAAGACCGAGCGTCTGCAGGACGGACTGAACACCGTGACGAACGTGCATGAAGAGGCAGCATATGGCCACGATGTAGAAGAGCGAGCACCAGGGGTTGGTGAAGGCGGCGATGATGTGATCATAGCAATTGGCAGGGTCGCCGTTGAAGGTGAGCTGCCAGAGGTGGAACACTAGGAAGCAGAAGACCATCAGGCCGGTGATGACCATCGTGCGCGAGGAGAGCGTGGCCTTGAGTGTGCCCTCCTTCTGGTAGTGCGTGCGGGCATTGTAGTTCTCGTACTTGAGCACGAGAGTCAGCACTACGTGAATCAGGAGCACCACAAGAAGGCCGAGGCGGATGGCCCAGAGCAGCCAAGCGGGCATGGCGTGCAGCCCCGTGGCGTAGGCGTTGATCCAAGAGGGATCGGCCGGGTTGGCGCCATCACCACCGTAGATGGTCATGTTGCCGGCGAGGTGCCCCACGAGGAACAGGAGGAGACACGCACCCGTCAGCGCCACAAGGATTTT
>DXFQ01000169.1 GCA_019114365.1 Candidatus Parakkermansia intestinigallinarum | reverse complement strand
GCGCTAGGCCGGGCAGGAGCCGCAGCACCTCAGCTCATCAGGAGGCGGTGGCAAAGAAGCCGATCGAGCCGAGGAAGATCATCAGAGCAATCGAGAGAATCACGCCGATGATGCAGAGGATCGTGCCGGTGATGGCCATGCCCTTCGACTCAACGAGCCCCGTGGCATAGGCGAGCGCATTCGGCGGGGTGGAAATCGGCAGCGCCATACCCAGCGACGAGGCGAAGGCCACGGAGCAGAGCAGGCCGATGGCGCCGGCGGGCTCCATGCTGCCGCCGCTCATCATGCTGCCGGCGACGGCACCCATGATGGGCATGAGCAGCGAGGCGGTAGCCGTGTGGCTCATGAAGGTGGCCATGAAGAGGCAGATGAAGCTGGCGCCGATGAGCAGCAGGTTGGAGTCCCAAGAGGCGAAGGGAATCGCGTTGATGAGCGTGCTGGCGAGGTTGGTATCCTGCAGGGCGAGGCCGAGGGCGAAACCGCCGGCCACCAGCCAGAGGGTCTCCCAGCTCATCTGGCGCAGGTCGTCCTTGGTGATCACCTGCGTGACGGCAAAGACGGCGATGGGCACGATGGCGATGGTGTTGCTGTCCAACCCGATCTGGTCGCCGATCACCCAGAGAATCACCGTGATGGCGAAGGTCGCGTACACAATGATGGCCTTGGGCGTCTTGAGGAACTTGCCGCCCATCTTCAGCTCAATCTCCTTCTGCTGGATCGGGAAGAGCTTCACGAGCAGCAGCCAGGCGATGAATACCATCACGATGACGAAGGGAATGCCGAAGCACATCCACTTGCCGAAGGTCACGTTGAGCCCCATGTCCTGCATGGCCTTGAGGGCAATGGCGTTGGGCGGCGTGCCGATGGGCGTGCCGATACCGCCGATGTTAGCGGCAATGGGGATGCAGAGGGCGAAGGCCGCGCGGCCGCGGTCATTCGGCGAGAAGAGGGCGAGCACGGGCGAGAGAATGGCCAGCATCATGGCGGCGGTTGCCGTGTTGCTCATGAACATGGAGAAGAGAGCCGTGACGCACATCAGACCGAGCATGACGTACTTCGGATCCTTGCCGAAGGGCTTGAGCAGCACCTTGGCCAAGTTGATGTCGAGGCGGAACTTCGTGGCGGCGGCCGCGAGGAAGAAGCCGCCGAGGAAGAGGATGATGATCGGGTCGGCGAAGGTGGCCATCGTGCTCTTCTGCTGCATCGTGTTGGTCACTTCGACGCTCTTGATTTTGGCCGAGACGGCGTCGGTGTAGAGCTTGTCCGCCGCGGCGGTCATCTGCCGGGCAATGGCGTTCATGCGCTCTGCCTCTGCGGTGAGCGCGGCGGCCTTATCCTGCTGAGCGGCGGCAGCTGCCGGGTCGGCGGGAGTCGCGGCGGGCTGAGCGGCGAGCTCGGCGAGAGCCTTCTGCGCCTTGGCTGCGCGAGTCATGGCGCGCTCGGCGCTCTCATGCGTCTGCTGCGTGAGCGTCAGGCGCACCTCTTCGGCGTCGAGCTTGGCCTTTTTCGTGAGTCGGGACTTGACGTTTTGCTTGAGGGTGGCGATGGCTTCCTGATCACCGCCGGCGCAGACCTCATCAATGATGGCGTTGACGGCAGCGGCATCGTAGCGGTCGGGCTTAAAAATCGGGAAGGCCTTGTTGGAGAGGCAGAGCAGCGACAGGGCGATGACGAGTACCGACGTCGACCAGATCGGAATCGGCTCGAGAATCCACATCAGAGCCGCCATCACGAAAAGTGCAATGACACCCGTCTGTAGGAGGTTGAGATCCAGCCCCATCGACTGGAAGGGAATGGCGAACATACTGGCGCTGATTAGCAGAACAACCAGTATTTTGATGAAGTTCTTTTTGACGCTGTTCATAGTGGTGGATAAGTCCCTGGCCGCGGGCCTCGCCCTTCTCTTTTTCCGCGCGTGCAGAGTCCTGCCCGGCGGGCGGAGAGTTGAGAGAGAGACGGCAGCTGAGCTACCTTACAACAGGGCAGGGTAAAAGGCAAGCGTAAATTTGTCTGACAGAGAGCCTGCGTGCTCTTTGTATCCGACTTTGTATCAAAAAGTGACCATTCTCGGGCGGCGAAGGGCCCGGAAGGGCGGGGGAGACGGGGCCTCAGGCGGAGGGGGAGGGCCGCAGATGGTCGCGCAGGAAGTTTAAGCCGCGCTGCTGTTCGCTGTGCAGCAGCGCGTTGATGCGTTCCCAATCCATGGGCTGCCGCAGCAGGTCGAGGGCTTGGCTCGCGTCTCCGTCGACGAGGAGGCGATCCCGGAGGCCGAAGGTGTCAAACAGCGTGTCGAAGCGGGCCGAGCCTCGAGCCGCATTGCCGAGACACAGGAAGGGTTTGTTGAAGATCAGCGAGAAGACGCAGCCGTGAAAGGAATCGGTGACGACGGCTTCGCAGTCTCTCATGTAGCGCAGCCACTGCGGCACGGATTTGAAGATGAGGTCATCGCGATGCCCGGTCTGCGCTGTGGGCATGAGCGGCTGGCCGTAGAGCTTCAGGCCCTCGGCCGCGGCTCGGGCTACGCGGCGGGAGGATTCGGAGGCGTCGAGGATGTAGGTTGCCAGATAGGGCTTGGGGGGAAGGACGGTTTTTTCCGACTCGATGAGCCTGTCGTAGGCTTTGGCATCGACGACGAGCGTGGGATCGGGCATGCGCACGGCGTCGACGCCCCAGGCTTCTTGGGCCGCGGCGATTCCCGAGTTCTCGCGAACGGAGACGGCTTTGAATTGGCGCAGCAGCTCGGCGGCGGGCTGCCGCATCAGTTCGCTGCCCTCCCAGTGCTCACAGCCGAAGGAGGCGGCGTAGGCAATGCTGGCGGCGCGTTGTTCATCGTCGGCGAAGTCGAGCAGGTAGTGCAGGACGTGGTATTCGTTCCGCAGGTAGCGGCGCCGCCAGACCTGATCACTGCCGACGATGAAGCAGCTGCACGAGGCGATGGCCTGCCTATCCTCCGTCGAGATGACGGGCGGCAGGTGCCGGTTGGCAAAGCGTTTGAAGAGGTGGGCCGCGATGCCGTCGTTCTTGTGCAGAAGCGCTTGCCCTTGCGGGGCTCGCAGCTTGATGAGCGCCTTTTTGAGCCGGAGCAGAAGGGAGGCGCCGCGCCCCGGGCGAAGCAGGCGATGGCGCATGTAGAGACCGATGAGGAGCGAGAGGGGCATTCCCTTGTCGGGATCCATGCCGTAATATCCCTCGAAGGGGCTGCGAACGAGCAGGGGCTCAAGCCCGAGGCTGCGGCAGATCTCGCAGGTGGCGAAGGCCTGAAGAGCGCCGCCGTAGTTGTCTTTCAGATAAAAAGTGACGATGCCGACGCGCTTGGCGTCATGCTGCGGGTGCTGGCTGGTGAGGGAACGGGTCATGCGGCTGCGGATGGGGCGAGTATAGCGCGGAGCGCGCCCGCGCGCAAGTTCAAAGGCCGGGAGGAAGGGGCGGCTCTTGGCTGGCCTCATCGCTCGTCGGATGGCTCAGCGCGGCGGGCAGGCGCAGCCGGGTGTCGAAGCGCACGGGCAGGATTTTCAGGTCGGTGTACAGGGTGACGGCGAGGCGGTCGTCGTCGGATGAGGTCGGGGTGTCGAAGAAGTAGATGACACTGTCGTCGGCAGGGTTCGGGAGATCGTACGAGGTGGTTTCTCCTTGGGGTGAGAGCAGTTTGAAGCTTTTGATGCGGAGGGCGTCGGAGCCGTCGACCTGAACGCACAGCCCGCCTTCCTGACGGCTGACGCGGAAGTCGATGCCGTCGAGGCTGAAGGAGCTGCGGCAGCTCTGCGGCTCGCAGACCAGCTCGCCGGAACGGATGAACAGGGGCACTTCTCCCCGGAGGTCAAGCTGCTCCCCGGCAGTCAGCGAGCGGTAGATCAGCGTCAACTCGGCGATGGCGGCGTCGGGCTCTTGGCTGACCTGCACCCGCGCGAGTTGTCGCTCGCCGTCGTCACCGATGGTTTTGAGCTGTTGCAGGGGGGCGGGGGTGCAGGGGGCGGCGAGGTCGCCGTCGAAGACCGGGGGGCTGATTTGGAATTTCAGGACGGGGGAGCGCATATCCCATTCGCTGACCTCGCGGCAGATGAAGCAGCCGACGGAGACGGGCTCGGCGGTCACGGGGGGTAGCTT
>DXFQ01000168.1 GCA_019114365.1 Candidatus Parakkermansia intestinigallinarum | reverse complement strand
AACGCAACAGGCGCGTCGTGCGGGAGCACTTCGGAGACGTCAGATTTGACGATGAGGGCTTTGTACGCCTACTCAACCGCTTCTATCGCTACTCAAACCGGATTCTCAACCACTTTTCACCCTGTATGCATTTGGTGAGCAAGAGGAGGCAGGGGACGAGGATTATCAAGCAGTACGATGAAGCCAAAACGCCTTATCAGAGACTGATGGAGCATTTACCTGAAGGGCGGCGCAAAGAACGCTTGAAGGCTTTTCATGAATCGCTTGACCCTATCGACTTAACCTCGATGGTGCAGCAATGCCGTAGAGCTATCTTGCATTTGCTGCGCCAAAGCCAAGAGATCGAGTCTGAGTAAAGCCACCCATCAGGGTGAAGCCGGGCTGGGGAGGCTGTCCGCCTCCCCTGTCCCCTTGGACCAAAGGAGAGAGCTTCTCGCTCATCTCCTTTGGAATCCTCTCTGCGGCACTGCTCGAGAGAATGGGGAGGGGCTACACGCCCACTCCCCAAACCCCTCCCGCGGCAACGTGACGTTGCATCCATTCTTGCATGCCTAAATACGCTTGCATACCGCACATATTCTGTGCTACCTTGGGTGCGCTCATTTTTGACGCATCCATTCCTTTCGGTGCGTTTTCTTTTTGACGCAATACGCCCCCCGTCTCGGAAGGGCTCGCGGCGAAAAAAAAAGCTCCCGGCGCCGAGGGCGCCGAGAGCCGGGGATGAAGATGACGGCGGCGTCAGTCGCGCGGCACCGCGATCGTTTGCTCGCGATCGGGCCCGACGCCGACGGTGCCGACGGGGCAGCCGATGACTTCGCCGAAGCGCTTGACGTAAGCCTTGCAGTTCTCGGGAAGCTGCTCCCACGAGCTGCAGCCGGTGATGTCCTGCTTCCAGCCGGGGAGCTCTTCGTAGACGGGCTCGCACTTCTCCCAGTCCTCCACGAGAGCGGGCGGGACGTCGAGCAGTTGGTCGCCGAGCTTGTAGGCCGTGCAGATCTTGATGGTCTCCATCTCGTCCAAGCCGTCGAGATTCGTCATGGCCATTTCATCAAAGCCGTTGAACATGGCGGAATAGCGCAGCACAACGCCGTCGGCCCAGCCGCAGCGGCGCGGGCGCCCCGTCGTGGCGCCGAACTCGCGGCCGAGGCCGTGCAGGTAGTCGGCAACTTCGTCGTTCTCCGTGACGAAGGGGCCGGCGCCGACGCGGGTGGTGTAGGCCTTGCAGACGCCGATGACGCGGTTGATGCGCGTGGGCGCAACGCCGCTGCCGGTGCAGCAACCGCCGGCGCTCGTGTTCGAGCTGGTGACGAAGGGATAGGTGCCGAAGTCGATGTCCAGCATCGCTCCCTGAGCTCCTTCGAAGAGGATGTTTTTGCCGGCCTTGACGGCGGCGTTGAGCACGGGGATGGTGTTGCAGATGTGGGCACGCAGCACGTCGGCTGCGGCAAGCACGGCATCGAGCGTGACCTGCGGATCCGCGGCGGCCCAGCCGAGGCGCTCAAGCTCCTCGTTGGCCGTCTTGATGCGGGCCTCGAGCACGCGACGGAGGCGGGCGGGATCGACGAAGTCAATCATGCGGATGCCGATGCGGCGAGCCTTGTCGGCATAGGTCGGGCCGATGCCCTGTTTGGTGGTGCCGATCTTCTGGTCGCCGAGAGCCTCCTCCTGCGCGGCGTCGATGTCCTTGTGGATGGGCAGCACCACGTGGGCACGGTCGGAGATCAGGAGATTTTTCGGCGTGATGGTGACGCCCTGCTCGCGCAGGTAGTTCATCTCCTCAACCAGCGAGGTGGGGTTGATGACGACGCCGTTGCCGATGACGTTGACCTTGCCCGGCCACAGAATGCCCGAGGGAACGAGGTGCAGAACGTACTTGCGGCCGTTGGCAATCACGGTGTGACCGGCATTGCTGCCGCCCTGGCTGCGCACGACGTAGTCCGCAGTCTCGGTGAGGAAGTCGATAACCTTCCCCTTGCCTTCATCTCCCCACTGGGAGCCGATGACGAGTGTATTCATGTGCCTGTGTGAAAGGAATTCCGATTTCAGATTTGAGAGTACTTGCCGGCCTTGAAGTCGCGGATGAGGTCGATGAACTCACCGAAGAAGTAGGTGGCGTCCTTGGGGCCGGGCGCGGCCTCGGGGTGGTACTGCACGCAGAAGATGGGCATCTTCTTGTGCCGCAGGCCCTCGACGGTGCCGTCGTTGAGATTGATGTGGGTGACTTCGACGTCCTCGGGCAGGCTGTCCGGGTCAACGGCGAAGCCGTGGTTTTGCGAGGTGATGGCCACCTTGCCGGTGCGGAGATCCTTGACGGGCTGGTTGCCGCCGCGGTGCCCGAACTTGAGCTTGAAGGTCTTGCCGCCGAAGGCGTGGCCGAGCAGCTGGTGGCCGAGGCAGATGCCGAAGATGGGCAGCTTGCCGAGCAGCTTGCGGAGCTGTTCGTGGATGCCCGGCAGCGCCGCGGGGTCGCCGGGACCGTTGGAGAGGAAGACGCCGTCGGGCTGAAGCGCCAGCACATCCTCCGCCGACGTGGCCGCATTGACAACCGTCACGTCGAAGCCGTCGCGGCGCAGGCAGCGCAGAATGTTGCGCTTGATGCCGAAGTCGTAGGCGACGATCTTGTACTGCACCGGGGGCAGGGCGGCGTAGGTGCTCAGGTCGCCCGCCGTCTTGTTGGGCAGCTTCCAGTCGCGGGACTCGCCGTCCCAGTGGTAGTTCGTCGGCGTGGAGACCTCGGTCACGAAATCGGAGCCGCTCATGGGAGCCGAGGCGCGGGCGCGCTCCACGGCCTCTTCGGCACTCAGCTCCGTGCTGAGGCAGGCGCGCTGGGCACCCTTGGTGCGCAGCAGCTTGGTGAGCTTGCGCGTGTCGATTCCCTGAATGCCGGGAATGCCGTAGCGCTGCATCCAATCCTCCAGAGACTCCTGTGCCCGCCAGTTGGAGTGAAGGCGTGCCAGCTCTGCAATGGCGAAACCGCGCACCTGAGGGCGGTCGCTCTCGCAATCCTCATCGCAGACGCCGTAGTTGCCGATGAGAGGGTAGGTCATCGTCACAATCTGGCCGCGGTACGAGGGATCCGTCAGCACCTCCTGATAGCCGGTCATGGAGGTGTTGAAGCACGCCTCACCCGTCACCGTGCCGTCGGCACCGAAGGAAGTGCCCTCGAATATTGTTCCGTCTTCTAGTGCTAGTATTGCTTTCATCCTTATTAAACCGTGGCCTTATTAAGCCGTGAGATGATAGCGGAGCTTGCGGTAATTTGCAAGTCCATTTTGAGACCTGCCGCAAAAAAAGCAACTGTTTGCCCAACGGGTGGAGAAAAATCCGTCAGCGCGGCCAAGAGAGCTTGCGTTGCCGGCGGAAGTGTGCTTTAATCATGCAAGAAGCCTCGTCCGGGCGGGCGCCGATGAGCGCTTTTCAACACAGATGACACATATGGATACCAACGAAAACAACATCGAAAACGAACTTCCTGCCGCTGATCCCGTGGCCGGTGCCGACTCCTGCAACCGCCTTGCCGCTGCCCGGCAGTTCGCGGTTGATCAGTATAACCGCCTGCGTCGCGCCGCCGGCGCCAAGCTCGATGATGTGTACGAGTATACGCGCAACGCGCGCCGTCAGATCAACGCCGGCTGGGATGTGACCTGCGCCAGAGCTCGCGATTTGCACCGCAGCGGTGAGGAATACGTGCGCGCCAACCCCACCAAGAGCGTCCTCACGGCGCTCGGCGTCGGTCTGCTCATCGGTCTGCTGGCCGGGCGCGGCAGCCGCTGACGGCACCCTTCTCACCATTCGGACGGAAGTCAAACATGGGTCTGCTGGCAAAAATATGCGGCTGCGGCGTCCGCACGGCTCTCGATCAACAGCGCGAAGCCATGCGCCGCGAGTTGAGTGAGCTGGCGTCGCAGCTGGGTGTTCACGGCAGCGCTCTCGCCGAGCTGTTTCGTCTCGAGCTCGGCGAGTACATGCGCCGGCAGCGCCGCCGCATGGCCCTGCTGATCGCCGGGGGCGCCTGTGCGGCTCTGGCCTACATCTCCTTCTGGATCCTGCTCTGCTGCTGGCTGGCGCCGCTCTGGGGCTGCCCGGCGGTTCTGGCATTAGTGTGCCTGCTGCACTTGCTGCTTGCCGTGGCTCTGTTGCTGTCCGCACGACGCCTCAAACCGACGGCTTTCGCTCCCGATACGCGACGCGAACTCCAAAACGATCTGCAATGTCTCAAGATTCTCCTCCAAGAAAAGAAGACATCCTGATGCGAATCGCCGCTTCGAGAATAGGCGTTCTCGAAGCGGGCGGAGCCTTGCGACAGCGAGTCGGCGCAGCGGCGGATTCCCTCCGAAAACCGCTGGCAGCCGCAGGCGCCTTCGCCGCGGGGCTGGGGGCTCTTGTGGCTTTCCGTCAGGGGCGCCGCGCAGCCGGAGCGCTCGGGACGTCCGCCTTCGCCCCTTCGCGAATTGCCCGGGCGGCGCTTTCTCAGACCCTCGCGCTGCTGGTGCCCGGGATCGTCCGATGGATCGGCGGCGATGTGTCCCGGCCGTCGCGGCGAAGCTCGGAAACTCCGCAGTGTTCGCCTGACGAACAGATCGGCTTTTGGCAGCGTGCCCGATGTTGGTTCCGCAGCGAGCGAAGGGCGGCTCGTTGAGGGCTGCGAAGTGCGCCGTGTGCGGCGCGCACGCTTCTGAACTCCCGAAACTCCTCTGCACCTGCGTCTCTCCCGCAAAGCTTCACCGATTTTCACCACCTTCACCACCTTCACCTCATGAAAAAAGTATTCGTCTCCGGTGCCTTCAACCTTCTCCACGCCGGGCACATCTGCTTCCTGCAAGATGCTCGAGCCTTGGGGGATTACCTGATCGTTTCCTTTCCCCCGGCTGATCTGCTCTGGAAGATCTTCGGCCGCAAGTCCGCCTTGGCCGATGCCGACAAAATGGCCGTGCTCAATGCCCTCAGCATGGTTGATGAGGTGGTGCTCTCGACGGATGACAGCGAGGCGCTGAGCTTTGAAAGTGCCTTCCGAGCCTCCGGCGCCCAAGTGCTCGCCGTCACGACCGACGACCTCTACATGGACGCCAAGAGCGCCCTCTGCGGTGACTGCGGTGCCGAGTTCGTCGTTCTCGAAAAACGCCCGCCCGAGGGCAAGCAAACCTCGAGCACGGAAGTCCTCGACCGCATCAAGGCCCCGACCCATGCTCCGCTGCGCGTCGACTTTGCGGGCGGCTGGCTCGACGTGCCGAACTACGCCATCCCCGGCGAATACATCGTCAACTGCGCCATCTCCCCCACCGTGTCGCTCAAAGAGTGGCTCTATCGGCAGGGAGCCGGACTCGGCGGCAGCGGCGGCTGGAGCGTACTCAACGGATGGGACCCGGTGCGCTCCGAGCTCGGGCTGGGCGTCGGTTGGCAGGATCCGGCCGTGATTGCGGAGACGGGAGCCTGCGTCTGGAAGTCCGGCCAGTATCCCGTCCTCGAGTTCAAGAACACGGGCGAGTTTTTGCGCGGGCGCATGGCCGTGTTCGACACCCGCATCCACCACAACACCCCCGGTCTGGCAGCCTTGAACCGCAACTTTGTCAAGATAGCCCGCGCGGGGCGCGTCGCTCGGCTCGGCGTCATGCAGCAGGACATCACCACCCTCGCCGTTGCCGTGCAGATGAGCTACCGCCTCCAGCTCGACGAAGGTATGGAGCCGCTGCCCGAGATCGGCGAAAGCATCGCCATGAAATACTGCGGCGGCGGGCATGGCGGCTACGCCCTCTATCTTTACGAGACTCCCGAATCGCGGGAGAAGGCTCTCGACACCTGTTTGGATCTCTACCCCGTCGAGCCCTATTGCCGCACCTTCGGCAAAGATGAACCCGTGCCTTGGGAGCCCCGCTATCTGCAGCGCCTCCGCGATCGCGGCGTGATCAAGTAACGACCCCTCCCTCACCATACCCCTTATGCCCAAAGTATTCGTATCCGGCTGCTTTGACGTTTTGCACAGCGGGCACATCGCCTTCCTCGAGGAGGCTGCCGGCTACGGCGACGTCTACGTCTCGATTGGTTCCGACGCCACCGTCATGGCACTCAAGAATCGCAAGACCCTCTACACGGAAGCCGAGCGCAAGTATATCCTCGAAGCCATTCGCTACGTCACCAAAGTTTACATCGGGCCGGACACCGGCAAGATTCTCGACTTCGCGCCTCTGCTCGACGAGGTGAAGCCCGACATTTTCTTCGTCAATGCGGACGGCAGCAGCGAGGAAAAGCGAGCCTTCGTCGAATCGAAGGGAATCCGCTACGTCGTCAGCTCCCGCGTGCCGCACGGGCAGCTGCCGACGCGCTCCACCACCTCGATTCGCCAACAGATAAATAAGTGAGCCATGGAGTCCTCGGTGTATCATACGGGAGATGCGGACACGCGCCCTTGGGGGCGTTGGGAGGTCAAAGACGTTTTTGAGGGCTCCGTCCTCAAGCGCATTGACGTGTTGCCGGGCAAGCGCCTTTCGCTGCAGCGCCACAGCCATCGTGCCGAGCATTGGGTCGTCGCGTCCGGAGAGGCCGAAGTCACCGTCGGCTCCGTGACGCGCACGCTGCGCCGCGGCGAGAGCGTTGACATCCCGGTCTCTGCCGTGCACCGCTTGGCCAACATCGGCACGGAACCCCTCGTCGTTCTGGAGCTGCAGCACGGCAGCCTGCTGAGCGAAGATGACATTGAGCGTATTGAAGACGATTTCGGGCGCACGTAAGAATGCCCCGAGGCATACGCATCAACCCCTCTCCCATACCTTACACCCTTGAAAGACAGCTTGACAGATGGACAAAGCACGGCTGCGACGCCTGCCGACCCCTCGCAAATATGGCGAGAGCTCGACGCCGTCATCGTGATCAACCTCAAGAGTCGTCCCGATCGCTGGGAGATCTTTCAGAAGAGGGTCGGTTCGATGTTCCCTCCCGGCAAGGTCCATCGCCTTGAAGCCGTCGTCGGCAAAGAGCTTCCCGGGTACGGCAAACTGCCTTGGTTTAGCGAGCAGACCGGAGAGCGTGCTTCATCGTGGGCCGGAGTCGCGGGTTGCGCTCTCTCGCACCGCAAGGCCATTGAATCCGTATTGGAGAACGGCTGGCAGCGTGTGCTGATCTGCGAAGACGACATCGAGCCGGCCTCGACAGACATCTTACCCGACATCCCGGAGCTCTTCCGCGCCGTCCCCGAGCCCTCCTACCTCTACCTCGGCTACCACATGCGGGATCCGCGCGGTCGCTTGCTGCGGCGGACCGCGCACGGTGAGCTCTGGAAAGTCGAGGGAGTTTTGGCCTGCCACTCCTACGTCGTCAGTGCAGAAACCTGCCGCCGCCTGCTGCCCCATTTGCCCGATTCGGATAACATTTGGGAATGGGTGGCTCGCAACCGCGCCATTGATAACTTTTGCCGCGACCGGATGTACGGCAAAGCGGGAGTCTCTTCATGCGTCGCGTGGCCCGTCCTCTTTCGTCAGCAGACACTCGGTTCGGATATTGACACGTCTCGCCGCGTGCGCTCAACCGACAGCAAGACGGGGCACCCGCGCAGCCTCCGGAGTCTCAGCGGCATCCTGCACCTGATCACGCGCCCCTGGCGTCGCCTCAAAGTCCGGATGAACTCATGGCACACCCATCGGCGAGCATTGCGAAACGGCTTCCCGGGGTACAAACGATGAAAAGAGGCGGCGGCAGGCTGAAAAATGCCCCTTTTTGAGCCGCCGTTGCTGATTATGCTTGAAATCTGTCGGAAAAGGTAGGATAGTAAAGGCTCACTTCGCAATTATGTCCGAAAACAAAGAACGAAAGACTCTGGAAGAACGCAATCAGGCCAGTGACCTCGAACGCCTGCGCCACTCGTGCGCACACGTTTGCGCCACGGCCATTTGCCGTCTCTGGCCGGAGGCTCAGCTGGCAGCCGGTCCTGCAGTCGAGAACGGCTTCTATTACGATATTGAGCTCGACCACAACATCTCCTCCGACGAGTTTGCCCTCATTGAAGAGGAGATGAAGAAGGTCGTCAAAGAGAACCAGCCCTTCGTTCGAACAACCGTCACCCGCGCGGAGGCCATGGATATGGCGCAGCGCGGCGAGCTCGGCTCGATCGGCCCGCGCAGCGTGCCCTCGAAGTACAAGGTGGACCTGCTCAACCGCATCCCGGACGACGAAGAAATCTCCATCTATCGCAACGGAGACTTCACCGACCTCTGTGCCGGGCCTCACGTCGGGCGCACGGGCAACTGCAAAGCCTTCAAGATCATGAGCGTTGCCTCGGCCTACTACCAGGGCGACGCCGGCGGCCCGCGCCTGCAGCGCGTCTACGGCACCTGCTTCCCGAACCGCACGCAGCTCGATGAGCACCTCGCCAAACTGGAGGAAGCCCGCAAGCGCGACCACCGCAAGCTCGGTCGCGAGATGGGGCTCTTCACGATCGACGAGATGGTAGGGCAGGGCCTCGTGCTCTGGAAGCCCAAGGGCGCCATCATTCGCCGTGAGCTTCAGGACTTCATCACCGAAGAGCTCGACCGCATCGGCTACTCACAGGTTTACACCCCCAACATCGGCAAACTCGACCTCTACATGACCAGCGGACACTGGGAGCACTACAAAGAGAGCCAGTTCCCGCCGATCCCCGACCCGGACGACTTCCGCAAACTGCGCGATGAGAACGCCAGCTGCGCCGACCTCTTCAACGCTCTTGACACCAAGACCATCTGCGGCTTCATGCTCAAGCCCATGAACTGCCCGCACCACATCCGCATCTACGCCAGCGATCCTCACTCGTACCGCGATCTGCCCGTGCGCCTCGCCGAGTTCGGCACGGTCTATCGCTGGGAGCAGAGCGGCGAGCTGGGCGGCATGACCCGCGTGCGCGGCTTCACGCAGGATGACGCTCACATCTTCTGCCGTCCCGACCAGATCAAGCAGGAGGTTCAGCAGTGCATCGGCATCGTCAAACACATCCTCGGCACCCTGCAGATGAACGACTATCGCGTGCGTCTCTCGCTGCGCGACAAAGAATTCAAGGATCCGAAGTACGTCGGCAGCCTCGAGAACTGGCAGCTCTCCGAGCAGGCGCTGCGCGAAGTCCTTCAGGAAAACGGCTTTGACTACATCGAAGCCGAGAACGAGGCCGCCTTCTACGGCCCGAAGATCGACTTCATCGTGCGCGACGTCATCGGCCGCGACTGGCAGCTGGGCACCGTGCAGGTTGACTACAATCTGCCCGAGCGCTTCGAGCTCACCTACACCGGCGCGGACAACAAGCCGCACCGCCCCGTCATGATTCACCGCGCCCCCTTCGGCTCCATGGAGCGCTTCACCGGCCTGCTCATCGAGCACTTTGCCGGCAAGTTCCCCACGTGGCTCGCCCCGGAGCAAGTGCGCGTGCTGCCGATTTCCGACAAAGTCGCCGACTTCGCGAAGCAGGTCTACGACAAGCTCGCCTCCCTCGGCATCCGCGTCAAACTCGATGCTGACCCCGACAAAATCGGAGCCAAGATCCGCAACGCCCGCCTCGACCGCGTTCCCTACATGCTTGTCGTGGGGCAGCGCGAAGCCGATGAAGGCCAAGTATCCGTCCGCCATCGCGACCTCGACGTTATCGGCACCATGCCGGTCGACACCTTCGTCGCGCAACTCAAACGCGAAATCGACGAGCGCCTCATCGCGCCCGAGATGAAGCCGCAAGGAGGTGCCGCAAGCTGAGCCGCTTCCCTCGGCCGAACATTCCCCCTCCGTGCAGCGGCGCGGCAGCGTCCGCTGCACGGAAGAAAGACAGACCCAATCAACACACACACGTGCCTACCCCGCAGAAAAACAATAACTTCAACGGTCGCTCCAAGCGCGACCAGAACGGAAAAAATCCGCAGATTCGCGTCAACGACCGCATCCGCGCACCCCGAGTACGCGTCGTCACCGCAGCCGGAGACCAGCTGGGCGTCATGCCCACGCGTGAAGCCCTTGCCAAGGCGAAGGAAATCGGCCTCGACCTAGTGGAAATCGCCCCCAACGCCGATCCCCCCGTCTGCCGACTCATCGACTACGGCAAGTTCAAATACATGCAGGCCAAGTTGCAGAAAAACAACAAGGCGAAAGCCGCCCGCATGAAAGAAATCAAACTGCGCGTGGGCACGGACGTCAACGACTACAACGTCAAAATGGGTCGTACCGAGCAATTCCTCGACCACGGGCACAAGGTGCGCTTCCAGCTGCGGTTCCGCAACCGCGAAAACGCGCATAAGGAGCTCGGCTTGGACGTCATGGCCAAAGTCGTCGAAGACATGAAGACGATGGGCAAGGTGGACCAGCCTGCCAAGCTTGCCGGCAACACCGTCACCATGGTGCTGGCACCTCTGCCGGCAGGGCAGCGCGTCAAGAAGTTCAAGAAATACGAAGACGAGAACTTCGACACCGAGTCGGAAGAGTTCGACGCGAAGGACGACGTGCTCGACGACGAGAGCTGAAGCCCCTCCCCGTGCCGCGCCGAAGCTCCGTCCCGCTCTCGGTGCGCGACCTGTCCCCTCACCGTCACGCCGATGCGCTCCGCATCGGCGTTTTGATGCATCGAGACTCTCCTGACAAAGCCGACCCTGCGGAAAGCACCGTGAATCTGCAAATCGTTGCCTGCGAACCCTGCCACTGCGCGGACTTTGTGCGCCTCTCCCGCCTCTGGCTGGACGAATACTTCTGCGTCGAAGCCGAAGATGAACAGATTTTCGCCGACCCGATAGCCGCCTTCGCGCCCGGTGGCGGCGGCATCTTCGTCGCCCGAGATGAAGCGAGCGGGCGAGTGGCCGGCGTATGTGCTCTGGCCTACCATGCCCGCACCGGCGACTGGGAACTCGCCAAACTCTGCGTCGATCCGGCCTTTCGCGGCCCGGCGCGGGGAAAGCCCTCGTGCAGCGCGTGATTGCTGAAGCCCGCGAGCGAGGGGCCCGCCGCCTCGTCCTCGATACCAACAGCCGATTGACCTCAGCCATCCGCCTGTACCGCCGTTGCGGCTTCGTCGATATCCCCTTGGACAAAAGCCCCTTCAGCCGCACCGATCGCCGGATGTCCCTCGACTTGCGCTGACGCGAAAGCCGCGCGATCGGACAAACGGGCGACGCGTAAGCGGACGCGCTCCATGCCGGGATTTGGGCTTGCGTCGCCGACAGAGCGCGTGTATCATAGACCCATGAGTCATCTGGATGATTTGTTCGCCTTTCTGAGGATTCCCAGCGTCTCCGTTCTCCCCGAGCATGCTGCGGACGTCGAGCACTGCGCCGACTTCCTCGTCGCTAAACTCAGCTCGCTCGGCTTTGAGGCCCGCCGAGAGCTGACCGACATTCACCCCATCGTCATTGCCCACAGCCCGAAGCTTGAGGGTAAACCCACCGTCCTCATCTACGGGCACTACGACGTCATGCCCGTCGACCCGCTCAACATGTGGGAGAGCGACCCCTTCACCCCCACCGTGCGCGACGGGCGCGTCTATGCCCGCGGCGCCTCGGATGACAAAGGCGAAATCATGGCCATGATACGCGGCGCCCAGCGCGTCATCGAAGAAGACGGCGCCCTGCCGCTCAACGTCACCTTCCTGCTTGAGGGTGAGGAAGAGAGGGGCAGCGAAAGCCTCTTTGCGTTCATCCGCCGCCCGGAGATCGTCCAAGAGCTCGCCTGCGACATCATCGTGGTGAGCGACACCGGCATGGCCGCCCCCGACGTTCCCTCCTTCTCCTACGGGCTCAAGGGCCTCTGCTGCTTCGAGCTGGAAATCAGCGCTCCCGCGATGGACCTGCACTCGGGCATCTTCGGCGGAGCCGTCGCCAACCCCATCACCACCCTCTGCGAGATGATTGCCTCGACGCACGATGCCGACAACCGCATCACCGTCGAAGGCTTCTACGACGGCGTCAGCGGCATCGAGGACTGGGAGCGCGAGAGTTGGAAGCGCGTGCCCGGCATGAGCGACGCCGAACTCGCCGAACTCACCGGAGTCCCCCAACTGCGCACCGAGACCGGCTACTCCGGCGCCGAATGCGTCTACGCGCGCCCGACCTTCGAGCTCAACGGCATCTCCGGCGGCTACGAGGGCGAAGGCTCCAAAACCGTCATCCCGACCAAAGCCGTCGCCAAGATGAGCTGCCGCCTCGTCCCCGGCCAGAACCCCGACCGCATCCTCGACCTCGTCGAAGCCCACTTCCGCAAGGTCTGCCCCCCCTCCGTGCGCATGAAATTCACGCGCCAGCACGGCGGAGAACCCTACCTGAGCGATCCTCATTCCGACTACGGCAAAGCCGCTCAAGTGGCCCTCGAGAGCACCTTCGGCAACCCGCCCGTTCTCGTGCGCGAAGGCGGCTCCATTCCCATCGTCGCGGAAATCTCCAAGCGCCTCGGCAGAGACGCCCTCTTCCTCGGCCTCGATCTGCCGGACGCCCGCATCCACTCGCCCAATGAGAACATGCGCCTCGATATCTTCGAGAAAGGCATCAGCATGGCTGCCACGATGCTGCGCCTCATGAGCGAGGTCCGGCGCTGAAGCGCTGAACCCGCCGAAGCAGACACGCCGCCCCCCAGCCCCCCATGAACGCCGTCGAAATCGATGACATTCACAAAAGCTTCCCCGGTCACTGGGGCAGGGGCGGCGTGTACGCCGTCAAGGGCGTCAGCCTCAGCATTCCCGAAGGCGGCGTCTACGGTCTCATCGGACCCAACGGATCCGGCAAGAGCACCATCATGAAAGCCCTCGTCGGCCTGCTGCGGCCGGATGCGGGGCATTGCCTCGTCTTCGGCAACCCCGCCACATCCGCAGCCAATCGGCGGGAAATCGGCTTTTTGCCTGAAAACCCCTACTTTTACAAATTCCTCACCGGGGCTGAAACCGTCCGCTTCTACGGCCGCCTCTGCGGGCTGCGCGGGCGGCAACTGCGCCAACGCACGGACGAGATGCTCGAAATCGCGGGGCTGACGGAAGCGGCGGACCGACGGCTCGGCGGCTACTCCAAGGGCATGTTGCAGCGCGTCGGCCTTGCCCAGGCCCTCGTGCAGCAACCGCGTTTACTCGTGCTCGACGAGCCCACCGCCGGCGTCGACCCCATCGGCTCGCGTGCGATACGCGACATCATCCTCGACCTCAAGCAGCGCGGCATGACCGTGTTTCTCTGCTCCCACCTGCTTGAGCAAGTGCAGGAGATCTGCGACCGCGTCGGCATCCTCTACCAAGGTTGCCTCATCGCCGAGGGCAGCATCGACGAGCTCACCCGCGACCACCGACGCACCGAAATCACGCTGCGCGACGCCTCGCCCGAGCTGCTCGACAAACTGCGTACCCTCGCCGGAGACGCATGGGAAAGCGCCGTCCCGGCCCGCAACTCGCTTGAAACCGTCTTCCTGCGCGGCATCCGCGCCAAACTTCAGGAGCAGAAAGCCGCCGAAGCCGCCCGAAAGGCCGCCGAGGCGAAAAAATCCTGAACTGACGACACGGCACCTCCGCGCCGCTCACTCGCCGAAGTGGCGGATGACGGAAGCCTTGAGAGCCTCTGAGCCGAAATAGCCCTCCTCCTTGATCCGGTCGAGATCAAAGCCGCTGCGGTTGATGGCGTCGGAGAACTTGAGCTGCGCCTCCTCCATCGCCTCGGACTCCTCCGGCGTCGTATGGAGCTTGCCCTGCGTCACCTTCCCGATCGCCCCCTCCATCACCTTGCTGCGGGCGTCAAGCTGAGCCACCAGAGTATCCAGCTTGGGCGCTGCCGCATCAGCGGATTCCTGATCCACAACGGAGCGCAGCAGCGCCGCCATCTCCGCCGCCAAATCCGCCATAGCCGGCATCTGCTCCAAGAAGGTCGCGATAACATCAGCATCCTCAGCACGGCGCAGCTCTGGCTGTCCCGCCTGATCGGGCAGATCCGCCGGAGCCGCCTGAGCTGACGGCGCTGCCGCCGGTTCCGCAGCAGCGACCGCAGCCCCCTCGGAAGGAAGTGCCGCAGCAACAGCGGCAGATGAAACGGCACAGAAAGAGACAAGGGCGGAAGAGAACGAAATCATCATCATATCAAACAGTGTTGTTATCGGAAGAGAGCGAGCCCGTCAAGACAGCCTCGGTAACGGGAACCGCCTTATCCTAAAGATTTCTCCCCTACCTGTCAACCTGAAAAAAAGACAGCTGCACACTTGCCGCAGGGACGCATTGCGTCAAAATAAAACGCACCGAAGAAGCTCTCGGGAGAGAAACGCCGCAATGGCATTTTTATGGTTGCTTCAAATGAAAAGTCACCATAATTATTACACGCCCTTGTTTATGAAGGGAGAAGCCA
>DXFQ01000167.1 GCA_019114365.1 Candidatus Parakkermansia intestinigallinarum | reverse complement strand
GGGCATCGGCGAGCCGATGTCCCGCCGACTTTTGAATGTCTTTCTGCCCGATGAAACAGGATCGCAAGGAAATTGCCAACACCGTTCTTCAGGACCCCTCCTCCTACAAGGTCTGTGCGGTCTGCGGCGCTATCGTCGACAGGGAAGTCGGCACCTGCCCGGACTGCTACGCCTATCGCTTCATCTGCGATCCTGCCGTCGTCTCCGACAAGGCGATCGATTTGGCGGCGCTGCCCCGCACGGCTATCGGGCATCTTGATCTCGAGGATTGAGCCGGGCCGAGCTGCACCTTGTTTGAGGCTCGCCCCTGCTTGAGGCTCGCGGCATGAGCATCCGGGCTCACTCGGGGCGCTTGTCTTCCGGATCGCCGTCGCCGGGCTCGTCCGGGAAGAAGACGGAGTAGTTGTCTTCATCCTCGTCCTCCGCAGCGGTGAGCAGGAGCTCGTCGTCTTCGGCCTCCTCCCCGATGCCGCTTGAGAGAGAAGTGACGCCGTCTCCGGGAATGGGGCAGTAGGCGTCTTCGTCGTTCAACAGGTCTCGGTTCGCCCGTTGACTGCGGCGCTCGTAGAAGTCCGTCATGGAGTCGATGGCGAAGAGGATGAACTCCGTCCTGTTCACGAAATTGAGCTCGCAGAGTTCGTCCACTTCGTCGATGAGATCAGCCGGGCAGTGGAGGAGGATAAGCTTGATGTCTCCTGATTTCATGTCTCTCTCTGCATTCAGGGCGGTTGCTCGGCCCGCGCTGAGAGCAGGACGGTGCACGGAAGCCGTTGTCATACTATACCCATAAGCTAACTGAATCAAGCGCATAATACCGGCGGAGCGCAAAAAACGAATCGCGCCGGAGCCCCGTTTGCCGCTCTCTTCGCTTCCGCGAGGCCGAGCCTCATTCCTTGTTACGTTTTTTGCGCGACCGATCGTTTTTTCTTGACGTCATGAGCCTTGCCTGTATACTAATAGCATTACTTTTCATCGAGAATGAAGCTCATCCATCACACCCCTTTGCCCAAGCGGTTCATCAAGCGCAAAAAGCGCGGTTTTGCGCTCATCGCGACGCTGACCCTCATGATGCTGCTGACGCTCATCGCCGTCGGTCTGCTGGCTCTGGCCTCATCGCAGACGCGCATCGCGCAATACACCGTGTTGCAGGCGGAGGCGAGGCAGCAGGCTCTCGTCGGCCTCGATGCCGCCATTGCCGAGCTTCAGCTGGAGATGGGACCCGATCAGCGCGTGTCGGCCAATTCGGGTATTGTCCAGATGTCCGAAGGCGCCTCGACGCCCCACGTGCTCGGCGTTTGGGATAGCTGGGACGGCCCGATTTACGGCAGCAGCCGCTCCGGGCACGGAAACAGTATTCAGAGCACGTATCAGCAGGGGCGCCCGAACATGTTCCGCCGCTGGCTGATCTCGACGCGCGACGTCAAGGCCTCGCGCGATTTCAAATCTTCGGGCGATCTGGCCAAGCGCCGCCCGGGGCGCCGCGTCTGCCTCGTCGGTACGGGAACGCTCGGCAGCAGCAATTCGGTTTCGCGGCGCGACTACATCTACGCCGATCTGCTGACGATGCCTTCGACCGGCAGCAATGAGGCTTGCTTCGCGTGGTGGATCTGCGGCGAGAATCAGAAGGCCAAGGCCGGCGTTGTGGATCCCGAGGAGACGAACGACGCGGAAGAGGTGCTTCATCGCACCTGGAATACTCCCGGCCCGATCTTCAGCAGCGACAGCATCGGTGCTTACCTCAACGGTGATATGCAGCGCCGCGATGCCGCCAAAATTCTCTCTCTGCAGACGATCGTGCTGATGGGCGCCGGCAATCTCGGTGAGGGTACGCCCTTCTTCTTCGACGTGACGACGTCTTCCCATTCGCTGATCACCAACGTGCGCGACGGCGGTCTGAAGACGGACCTCTGCCTGCTGCTCAACAAGAAGTCCCTCTCGGGTACTCCTTATGCGGGCGATGATACGAGTGACCGAGCCATTGCGACGGAAGCCCCGGGATGCTCCGAGCCGAACTTCCCCATCGGTTCATGGCAGACCCTGCACGCTTACTACAACACTTGGCCAGACGGTTCCGCCAGTGACGGCAAGAACTTCACGGCCCGCCTCATCGGCACCCTCGATAACGCCTACACGCGCATGAGCGGCTGCGTGACGGATGCCTCGGGGCAGGGGTATAGCGATCCTGATGAAACGAGTGTGACGTCGTCAACCGCCACGTATTACAGCAACCGCTCCATGCTTGATCAGGGCTCGAAGAGTGCCGGCTACGGCCGTACGCCCGTCATCCTTGCGTTCATGAACAACTTCGGTCTCGTCACCGAGGAGCTGGAGGGCAAGATGACCACCGATGAGAAGGAGCCCGATCAGGCCTACAAGCTCAGCCTCTGCTTCGCGCCGATGTTCTTGTGGTGGAATCCCTACAACGTGCCCATGAAGGTTCGCGGCGAGCAGCTCTGGTCTCACTCCGCGCCCTACAAGACGACCTGGATTCAGACCTACGCCATCACGCAGGCCGGCACTTGGAACTACACCTGGTCGCGCTACGCCATGGATCAGGGCTCGAGCGATACGCAGCTCGGTCAGGACCTCGGCGATTACTTCCTCAAGAGCTCGAACGATCGCAAGGGTGACATTGTCTTTGAGCCGGGTGAGATCCTCTTCTTCTCTCCCGCCAAGGCTCGTATCACGAGCGAGTATGATCGGGCCTTCATGAATCCTTGGGCCATTGGTTATCATCCCGCCAATGTCGCCGGCTACAAGGCGAAGTTCTACAGCAATGCCGGCGGTAAAAAAGATGACCCCGGTATCTCCAGTGAGACGAATATCAACGCCGGCAAGTTCTATCTGGAGTTGCAGATGGGCTTGACGGAGAACGGCACGGCGCCGCGGACCGACGGCTACTTCTTCTCGCCCCAGCGCGCCGAGTGTGTTACCGTGATGAACGGCTTTAACGGCTCGGACGCCACCAACTACGGTGTCGGCGGCTACGGCAAGCGCGCCCACTCCCCGCAGTACTTCATCCTTGGCTGGTATGATCCGAGCAATCCCGGCACCAGCACGGTCTTCTGTGATGCCGACCGCAACAATGCCGTGTGGTCGACGGACGGCACGCAGAGCGATCCCTCCGTTCCCTATTACGTCGCGGCTCTCGGCATCGCGGCCAAGTCCGCCAACCCGAACCTCGACAGCCGCATATTCTCGGGCCGGGATTTCCGCGGCAAGATCTGGCAGCATTCATCGCCGGCCTTCTACGGCTCGATGATTGTCAATCCCGATGATCAGTATCGCCAGTACCACCCCTACCAGCTTGCGGCTCTGGATGTCGGATCGGGTCTCACGGCTTCGCCCATGGATAACATCGGCGACAACGGCGTGCTCGGTATTACTTCCGACGGCGAGCAGGTGTCGTATGCCTCCGTGCTCGAGTTGCCGGTGCATCCGCCTTTCTCGCTGGCGGGCTTTGCGGGCATGCGTCTTCAGCCCGGCTGGTACAAGAGCGGCGGGGCTTTGAGTCAGAGACGACGCATGCAGTACCAGTGCGGTGTGCCCGGCGTGGGTATCGGTAACTCTTTTGCTGATCCCTGTCTGCCGGCGGATGATGTCTACGTGATGAATGCTAATAACATCCCGACCTCAGGCTCAGCTAACGAGAACAGGGTCAACGGCAACGGACGCATTTTCCAAGAGTTTTACGATCATGGTCTGCTCATCAACGATGCGCTGTGGGATACTTGGTTCTGTTCATCAGTCTCCGACATGCCGACGAGCCGAGAAGGCGGCATGAAAGCCAAGAAGGTGCTTGAGGCCTTCATGAGCGGTACGGAAGATTTGCCGGTGGCGCGCTACCGCAAGATCTCGACACCGTATGATCAGAAGGCCATCGTCAAGCGCATCATGGATGACGACGGCTGGAAGTACATCGCCCAGTATCTCATCATTGACGGCGGCTTCAACGTCAACTCGACCTCGGTTGAGGCTTGGAAGGCCGTGCTGCAGGGGCTGGCACGCCGCCAGCTCGTGAGCAATGCCGGCGGTCGTCTGAGCGTGGTGAAGGACGGCGATTCACAAAGCGAGGTCCTCTTCTCTCGCTTCATGGTCAGTACGTCGGATAAGAGTATCGACTCACTTGGTTCGTACAGTCCGATGCAGGGCTCGACGAGCCTCCGCCGAGGCGGACAGGCGGCTGCATGGGGCGAGATTCGCAAGCTCGATGAGTCCTCCATCGCCGAGCTGGCGGAGAAGATTGTCGAAGAAGTCAAGAAGCGCGGGCCCTTCCTCAGCATGTCCGACTTCATCAACCGCCGCCTCGATAGCTCGAACAAGGATGGCGCCGCCCTCAAGGGGGCTCTTCAGGCGGCCATTGATGCGACGGATATCAACCGCGACTTCCAAGAGGTTCAGGTGAAGCCCGCCTCCGGCAGCCTCTACAAGTTCAAGGCCGCCGAGGAAGGCTCTCTGCACACGGCTGCGCCGGGCTATCTGATTCAGAGCGATGTGCTCGCTTCGCTCGGCAACATCCTCACCGTGCGAGACGATACCTTTGTCGTGCGCTCCTTCGGCTGCGTCCGCAACGCCGACGGCATCATCCTCGCTCAGGCATGGTGCGAGGCCGTGGTGCAGCGCAGCATCGACTACGTCGATCCGAGCAACAGCCCCACGGACGTGGACAAGAAGCGCTCCGACCCCAACCGCCCCTCCGGCTCCGGTGAAAAAGACCTCAGCGATATCAACAAGGTGATGGGTCGCAAATTCCGCGTTGTCTCCTTCAAGTGGCTCGACGTTTGGGATATCTGAGAGCTCCGGGCGCCGCCCTTGCGGCGGAAGCGCCCGAAGTCCCCTGACGGAAAAGCCCCCGCCTCGGCATGAGGCGGGGGCTTTTCCGTCGCGCGGCGAAGGCCTGCTTGCAGAGGCGCGGCGCGGGTGCGGCGGCAGGTTCTTTAGCTC
>DXFQ01000166.1 GCA_019114365.1 Candidatus Parakkermansia intestinigallinarum | reverse complement strand
CTTATGCGGTGGGCAGGGCGGCTTATGCGGGGGGCAGGGCGGGTGAGGCGAAGGGTGCGGTCGGGCTTAAATGTGTTGCCGCCGGGCCGCGCGATGTCCGGGGTGGCGCAAGCTGAGGGGAGGAAGGAGGGCGGCCGGGCTACCGGGAAAGGGCGCCGACACATAAAAAGAGGGAGAAGCGGCTGCTTCTCCCTCTGGGGCTGCAAGATCGGATGCTCTGCGCGCAGGGCGGGTGCGCCGCGCGCAGGAAACAGGCGCCTGCGGGGCGCCTGCGGCGTCAATAGACGTCTTTCTGGTAGCGCTTGGCCGCCTTCATGTCGGCGAGGTACGCCGCGGCTTCTTCAGGGCTGCGCTTGCCGTATTGGGCGATGATGGACAGCAGCTCGTTCTCCACGTCCTTGGCCATGCGGTTGGCGTCGCCGCACATGTAGAAGGCGGCGCCCTTTTCAAGCCACTGCCAGATTTCCTCACCGGCCTGCTCCATGAGGTGCTGCACGTAGACCTTCTGAGCCTGATCGCGGCTCCAAGCGACGGAGAGCTTGAGCTTGCCGCTGTTCACGAGCTCCTCGAGCTCGTCCTCGTAGCAGCCGTCGGTGGCCTTGTAGGGATTGCCGAAGAAGAGCCACATCGGGCCGGTGGCGTGATCCGCAAGGCGCTGCTGCCAGAAGGCGCGGAAGGGGGCAATGCCCGTGCCCGGGCCGACCATGATGACGGGTGTGGCGCCGTCTTCGGGCAGGCGGAAGTTTTTGTTGGAGTGCACGAACACCTTAACCTTGTCGCCGGCTTTCACGCGATCCGCCATGAAGGTGGAGCAGACGCCGTTGCGCGGGCGGTCGTAGCTGGTGTAGCGCACCGCGCCGACGCAGAGCGAGACCTGACCGGGAACGGCATCGGGGCTGCTGGCGATGGAGTAGAGTCGCGGAGACAGCTTGCCGAGGATGGCGACGAAGGAAGCCGCGTCCGCAAAGTGAGCCTTGCACTCGGGGCAGGAGGCAAGGTCGAGCAAATCTCTCCCCCAGATGAAATCCTTCAGGGCGTCTTTGTCCGCCAGAACGGCTGCGAGCTTTTCGCTGCCGGCAACGGCATTCCACTTGGTGAGCAGACCCTTTTTGAGGGTCGTGATGTCGTAGGCGCTGATGAGCGCCTCGCGCAGCGGAGCGCTGCCGCCGTCGGGCATGGGAACCTCTGCGGCCGGGTCGAGTTCAAGCGCGGCGATGAGGGCATCGACGAGGGCCGGGTCATTGCAGGGAATGACGCCGAGAGCATCGCCCGTGGTATAGCTCATGCCCGAGCCCTCGAGCGAGTAGTCGATGTGGATGGTCTCTTTGGCGCTTCCGGGCTTCGTGATGTGGCGCACCCCGAGCACGGTGGCCGGGAACGGGTTCTTCATGCTGTATGCTTCCATGGATGTGTGGGGTTGAGTGAGGGTATCTTGAGTTGAGTCTGCCGCAGGTGAGCCGGTTTGTCAAGCTTGAAAGGCGGCAAAAAAAGCCCCGCAGAGCCGGGGGCTGCTGCGGGGGATGAAAGTCGAAGGCCGCGGCCTCAGATGCGGATGGCGGCAGAACTCCACGTGAGACCGGCGCCGAAGGTGACCATCAGCACGATGTCGCCCTTCTTGGCGCGTCCGGCGCGCAGAGCCTCATCGAGTGCGATGATGCAGGCGGCACCGGAGGTGTTGCCGTACTTCTGGAGGTTGACGAAAACCTTCTCCGGCGCGATGCCGAGGCGAGCCGTCACCGCGTTGATGATGCGCAGATTGGCCTGGTGCGGAACGACCAGCGCGATATCTTCGGGGTTGATGCCGGTGCGCTTGATGAGCGAGAGCGCCGAATCCTTCATGTGCTGCACGGCGTGGCGGAAGAGTTCGTTGCCGCGCATGGCCACGGTGTAGAGCTTCTCGTGAATGTTCTCCTCCGTCGTCGGGATGGCCGAGCCGCCGCCGGGAACCAGCAGAATGTCGGTCAGCGAGCCGTCCGTGCCGATGTCCGACGCGAGAATCGCGCTGTCGCCCTCGATACCCGTGCCCGTGCGCAGCACGGCGGCGCCGGCGCCGTCGCCGAAGAGAACGCAGGTGCTGCGATCCTCCCAGTTGACGATGTGGCTGAGCTTCTCACTCGCAATGATGAGCGCCGTGCGAGCCTGGCCGCAGCCGATGTACTGCACGGCCGTCTTGAGCGCGTAGAGGAAGCCGGAGCAGGCTGCAGAAATATCGAAGGCGGCCGCATTGACGGCACCGAGGTTGGCCTGCACGTAGCATGCCGTTGAGGGCGTGAACGTATCCGGCGTGATGGTGGCGACGATGATCAGATCGATTTCCTCCGGCTTGATACCGGCGTTTTCGATGGCCTTGCGAGCAGCGTTGGTGGCCATGTCGCTGGTTTTTTCATCGGGCGCGGCGATGCGGCGCTCCTCGATGCCCGTGCGCTCCACAATCCATTCGTTGGATGTGTCAACCATCTTCTCGAGATCCGAGTTGGTGAGACGACGCTCAGGTACGTAAGACCCCGTGCCGATAAGGGCAACGGGCAGGCGTTTGAAAGGCTGGGTGAGATCGTTCATAGCTGACTGAAGTCGCCGACGCGGGCATGTGCCCCGTGCTGTGCGCGAGACCACTTTATCACAGCTTGCCCGCGCTGGCGAGTGAAATTTTTGCGGACGGAGTTGAAAAAGCGTTTCACTGAGCCCTGCGGCGGTATGTTCCCCGCTGCACGCTGCTGATGCCTTCTTGTTATGATTCGCGGCGAACATCGCGCCGCTTCGATGCGCGATACGGACTTGCCTTTGCGCGCGGCAGCTGCTATAATCCGTGCGTATGTCCGACAAAACTATCGTGTTTGCCCCTCGAGGCAGCTACAAAGAGGTGGAGAAGAGCATGTTGCTCATGCCCAAGTTTGACGAAAAGGGTCTGATTCCGGCTATGGCCGTGGATTACCGCACGAAAGAGCCCCTCATGCTCGCCTACATGAACGAAGAGGCTCTCAAAATGACCATCGAAATCGGCGAGGCCGTCTACTACTCCCGCTCCCGTCAGGAGATCTGGCACAAGGGGCTGACCTCCGGCCACATCCAGAAGGTTCATCAGATTCTCATCGACTGTGATCAGGATGCCATCGTGCTGCTGGTCGACCAGATCGGCGCCGGGGCTTGCCACACCGGCCACCACTCCTGCTTCTTCCGCTCGGTTCCCTTCGGTGAGGCCGTCAAGGACGGCGAGCCCGTGGCTCTCGAGGCTGCCGATGACGGATGCTGCTTCGATGCCGAGGCCGTCTACGGCAAGAAGTGAAGCTTTCGGACAGCGAGCGCCGCGCAGCGAGTGCGGCGCTCGCTGCCTCCCTCTGTTTTATACTCACGTCTCCTGCCGGCTCCCCCGCAAGCTGCGCCCTTCTCACCTTCACCCTCCTTTGCTTTTTCGCCCCTGATATGAAACGATCTTCACTGGGTCTGCTTCTTCTTTCCGTGTCCGCGTTGCCGCTGACCATGTGCAACGACTACGACAATGAGCTCATGCCGGCGGGCATGGTCTCGTCGAGTGATCCGACGGCCGATCGTCTGTATGCCGCCGCTTGCGCCTTTGCCGCTGCCGGCAAGACGAATGCCGCCATATCAAAGCTCAAGGAGATCGTGACCGACCATGCCCTCTCGCCCATTGCACCTCAAGCGCGCCTGATGCTCGGTGACATGTATTGCCGCGACGAAGATTATCGCCAAGCCTTCAAGGAGTACGATAAAGTCATCGCGCACTACCACAGCAGCCCCTGCTACGAGCAGGCCCTCAACCGCGAGCTGGAGCTGGCCATGAAGGCCGTCAAAGGCGAGATGAAGGGCCAAATGCTCTGGGGCCTCTGGGAGGTGGGGATGGAGAGCTCCGTCGTCGAAGAGTGGCTGCAGAACATCGTGAAGAACGCGCCCTACAACGATATGGCTGCAACGGCGCTCAGCATGCTGGCGCGCTATCAGCTCGAGGTCTGCCGAGATCCGGAGCGCGCTCGGGCCTCCTATGCCCAGCTGGCCGAGCGCTATCCAGACAGCTCTTTGGCTCCGGCCGCGCAGCTGATGACGGCTCAGCTCTGGTCTCAGCAGCACACCCGCGGCAACAACGCGCTGGTCAACCTCCAGAAGGCTCAGGAGGCCTACGAAGAGTTCCTGTTGCGCTATCCGAATGATCGCCGCGCCGGAGAAGCTCGGCGCCGCGTGGCTGAGATGCGCGCTCTGCTTGTCGACCAAGAGCTCGAAGTCGGGCGCTATTACCTCGAGCGCGCGCGCTCCTACTCGGCCGCGATGCAGTGCTTCCGCAGCGTCATCGCGCAGAAATCGGTGAATCCGACGGCGGCGAAGGAGGCTGCTGAGCTGTACCGAAAGGCTGCGGCTTTGGCGGAGAAGGGGAAGGCGACGCACTAACCGCATCGGAACCCGCGATGAAACGCTCGATATACACCTTTTTGACCGCCCTGTTGCTCTGCGTGCCGCTGAGCTCCTGCGGTTACCACCTGGGAGGCGTCAAACCCGCAGCGCTGCGTGAGATGCACAGCTTCAGCGTCGATATGTTCCGCAACACCTCGACGCAGCCGCAGGTCTCCATGCAACTGACCTCTGCGCTGACCAATGCCATGCAGGGCGACGGCACCTATCGCCTCGCGCCGCGCAACAAGGCGGACTTCATCATTTCGGGCGACGTCGTTGCCATCACGCCGCGTTCCCTCACGACAGACTGGCGCGACTCATACCTGAGCTCCGAAATCGGCCTGACTCTTACCGTGCGCTACACCGTGACCGAGCGCATGACCGGCAAAACACTGGCTTCCGGCACGGTAGAGGCGGAGAGCAGCTACTACAACCAAGACGACATCAACATTCAGAACACGCGCACCAACGCCCTCTCCTACGCGGCCCGATTGGCTGCGGACGAGATCACGGCGCGACTGACCTCTCCATGATCGAGTATCCCGTCAGCTTCGTCGGATTGCCCATCGGCAACCGCGAAGACATCACCCGCCGCGCACTCGCCCTGCTGGAGTCCGTCGACTGCATCTGCTGCGAGGACACGCGCAACACGGGCATGCTGCTGGCGCACTACGGCATACGCAAGCCCTTGCTGAGCCTCCACGAGCACAACGAGCAGCAGCGCGCGCCCGAGGTCGCCGCGCGAGCCCTGGCCGGCGAGCGCTTCGCCGTCGTGACCGATGCCGGAATGCCCGGCGTGAGCGACCCCGGCTACCGCCTCATCCAAGAGCTCAAGCGGCGCGAGGTTCCCTTCACCGTGTTGCCGGGGCCTTCCGCCGTGGTGACGGCTCTGGTGGGCTCGGGACTGCCGAGCGACGCCTTCTTTTTCGGCGGTTTTCTGCCGGTGAAGTCGGGCAAGAAGCAGCAGGTGCTCCGGCAGGCACTCGAGGCCTCATACACCAGCATCTTTTACGAATCGCCCTTCCGCATCCTCAAGACGGTTCAGGCTCTGGCCGAGCTCGATGCCGGGGCGCTGATCTGCGTGGCTCGCGAACTCACCAAAGTCTACGAGACCTATCACCGGGGCACCGCTGCTGAACTGCTGGCAGAGTTCAAGGCTCGCCCGCCCAAGGGTGAGATGGTGTTGCTCATCGGCGGCAGCAATGCGCCTCGCCCTGCCGCAGTGCCGGGCAAAGAAGGAGAAAATCAGGCCTCCGGCGAAGGCGCCTGAACCGGCCGCAGCTCGAGAAAACCGCTCTCGACATCCACCTTCAGCGGGACGACCTCGAGGCGCGAGCCCGGCAGCAGACGCGCCCCGTCGCGGCGGCTCCATCGCGAAGCGTGCCGCTCGTAAAACCAGCCCTCTCCGCCCGGCAGCACCTCGGCGGAAATGAAACCCTTGAGGCGCAGCTCCGGCAAATCGACAGCCAGCCCCTGAGGCCAAGCCGCCGTGACAACGGCCTGCCAGTGCCGCGGGTCTTCGGCGGAGCACTGCATCTGCAAAAACTCCGCGAGCTTGAGCCTCTCTGCCTCCTGCTCCGCCGCGTCGGAGATGCGCTCCGTCTCGGAAATATGCTCGGCAAGAGAAGCCAGCGCGGCCGTCGAGGGCAGAGCGGCCGCATGGGGAACACCGATGAGCCGCGCCAAGCCTCGGTGCACCACCAGATCGGCATAGCGGCGTATCGGACTCGTAAAATGGCAGTAATCGCCCTTAGCAAGGCCGTAGTGCCCCAGAGACTTCACCGAGTAGCGCGCCCGCATCATCGAGCGCAGCAGCGCCGTCTTGAGCAGCTCCTCATCCGGATGCCCCGCCAACTGCTCCATCACGCGCCGCAGCTCCTCGCGGGTCGCAAGCGTACCGGCGGCGATTCCGTAGCTGCGCAGCGTGAGCGCGAACTCGTGCAACTTGCCCGGATCGGGACTCTCGTGCACGCGGTAAATCGTCGGAATCAGCGCCGAGCGCAGAGCCTTCGCCACCTCCTCGTTGGCCGCCAGCATAAACTCCTCAATCAGGCGGTGCGCCTCATCGCTCTGCTCCGTCACAACATCCGTCGGGTGCCCGTCGGCATCGAGCACGACCCTCAGCTCGGGCCTCCCGAGCGCAAGAGCCCCCGCCTTCATGCGGCGGCGGCGCATGAGCCGCGCCAGAGCGGCCGCCTCGCGCAGCATGGCGTCCACCTCGGCGTCGCCGCTGCTGCCCCGCGACTCCAGCACGGCCAGCGCTTGCGGGTACGTTAAACGACGCCGCGAGCAAATCACCGCGCGGCGGAACTCGGCCCGCGTGACGCAGCCCTCATCGTTCACCTGCATCAGGCAGAGCAGGGTGAGCCGATTCTCGCCCTCGCGCAGCGAACAGATGCCGTCGCAGAGCAGCGGCGGAAGCATCGGCAGCACGCGGTCGGGCAGATAAGTCGAATTGCCCCGCAAGGCCGCTTCGCCGTCCAGCGCCGTACCCGGGCGCACGTAGTGACTCACATCCGCAATGTGCACCGCAAGCTGCCGCCCCGCCTCGGTGCGGCGCACCGCAATCGCGTCATCGTAGTCGCGGGCACTCTCGGGATCAATCGTCAGAATACACTCGCCGCGGCAGTCGCAACGCCCCTCAAACTCCTCCTCGCTCAGCTCGATCGGGAGCCGCGACGCCTCATCCAGCACCGCCTGCGAAAACTCCGTGCGAAGCCCGTGGCGGCGAATCACGCCGAGCATATCGACCCCCTCATCCTCGGGCCATCCCAGTATTTCAACGAGGCGCCCGGACGCCTCCATGCGCGCCAGCGGGTAACAAAGCGGCTGCACCGCAATCAGCATGCCCGCCTGCAAGCTCGGCGGCGGCGCCTCCGTCAGCTTCACCTTCTCCGGGCAGCTCTTGCCGTCGCCGATGAGGCAACCGAAGCGCCCCTCGCAGCGGTAGATGCCCACCCACAACCCCGCGCGGCGCTCCAGAATCTCCTCCACCCGAGCCTCGGCCCGCAGATCCTCGCCCTCGGGGCGCATCCCGCGGTGGCGGCGGCGGTAACCGACGGGTGCTTGTCTCTTCACCGTTGCGCGGACGAGATCGCCGTCCATCGCCCCCATGTTGCGAAAACGGCGAATCGGCAGCTCAATAATCCCGCCGCCCGGATTGAGCGGCTCGAGAGCCTCCTGACCTTCAGCATCCGGAACAAAGAGCTGCTTGCCGCTCGGCAGCGTGCGCACACGCCCCGTCAGCGGCGCCGGAGCCGCCTCGCGCAACTGGTAGCGCGCCTGCCTCAGCCGCATCACGCGCCCGCTCGCCTCCCACTCCCGCAGCAACTGCCTGAGCTCGGCTCTCTCATTGCCCGCCAGCTCGAGACTTCTCGCCAGAGACGAAACATCCTGCGGGCGGTAATGCGGCGCGCGCAGCAGAGCCAGCAAGCGACGAGCAAGGGGAGAATCCATCAGCGTGCGAGCGAAAGACAAACGGCAGGCGAGAGGCAAACGGCGGAAAGGAAAACCCCGGCGGCGCCGACCTCAAGCGGCGGACGCTGCGGCATGAGGCGCCGGCTTCTGCATCTCGGGCGCCTTTTGTGACGTCGCAGAAGACGAGACGTCATCCTCCTGAGCCTCCTCACCGCGTATCAGCCCCTTGACAAGAGGGGGTCGGGGAAGAGCCTCCTCAATATCGAACCTCTCCCCTTGGTGTTCGGTGTAGTAGCGCACCAGATTGGCAATCTTCTGCGCCCAAAGCTTCAGATTCTTGTCCGCCTGACCCTCCTGCGTATAGGCCTCGGCCTTGTAGAGTCGGGTCGTGGCTCGGTTGGAATCCTTCATGGCGAACAGGAGCTCACCCGTGTGGTTGTCCCTGATCGTGAACTCAATGCAAATATCGCCCTCCGTGAAATGCGCCGCCACCGTACCCGTACCCGGAATCGGAGAAGCAAAACTGCCGAGGAAGAAAAGCCAACGCAACACGGGACGCTGCGGTTTGAGAGACACCACCGCCATATCCATGCGAATATCGGCCTTTTTGGCATCATTCGTCAGGCGCCAGTCCGCCTTATTCTTCTTGTTGGCCCGCTCGATGGTCTTTGACAAATACGTCACCATATAGCCGTGCATCTGCGGAATCAGCAGGCGGCTCAGCTTCGGCTCATCCTCCTCCACCCGGGAAATATCGAGCGGAGCCACGTAAACCCGGCCATGCTTCTTGCTGACGCGGGTCGTAGGCTTGTCGGGATGCCACCATCCGTCCAGCGGCACCCGAAGCGAGCGGTTCAGCTCGACATCGTAGAGACCGCTCTCGGATTTGAGGTATGACTTGCACGAACACAGAATCAGAGAACAAATAACAATAGGCAGCAGGACTTTGGCCGTCATGAGCAGATACTAGCAGATGAGGCAAGCCTCTGCAAGAAAAACGTGCAACGCCCTTCGTGAAAAAAGCGCCTCACACCCCTCGCGGAGCATCGGCAAAGCCGTTCGATAGTCAGTTATTTTCAATTTTGCGCGAGCGCTGCGATTTTCTCTTGCCAAGCTTCATCCCTGTCACTAGAATAGGGATGAAATCCGACTATGACTGATACCTGCCTGACCCATCACACCTTTTCCGATTGCCTGTGGATTCGCTGCACGAGCCGCGGCAGTTTCGTCAACAGCCCGACGCTCAAATCACTGGCGGACAAATACCTCGAGCAGGGAGGCAAGAACCTCGTGATCGATCTGGAGATGTGCTCGGGCATCGACTCCACCTTCATGGGCACGATGGCCGGGCTGGCCAACCGCTGCCTCTCTGCCGGCGGGAGCCTGCAAGTCGCTTCCCCGACGGACAGAACGCGCCAGGCCATGGAAAGCCTCGGGCTCGACATGCTGGTTGACATTGACCCCCCCGACGCCTTTTGGCACGCAGACCTGGAGGAACGGCGCCGCGAGCTCGCCGACGATGCCCACAGCTCGGAGGGAACCGGCGGAACCCACATGTCCGAAGTCGCTCGGACGCGCCACGTCCTCGAAGCCCACAACACCCTGCGCTCGATGAACCACAAGAACGCTGAGACCTTCGGCTACGTTTGCGAAACGCTCGAAGAGGACCTCATGCGCCACGGTGACGATCACTGAGTCTCACGGGAGCCGGCGACGAACACGGAGTTTCACGGAGCCGCGGCGGTGAAGGCCGAGTCTCCCCCGCTGCGGCGGCGAACACGGAATCCTGCGGGCCACGGCGACAGATACGGCGACAGATACGGAGTCATATGCGCCTCGACAATGAGCTCGGAGAAACACGGAGCAGGCGGCGCCCACCCCATGCAGCAGACCTCGAGCATGGATTGCCTCCTGCGTGACCGACTCGCGGCGGATTATGCCGACTTCTGTCGGCAAGCCCTCCGCGAAGCATCCTGCGCCGCGGCGGAACCCGACCTGCCGACGCCGCCCGCCGTAGCCGAACTGCAGTGCAGCTGGATGTCCGGCGAACTGGGCTGCAGCGGCGAAAGCGAGCGACACGGCATCGTGCGAATCATCGACTTCGGCGAGTGGAATCGCCGCGAAGGCCCCGACTTTCTGAGAGCTGAGCTCGAGCTGGACGGTCGCCGCCTGCGCGGCGACATCGTCCTCACCCGCCGAGCCGAAGACTGGGAGAGCGCGGGCTACGGCGCCGATCCCCGCTGCGACGGCGTCGTGTTGCACGTCGTTGCGGAGCCTCCGCCCGCCGGTTGGTACACCCGCAACTCGCGCCACGAAGAAATCCCCGTCCTTGCCCTCGACCCCGCAGAACTGCGACGCGTTCTGGGCTACCCGAGGCGCTGGTCCGTCGAAGAACTCGAGACCGAACCCGCTCCCCTTCGCCGATTGACCGCCGGGCAACTGCGTGCTCTTCTGCTCGGAGCCGCCGCGCGGCGGATGCAGCAGCGGCGCGAACTCTTTCAGCGCCGCGTCGAGCGCATGGGCGAATCCCAAAGCCGCTACGAATGCTGGGCCGAGACCCTCGGCTACCGCGTCAACAAACTGCCCATGCGCATGCTTGCACGTCGCGCCCCGCTGCGCGAACTCGGCGACAACGCACACGCCATCCTCTTCGGCACCGCCGGCTTCCTCGAACCCGTCCTCCCCGAACGCGCCGGCGATGAAGCCCGTCGCTACCACCGCAGCGTCTGGGATGCTTGGTGGCCCTTGCGGGAAACATACGGCCTGAGCCCCTCGCGCCGCCTGCCTTGGGTATTCTCGTCCGTTCGGCCTCTCAATCACCCCCATCGCCGCGTCGCCGCCCTTGCCGCATCAGCCGCTCAGTGGTCGGAACTCCGGCCCCTGATGCTCGCGCGGCACGCACCCGAACTGCTCAAACGACTCAGCTCCTTGAGGCATCCCTTCTGGAGCCGCCACTGCAACTTGCAGGCGGAACCCCTCTCCGCCGACTTCGCCCTCGTCGGCAAAGAACGCGCCAAAGACTTCATCGTCAACCACGTCTGCGTCTGCGACGACTCGGAGGAATCGTGGCGCATGTATCTCAAACTCCGAGTTCACACCGTCTCGGCGCGCGTCAGCTCAGCCGCCCGCCGACTCCTCGGCGAACGCGCCGACCTGCCTGAACTGCTGACCGACTGCTACGTCCAACAGGCCCTCCTGCAACTCGACGACGACTTCGGCCGCGCCGAGCCAAACAACTCCGGCGAATACCCCGAACTGCTCGGCCGCTGGAGCCGGAGCATCTGAACAACACCCTCCCCCGGCGCAACACCGCCCCCCTCGGAGGAGCAACACCCGCCTCATCGGCGCAGCATCCCCCTCGGCGCGGCAACACTTCCTCGGCGCAGCATCCCCATCGGCGCAGCCGCTCGCCAAGCAGCGCCGAGCGGAGCTCATTCCGCCGCCGCCTCATCCTCGGCGCGGAAGGCGGCCTCCTGCTGCTCGATCGAGGTCGAAAGCTCCTCCCAGCGCGTGAACAGAGCCTCCGACTCGCGATCCAACGCCTGAAACTCCTGCGTCAGCTCCATGAGACGTTGATTATCGCTCATATTCTCCGGCTTCTCCAGCTCGGCCGCAATCTGAGCCTTTCGCTCATCGCGCAGCGCAATGGCCGCTTCAACCTCGCTGAGCTCCTTTTGCAGAGGCTTGAGAATGCGGGCTCGCCTCTCGCGCTCCTGCGCACGCTGGCGGCGCAAATCGCGGCGATTGCCCGAGGGCAGGGGAGAAGCCGATGCGGAACCGGCCTGCGCTGCCGCGCCCCCACCCGACTGCCCGGCCTGCAGGCGCCGCTGCTCGGCCTCCACCGTCTCGAGGTACTGCGTCACATTGCCGTGGAAAAGCCGCGGCGGCAAACCCGGGCGAAACTCCAGCACCTTGTTGACAATCGGATCGAGAAACTGGCGATTGTGCGACACAATGCAGTACGAGCCCGGGTACTCCGCCAGAGCCGCCTGAAGCACATCCTGACTCTGAAAATCCAGATGGTTCGTCGGCTCGTCCATAATCAGGAAATTCGCCGGCTTGAGCAACATACAAACCAGAGCCACGCGCGAGCGTTCACCGCCCGAGAGCACCCCGATCTTTTTAAAAACATCATCCCCGCGGAAGAGAAAACAGCCCAGAATATTGCGCACCAGCGGGCGCGTCTCGCGGCTCGCCGCCGCCTCCACACACTCCAGCACCGTCTGCTCATTATTGAGCACATCCGCATGCGTCTGCGAGAAAAACGCCACCTCCGTATGATGCCCCATCTGCACCCTTCCGGCATCAGGCGCCTCCGATGCGGAAATCAGACGCGTAAACGTCGACTTGCCCGAACCGTTCACACCGACAATCGCGATGCGATCGCCCTTCGCCATCATGAAATCAAAATCCTTCAGCAGCGTAATGGGCCCGTAAGCCTTGCAAACCTTCTCCAGCGTCACCACCGTATGCCCGCCGGGCGGCGGCGGCGGAAAGTGAAAATTCATCACCGCGTCATCCTGCTCCACCTCGATGAGCTCCACCTTCTCCAGCTGCTTAATGCGGCTCTGCACCTGTGTCGCCTTCGTCGCCTTCGCGCGGAAGCGGTCAATAAACTCCTGCGTCTTGGCTATCTCGCGTTGCTGAGCCTTCGCGCGGTGCAGCAGCGCCTCCTTGCGCGCCTTACTCTCGCGCAGATAAAACGAGAAATTGCCCGCATACTCCTCTGCACGCCCGTGGTGGAACGCGATCGTGCGCGTCACGAGCCCGTCCAGCAAAGCCACATCGTGGCTGATGATGCAAATGGCCCCGCGGTAGTGGCGCAGATACTGCTCCATCCAGCGCTGACTCTGCAAATCGAGGTGATTGGTCGGCTCATCGAGCAGCAGAACCTCCGGCTCCTGCACCAGCAGCTTGGCCAGAGCAATACGCATCTGCCAGCCACCTGAAAACTCACCGCAGTCCCGCGAAAAATCATCCGAACTGAACCCCAAACCGCGCAGAATAGACTCCACGCGCGGGCGCAAACTCGCCGCATCCCGATCGTGCAGGATCAGCTCCAGACGCCCGATCTCATCAATCAACTCTCGGTATTCGGGCGAATCGGCCGGCAGCTGCTGCATGCGTGCCGACATCTCATCGACCCGCCCCTGCAACTCCACCACATTGCCCACCGAGCCAATCACCTCCTCAAGCAGCGGCGAACCGGCGATGTGAATACCGTCCTGCGGCAGATAACCCACCTGCGTATGCTTGGGCATCAGCACCTTGCCGCGGTCCGGCTCCAGCACCCCCACAATGCACTTCATGAGCGTCGACTTACCGGCGCCGTTCTGCCCCGCAAAAGCAATGCGCTCACCATTCTCCACCACAAAGGACAGAGAATCGAAAAGCACACGCGGGCCGAACTCGATGTGCAGCTCCTGAACAGCGAAAACCACGGACGGCGGAGCGGCTTATTACTTGTTGGCGTCCAGCTTGCTGTTCCAGCGCTTCAGAAGAGAAGCCTGTTCGGCGAAAAGATCCGCACAATCATCGTGAATCTCGACACCCAGGATGCAATCACCTTGGCGAATCGCATTGACCACCTCCTGATCCTCCGCACCGAGCACCTCGCCGAAAATCGTGTGCTTGCCGTTCAGCCACATCGTCGGCACATGCGTGATGAAAAACTGCGACCCGTTCGTCCCCGCCCCCGTCCATGAGCGACCCGCATTAGCCATCGCCAGCAGACCGGGCTTCGTGAACTTCAAATCGGGGCGGCACTCATCATCAAAGCAGTAACCCGGGCCGCCGCAACCCGTCCCCTCGGGATCCCCGCCCTGAATCATGAAATCGGCAATCACGCGGTGGAAGGTCAGACCATCGTAAAAGCCGCGCTGAGCCAAATTGAGAAAGCTCGCCGCCGTCACGGGCGTCTTGGAAGCAAAGACCGTGAGGTTAATATTGCCCTTATTCGTCTTGATCGTGATCTTCTTGTCAGTGGCCATGCGCGAGAAGGTAGCAGCACATCAGCCTCTTGGCAAGACTAAAATCTCAAGCCCCGCCGCGCCATGACGCAAAATAGACCCCGTCATAGCCCTCCCTCACACGCGGCGCACACACGGAAAAAGCCCCGTGCGGCACGAGCGCCGCGCGGGGCCTGAACAGAGAGGAGAAAAAGGGCGGAAAACTTATTCGATATCGCTCACGTCCTCATCAAAGACAGAGCCGTCATCCTCATCGACATCGTTATCGACGTCCTCGTCCTGCTCCTCAACCGCATCCCCGTTGAAAAGGAACTGCAGCAGCGGAGTCGCAGCCTGCATCAAATCCTCGGATTCAAACGCGCCCGAAAGGACAATCTTGAGAAGACTGCCGAGCGAAGACTCAGCCAGCTCGGCCAAAGCAGCCTCATCCATGGGCAGATGCTCCTCGAGGTAAGTGCCCAGAGCAGGATTCTCACGGCAGAGAACCTCGCCCTCCTCGACAGCCGACAGGAAAGCCGCGCAGCTCTCGGCAACCTTCGGAGCGGCAGCATCAGCCGTCGCCTTATCAGTGACACCGGCGAGAGAATCGCGGAGCGAAGTCATCGCGTCGAACAACTTCTTCTGAGCAGCCGTGCCCTGTTCGATAACGGCGGGAGTAAGCCCCTCAGCCGGAGCGGCGGGAGCAGCGGGAGCGGCGGGAGCGGGAGCCGGAGCATCCTGAGCCAGAGCGCAGGATGCGGCCAGAGCGGCGGAAACAATCAGTGTTTTCATGATGCTTGGGGGTATGTGATGCCACATGTGTCCCAAAGTTTCAAGGCGCGGTCATTTTGACCGCGCCTTGAGTACACAAAAAATGGAGGCTTGATTTTTCCCCGGCAAACCGTATGCTGGGGTTGCAAATAATCAACAAACCTCCGTGGAA
>DXFQ01000165.1 GCA_019114365.1 Candidatus Parakkermansia intestinigallinarum | reverse complement strand
GGGTAAAATAGCCGCCGTAGACCTCATCGTAGTCGCGCCCGAGCCGCGTCGTCGGCCATTCCCAGGCCGGGTCGCGGCGTTCCTTGCGCCAAGCCGCGTAGTCCGTGAGGCGCGGATAAGCCTTGATCTGCAAGCGCCAGCCCGGCCCGTCGGTGAGGTGCAAATGCAGGCGGTTGAGCTTGAGGGCAGCCATGCGATCCATGAACGCCTTGAGTTGATCCACCGTGAAGAAGTGGCGAGAGACGTCTACGTGCAGGCCGCGCCACGAGAGCTTCGGATAATCGACAACTTCAAGCGTCTGAGGAAGAGCCTCACCGTATTCGGCCTCGAGCTGGCGGCGCGTCTGCTCGGCGTAGAAGCGGCCGGAGGCGTCGTTCGCGCTGATATGCCACTGCGGCTTGCCGTCCGCATCGCGGGTGAGACGCAGGATGTAGCCGCCTTCCCGAGCCGGAGGCAGTGCGTTGGAGATGCGCGTGTCGATATGTTGAGGGGCGGGGATGACGGCTCGGCCGGTGCCGGCCGCCGCCAGACAGAGTAACAGGCAGAGGATTTTTTTCATAGAGCCAGAACGTTGAGAAGGTGAGTGACCGGGAGTCCGATGACGTTGTCGAGATCGCCGTCGAGTCTTTCAATGATGAGTTCGCCGTGCTCCTGAATGGCGTAGGCCCCGGCTTTGTCGAGCACCTGCACCACGCTCAGGTAATGATTGATGGCCTCATCGTCGAGGCGGCGAAAAGTCACGCGGCTGACTTCGCGGAAGTCCCGCCGCTCGCCGCCCGGCATGATGACGGCAACGGCCGTGCAGACGCTGTGCGTCCGTCCCTGAAGGAGGCGCAGCATGGCGAAGGCCTCTTCGGCATCGGCGGGTTTGCCCAAGGCGCGCCCGTCGATGAAAACAAGCGTGTCGGCGCCGATGACGACGGCGTCGGGACGGAGCCGCGCGACGGCTTCGGCCTTGGCCGCAGCGTTCCTCGCGCAGATCTCCTCCGGCGGAAGCGCCGCATCGTTGACCTCTTCCGTCTCGCAGGTCACGACCTCAAAGCGGAGTCCGGCGCGCTCGAGGAGCTCTCGGCGCCGGGGCGATTGCGAGGCGAGGATGAGCTTCGGCATGTTCAGCTTCGGCTGTCGTGAGAGTGATCAAAGGGGGACATGGAATCCAACACGCGGCGGCGCACCGGATCGGGAAGATCCTGAATCGTCTGAATCGTCGTACCGATGAGCTTGGCCGCGCTGCGGCGGCAGGCGTCGCGATCCTCGAGCGAAGCGAACTCCAGCCCGACCATGGCGCGTCCGACGGATTCGCCGGAATACTGGTAATTGAAGTAGCAGAGATTGGCGTATTGGCCGACCGTCGCCATGAACTCCGTGAAGGCACCGGGGCGCTCGGGGAACTCAATGACAAAGAAGGTCGGGTGGGAAAGCAGCACGCGGTCGCAGGAAATCATGCGGAAACGCACATCGTCATCATGGCTGACGTCCGTCGCCTTGAGGTTTTTCTCGGCAAGGCGGCGATCAATCTCCGCGAACTGCTCATCGGTGCCCAACACGCCGAAGACGGGGTGTTGAATGTCGCCCGAGATGCGGCCGTACTGCACGTCGGTCAGCAGGACACCCTCGGGAATGCTCTTGAGGTACTTGAGAATCTGCCCGCGCTTGGTCTCCATCGGAATACGCAGGTAGCGCATCTTGCGGTGGGAATCGCGCACGCCGGCGCGGCTGGCCACCACGCCGAGCTGGGAAAAGTCCATATTGGCGCCGGAGAGGACGACGAGACATTTTTCACCGGGCTTGATCTGCCCCTTCTCCCAGTCCTGCATCAGCGCGGCAAGCCCCATGGCGCCCGAGGGCTCGGGAACGACTCGCAGCGAGTTCCAGAGGGAGCGAATCGCCTGACAGACCTCGTCGTTGGTCACCGTGACAAACGAATCGATCAGCTCGCGGCAGAGCTTAAAGGTCTGCTCGCCGGCGCGGCGCACGGCCGTGCCGTCGCAAAACACATCCACGTAGGGCAGCGTCACGCGCTCGCCCGCCTCGACAGCCTTCATCATCGAGGCCTGATTGACGCCCTCGACGCCGATGAAGCGACACTCGGGCCAGAACTTATGCAGCCAGCAGGCGCAGGCCGAAGCCAGACCGCCGCCGCCGATCTGAAGGTAAACGCGATCGAAGGGGCCTTCGCCGCTCATGACAATTTCATCGGCCAGAGTCCCCTGCCCGCCCATTGTGTCAAGATCGTCGTAGGGATGGACGAAAGGGAGCTGACGCTGCTCGGCGAACTCGTGTGCCGCCGCGGACGCCGCATCGTAGGAGTCGCCCACGAGCATGATTTCCACGTGCTCACCGCCGTGCTTGAGAACGGACTCCTGCTTGACGGCAGGCGTCGAGCGCGGCATGAAAATATGCGCCTTGCACCCCAACTTCGAAGCAGCAAGAGCCACACCCTGAGCGTGATTGCCGGCGCTGGCCGCCACGACGCCCAGCGCGCGCTGCTCCGGGCTGAGCTTGGCCATGCAGTTGTAGGCGCCGCGCCACTTGTAAGCCTTGATGGGGCCCAGATCCTCTCGCTTGGCGTAAATAACGGCATCGACACCGGGCAATGAGACCTTCTGAAGCGGCGTCGGTTCACCGACGGCGTAAACACGCTGGCGCGCCTGCAGAATCTCATCAAACAAATGATCACGAAGTTCGCTCATAGTACGTGCGTCAGTCTACACCCGCCAACAGCCTTTGGCAAGAGCAGAATCCGGCATGAACGCGCTTCAGGCGTTTTGCGCCCGGTATTCCCTGCTGCGGCGCTGTGATTTTACGCGCAAGGCTGCGTCAGCAGTCCCTTTTCCGCTTGCAGGGCGTATGCAAATATGATAAGGGTAGACCATGCACAGCGCCACGAATATCGACACGCTCCGCCGCCCGAATACAGCGTCAGCCCCCTCTCGGGCGACGGGCTCGTTTCGCCGACTGCTCTCTCTCTGCCTGCTCTTCGGCATGGCCTTCGCCTCACCCCTCTGCGCCGAGGACGACGAGCCGGATGATCAGCCGACGGAGGCTTCATCCGACGACGCTCAGTCAAGCCCCGAAATCGATCTGAGCCCGGCCGGAGCCAAAAATGCCGCCAACGAGAAGGCGCTTCTGAAGCTGATTCGCGACGCCTGCGAGAAGGAAGACTTCAGCGCCTTGCGCGAGACGCTCACCGACCTGCTCAACGAAGCCTATCCCCAGCTTGAAGAGAAATACCCGGACGGCAACGCGCCGCTGAGCGCCGTGAAGGGCAATGCCGCACAGCACGCGCTGGCCTGCGCCCGCATCCTCAGCTTGGATGAGGCTCTCGACGACGGCGTCGATGCAAAAGCCCGAATCAAGTTTCTCAACTGGATGCTGCGCGGCAAGGGGCGCCCCGCCCTCAGTTTCCTGAAGCTGGCGGACAAGGCGAAGATGCCGAATGCCGATTTGGAGGTGCGCTTCTGCATGCTGCGCTACTGCTACGAGGCAAACGGCTCTAAGGCAGCCTCGAGTTTCAAGGCTCTGCTGGATCCCTCGGCCTGCGTCAAGAAATTGTACCCTCGCTCGCGCAAGGATATTCAGGCCAAGGTCAAACAGCTGCTCGGCACCAAGCCCAAGGGCTGCGACGAAGAGCAACAGGAGGCCATCAACCGCGTCAACATCGTGCGCTACCTCTGCTCTCAGGCACCGACGGTCGGCTACGACCGCAGCTTCGCCGCCAACGCCCTGACGGCCGCCAAAGCCTGCAAGCGCGCAGGCCACCTCTCGCACGACCTCGGTGACTACACGGCCGATTGCAACCTCAACTACGAGAGCACCAAAACGATGTCGATGGCGCGCACCGTCATCTGTTACGTCGAGGACCCCGGGGACAACAATCGCGAAGTGCGCGGGCACCGCGCTTGGGTGCTTCACCCGGGTCTCGCCAAGACGGGCTTCGGCAAGATCGAAGACTTCCAAGCCATGTGGGTGAAGAGCGGGCACACGGAACCGCGCCCCGAAGTCGGCTACAGCTACCCCGGCCGAGGCTACTTCCCCAAAGAGTACATGTGGGGCGACGGTTGGAGCTACTACGCGCCAGAGGGCACTCGCCTGCAGCAGAGCGCCAAGGTGGAGATGTGGCAGCTTCCCGCCTCGCCGCGCTCGGCTCCGAAGGGCAAGGCTCTCAGTGACGAAAACAAGATTCCGGTCAAGGCGATCTTCGTGCACTCGGAAGACAGCATCCCGACCGGTCAGAGCATCGTTTTTGAACCCGACTACGACAAATGCCTCAAGTGCCGCGGCCGCGTCGTCGGCGTCTACTGGGTGCGCATCAGCTCCGGCGACTTTGAAGACGAATACGTTGTCGAGTTGTACTGAGCCGGCCCCACACCGCCCCTCCCCCTGCACGCATGCCCGCGACGCGCTCAACCCGGTCGCGGGCATGCGCCTGTTCCGGCTCGAAAGGACATCTGCCGAGCCGCCCTGAGCCCGGGACCTGCCCACCTGCCCACCTGCCCACCTGTCTCTTATACACATCTCCGAGCCCACGAGACAG
>DXFQ01000010.1 GCA_019114365.1 Candidatus Parakkermansia intestinigallinarum | reverse complement strand
GGGTGACGGGGGAGCGCAGCCGCCATTATCATTTCCCGCAGGGCGGGGTTGAACGTCGCGAGTGCATGCTGGAGGCGGTGCTGCGCGAGTTGCGCGAGGAGACCGGCGTCGATGCCGACAAGTTGCGCCCCGTGGCTCGCTTCGGCGGGTTGCGCTATCGCTACCGCGACAAGAACCGAAAGAGTGCCCGCTGGAGGGGGCAGGAGCAGACTTATTTCCTGCTGCGCTACGAGGGGCTTTTGTCGGCTCAGCAGCCGCCGTCGCACAAGGAGTTCGTGCGCTTGCTGCCGCTGCCTTGGCCGCTGTTGCAGGCCGAGGCTTTCGTGTCGTTCAAGCGCAAGGTGGTCGCTCGGGTGCTGGAGCATTTTTTTCCGGAGTCGGTCTTGGAGTCGTCGGTCTCGGAGTCGTCGTCGGTCTCGGAGTCGTCGGCGGGCAAGGGAGCTTCGATGGCGGAGCTCGAGGCTTATTGGTCGGCGTGCTGTCGCACGCGGCGCTATCTGAGTGTGGCCGGAGAGCTGCCGGATTTCGGCGCACGCGATGATCTCTCGCTTTTCGGCGGCGGCAAGGAGGAGGCCGAGGATCAGTTTGCGGATGCGCAGCTGGAGTTGCAGGATGTTCAGGCTCGGGCTGCGGAGCGCGGTGAAGCGCTGGTTGTGCTGCCGCTGAGTTTGCCGGGTGCGGGGCGGCGGGGGATGCTGCGCCGACTGGGGCGCTGCCTTGATCCGCTGCGTCTGGCGACAGCGGAAGCTCGTCCTGCGCCGGGTGAGGCTTCGCTGACGGCTCGTTTTCGGGCTCTTGCTCCGGCGCCGGGGCAGGTGCTCATGCTGCTCAACAGTCCGTATGACGAGCTGCTGCAAGAGCTGACGGCTCTCGGCTGCCCGGATGCCGTGAGCCTGCCCGACCACCTGCGTGCCGCCTTGCATGAGCTGGAGGACGCCGAGGCCGCCTTGCGCGCACGCGGGCTGCGTCTGCTGCGCGTCTATCTGAATGCCGATGCGCGGGAGGATGAGGAAGCCGAGCTTGCGTCACGGGCGAGGGCGGAGGCTTGGGCGGCGCGTCTCATGAGGGCGGAGGATTGGCTTATCCTGCCGTCTGCCCGCAAGTGGTATCGCAATTTGGTCTGCGTGCGTGCCGTGCTGGAGGCCTTCGGTTCTGTTTGAGGGCGGGGGCGTGGCTTAACCTGCCGTCTGCCCGCAAGGGGTGGCGCCATCTGCTTGGCGCGTGTGCCGATGCTGCGGCGCCGGGCTGCCTTGGAGAAGGCGGGCATGCGAACCGCGCGGGGCGCGTGCCGACTCTCGGTGCCGACTCCGGGTGCCGACAAAAAGGCTGAGCCTCTCGCGAGAGGCTCAGCCTTTTTGTTGACGGGGCAGGGGAGCTCCGCCGGAGCTCGCCGCTGCCTCGGGCGGAAATCAGGCTTGCTGATCGGCGCTGTTTTGCTGTGCCGCCTGCTCCTTCTCCTCCTTGCGGAGCTTCCTGCCGGTGAAGAACGAGACGGTGGCATCGCGCATGCGAGCGAAGATCGCGTAGAGCGCGGGCACGGTGAAAATGCCGAAGCAGGTAGCGAGCAACATGCCGCTGAAGGTCGTGATGCCGATTTCCTGACGGCTGGCGGCACCCGAGCCCGTGGCGACGACCATCGGGAAAACGCCGATGATGAACGAGATGGCCGTCATCATCACGGCGCGGAAGCGCATGTTGGCGCCTCGGATGGCGGCTTCGCGGATCGGCACGCCCTGCTCATGTTCCTCCTTGCTGAACTCCACCATGAGAATGGCGTTCTTCGAGGCGAGACCGATGAGCATCAGGATGCCCAGCTGCACGTAAATCGAGAGCGTCAGCCCGCAGAGTTGGGCGCCCATGAGCGCACCGAGCGTTGCAACACTCACGGAGAAAATCACCGGAACCGGCGTCGTCCAGCTCTCGTACTGAGCCACGAGGAAGAGGTAGGCAAACATCAGCGCCAGACCGATGAGCAGGCCGATCTTGCCCTCGTTGGCGCGCTCTTGGTACGAGAGGGCCTTCCAGCTGACCATCCACTGGCGGTCGCGGCCGGCGGCACGTTCCTCATTGTTGATGTCGGCGACGATTTCTTCGATGAGATCCATGACTTGACCCGAGCCGACGCCCTGAGCGGCCGTGACGTCAATGTCGGCGCTCATGTACTGCTGGAAGCGGCCGTAGTTGGACGGACCCATGCGGTAGGAGAGCGTGCAGAGGGCGGAGAGCGGCACCATGTCGCCCGTGTCGCTGCGCACCATCTGGTTGAGGATGTCGTCGGCCGTGCGGCGGTCCGGCGTGGCGCCCTGAATCATGACCTTGAAGTTGAAGCCGTTGAGCGTGAAGTCGTTGATGTACGAAGAGGCCATGATGCTCTGCAGGGTCGTGAAGATGGTTCTCACGGGCACCTTGAGGGCCTGAGCCTTATCGCGGTTGATGTCGAGGTGCACCTGCGGGATGTCGGCGTCGAACTCACAGCGCGTGTTGGCGACGAGGTCGGTGCGGGCGCGCAGGCGAGCCTGAACCTCTTTGACCATGTTGCCGAGATCCTGCGGCGTGGCGTCGCCGCTGACTTGGAGCACCATAGAGATACCGCCGGTGATGCCGAGACCCTGAATGGCCGGCGGCGTCATGGCGATGACGGTGGCCTGCGGGATGTCGGCGCAGGCGGCGTTGACTTTCTGCGCGATGGCGGAGCTGCTCAGGTCAGGGCTCTGGCGCTCGTCCCAGTGGTCGAGCTGAATGATGAGCATGCCGCTGTTTTCACCCGAGCCGCTGGCGAAGCTGTAGCCGCTTTGCGCCGTGACGTCGCGGATGCCTTCAATGTGCGAGAGGCGCTCTTCGATCTGTCGCAGCACCTTGTCGGTGCGCTGCTTGGCGGTGGCGGTGCCTTCCATGCTGACCATGACGAAGAGGTTGCCCTTGTCTTCGGTCGGGATGAAGGAGCTGTTGAGCTGTTCGGGGGCGAGCAGGTCAAAGTATTTCAGGCCGCTTTCCTGCTTCGAAGCCCCGCCACGTCCCTTGGCGGCTGCGGCGGGCGTTCCCGCGTCTTCGCCGCGCCAGAGCTTGTTCCAGGCGGCCGGGGCGCCGTCGTAGTAGAAGTAGTTGGCGGCAAAGACGAAGGCCATGACGAGAACGGTCAGCCATGCGTTGCGCACCAGCAGACGGGCGCCTTTGATGTAGATGGCGCGCGCCTTGTTCAAACACCAGTTAAAGGGCACGAAGAGCACGCTCAAGCGGCTCGGTTTGGCATTGGCCGGGCGCAGAATGAGCGCGCAGAGAGCCGGTGAGAGGGTCAGGGCATTGACGGTCGAGATGCAGAGCGCCACGCACATGGTGACGGAGAACTGCGTGTAGATCACGCCGACCATGCCGCCGTAGAAGGCGATGGGCACGTAGACGGCCAGCGTCACGAGCGTGGTGGCGATGACGGCGCCCGTGATCTGCTTCATGCTCTTGATGGTGGCCTCTTTCGGGCTGAGTTTCTCCTCCTGAATGAGGCGCATGACGTTCTCCACCACCACGATGGCGTCGTCGACCAGCGAGCCGATGACGAGAATCAGACCGAACATGGTCAGCACGTTGATGGTGTAGCCCAGCGGGTACATGATCATGAAGGCGCCCAGCAGCGAGACCGGAATGGCGATGGACGGAATGAGCGTGGCGCGCCAGTCCTGCAGGAAGATGTAGGTGACGAGTACCACGAGGACGAGGGCGACGACGAGTGTCTCGACGATTTCTTCCATCGTGGCCTCGATGGCCTGCGTGGGGTCATAGCCCATGCTCCACTCCATGCCGTCGGGGAGGGTGGGCTCAATCTGCCGCATGAGGTTTTGCAGGGCGCTGACGGTGTCGATGGCGTTGGCGTCGTTCGTTCGGAAGACGATCATGCCGACGGCGTCCTGCCCGTTGAGGCGGTTGTAGCCGGAGTTTTTCTCGGCGCCGAGCTCGACGGTGGCGATGTCTTTGATCTTGGTGATGTGGCCGTCATCGCCGTATTTGACGATGATGTTTTCGAACTCCTCAACGGTCTTGAGTCGCCCGGTGGCGGTGACTTTGAAGGTGGCGTAGGATTGCTCGTCCTGCGAGCCGACGGAGCCGGCTGCCGCTTGGATGTTTTGGGCCTCGATGGCCTGTCTGACGTCATCGGGTGTGATGTTGAGGGCACTCATGCGCGTGGCGTTCATCCAGATGCGCATGGCGTAGTTGCGGCTGGGGATGATGTCGGCGCTGGAGATGCCGTCCAAGTCGCAGACGCGGTCTTTGATGTTCATGCGAACCCAGTTGGAGAGTTCGAGCACGGACATCTTGTTCTCGTCGCAGCGGAAGTTGACGAAGCAGAGCATGTCGCCCGAGCGCTTGCGGACATTGTAGCCCGTCTGTTTGATTTCGCTGGGCAGCTTCGATTCGATCTGCTTGATGGCGTTGGAGACGTTCTGCTGGGCGGTGTCGTCGTTGGTGCCGGTGGCAAAGATGAGCGTGAGCGAGTAGCGGCCGTCGTTGCTGCAGCTCGAGTAATAGTAGAGCAAATCATCCATGCCGACGATTTGTTCTTCGACGGGGGCTGCGACGACCTGCGCCAGTTCTTCGGCGCTGGCACCGGTGTAGTTCATGCTCACCGAGATGGTCGGCGGCGAGACTTCCGGGTACTCGGCCACCGGCATTTTGGACATGCAGATGAGGCCGGCGAGCATCATCAGGATGGAGATGACGAACGCGAACTTAGGTCGGTGAATGAAAAACTCTGAGAACATAGTCGAAGCGGAGGGAAAGAGGGGAGCGAATGGGGGTTACTGCTGTTGTTGTTCCGGCTGCTGGGCAACGACGGGACTGCCGTCTTCAAGATCGGCGAGGTTGGTGGTGATGACGCGATCGTCGGCGTCGAGCCCGGCGTAGACGGGAATGCGGCCGCTGGCGGTCGAGCTGCCGCAGAGGATGCGCGTCAGCACGGCGCGCCCGTCGCGGTACAGGAAGACGTAGCGGCCGCGCGTGTCGGTCAGAATGGCCTCGGGCGGTACCGAGCAGACTTTGCACTCGGGCTTGCGGGACACGCGGATGGTGACGACGGCGCCGGGCAGGAGCTGCTGTTCGGCGTTGGGGAAGGTGGCCCAGAAGTTTTGCGTGTCGGTGTCGGATTTGATGCTGTTGTCCGAGAAGCTGACTTCGCCTTTTTCGGCGCTGAGTTTGCCGTTGGCCGTCACGAGGCTGATATCGGCCATCTTGAGCAGCTGGCTGTCGGAGCCGAAGTGCGAGAGCACTTCATTTTCACTCAGCGAGAAGCGCACGTAGATCGGGCTGGTCTGGTAGAGGGTGGTCAGCGGGGTTTTCTTGTCCGTGATGTAGTTGCCCTGCGCGATGCTGACGCGGCCGATGCGCGAGTCGAGCGGGGCTCGCATGGTGCAGCGGCTCAGGTCATCTTCGGCGACGACGAGGGCGGCTTCGGCACTGGATTTTTGGGCGATGAGTTGGTCGAGGGTGGCTTTGGCGCTGTCCCGCTCGTCAGCGCTTGAGGCTCCGCCTTTGACGAGTTGTTCTTGTCGCTCGTATTTGCGGCGGGCGTCTTCAATGCGGATGTCAAGCTGTTCGATGCGTGCTTTTTCGGCGTTGACGGCGGCTTCGTATCGCACGGTGTCGATGCGGAAGATGACGTCGCCTTTCTTCACGACGTCACCGTCGTTGACGCTTTGCTCGATGAGCAGGCCCTGCACGAGGGGGCGGATATCGACCTTGCGGATGGCTTCGACCTGCGAGCCTTCGCAGGTGAGCACCGTCGTGTCCGACTCCATGATGACGTCGGCGATTCGCACGGCGGTGGGCGCATCTTCCTGCGGCATGGTGTTGCCCTTGACGGTCTTGGTCTCCGCATTGCTGGTGAAGACCGGGCGCACGACGGAGCCGACGCGCGTTTTGTGCGAGCCGTCGCTGATGACGACCTCGCCTTCTTCAAGCCCGCTGTAGATGGATTGCATGCGCCCTTGGACGTTGCCGGCGATGACCTCGCGGCGCTGCACGCGGTTGTCTTGGTCCAGCACGTAGACGAAGGCGCCGTTAGCGTCGTATTGCACGGAGGTGAGCGGCACCATGGTGACGATGGCGGTGTCGGTCAGCGTGATGGTGAGCGCGCCGATGCCCTGCGGGGTGAGGACGTCGTCTTTGTTCTCAAACTCTGCCCAGAGGTTGTAGGAGTCGGTGTTGGCGGCCAGCGCCGTGTCCACGATGCGGATGACGCCGTCTTTCGGGTAGGAGCGCCCCGTGGCCGTGGTGAGCTGAGGGCGTGCGACGTCGGCGATGCGCTTCGGGCCGTGGAAGATGCCGTTGACGTCGCTCTGACTCAGGGGGAATTTGACGTAGATCGGGTCCATCTGCTGGATGGTCGCGAGCACTTCGCCGGTGGTGATGTAGTTGCCTTCGGTGAAGCTGACGCGGCCGATGCGGCCGGTGATTTCGGCGCGGATGGTGCAGTCGGCGAGGTCTTTGCGGGCTTTGACGAGGTTGGCTTCGGCTTCGGCCTTGCTGGCCGTCAGCTCGGCGAGCAGGGCGCGGGCGGTCTCCGTCTCTTCGCGCGAGGTGGCGTGGCTCTCTTGCAGGCTTTGAAGGCGGCGGCAGCGAGCGCTGGCGTGCATGATGCGGGCGTTGAGTTCATCGAGGCTGGCTTCTGCCTGTTGGACGGCGGCTTTGTAGCGAATCGGGTCGATTTCAAAGAGGATGTCTCCTTTGTTCACGACGGCGCCCTCCTTGAAGCGGGGCTCCATGAGGAAGCCTTCGACGGCGGAGGAGACGCGCACGGTGCGGATGGCTTCGGTGCGTCCGATGCTGCGGCGCGTGACTTTGTCTTTGCCCGTGGTGACTCGATCGACCTGAACGTAGGGGGCCGCTCCCATGGGGGCTTGTGCGAGGGCGCTGCTGCTTGCCAGCAACGCAATGACCATCAGAACTCCTTTATTCATGCGTGCGTGTGGTGAGAGGGGGAGAGATTTACCGGCTCATTGTACTCTGCTCGGCGGGTGAAATCAAGCGGGCTGTGCGTCAGCACGCCCGGCTCGTCGCTCGGCGAGAAGGGCGGGCAGGCAACGGTGCCGCTCACCCATTTAGAACTCCATTCCCCGCGGGAGTCAACAGCAAAGGGGAATGTATGACACAGCTTTTGACGAAATCAGCCTTCGAGCGCTGCTTTTCGGGCGAGGAGCAGCGGGTAGAGGCGCTCGATCCACGGCTCTACGTCCTCTTCGCCCCGGTCATCGCTGGTGGTGAGGGGCAGAAGGCGCTGTGCATCCGCCGCCGCCAGAAAGTCATCGAAGTCTCGCCCGGCTTGGCAGAAGTGTTCGAAGCTGGCCATGCCGATGGCAAAGACGGCATAGTGCAGTTTGTCGAAGCGCCGCTCGGTCTTGCTGAGTCGGTAGTGAAGTTCGGCGGCGTTGCTCGGCGGGTCTCCCTCTCCCCAAGTGCTGGTGATGATGAGCAGCGTCGGCATGGCCGAGAGAAGGTCGAGGGAGATGTCCTCCATGCCGGCGCAGCCCGCGCTGATGCCCAGCTCGTTGAGTCGGCTGCTGCAGCGCTCGGCCAGTTGCTGCGCGTTGCCGGTTTCGCTGCCGTAGATGATGTAGACGTCCATGATGGGGAGGCTCTCGACCTTGTGCGGGTGGGAAAACGGGGGGGGAGTTTCAGCGTGCTGGGTAGCTTGCCCGCACGGAGCTGGAAGCCGCATCGGGCAGGATGAACTTGTGCAGCTCGACGCAGGCGCGGCGGGCTCCGAAATCCTCGACGATGCTGCGGGCGAAGCGATGGGCGAGCGTTTCAAGCAGGCGAACGGGCTGCTGCTGAGCCAGCGCGACGAGGTGCCGGGAGAGCGCTTCGTAGTCGATGGTGTGCTCGATGTCATCCTCCATATCGGCCGGAGGCAGGGGCGGAATGAAGGCGATGTCGGCGCGGATGCGCTGGGGCTCGGCTCTCTCCTCATCGGGAACGCCGATGCAGCAGCTGAACTCCAGCCCGTTGATGCGTATTTCGTCGGGGGCGGGAGCCGCCATGGCCCGCAGCATCAGCCCCTTGAGCGCCGCGAGGTCGGGCACGATGAAGTCGGGCTTGGAGGCGCTGAGCTGCTGCGCGTTGTTGTAGCCGGTGAGCACGCCGATGCCGGTGATGCCGACGCGGTGCGCGGCGTCGATGTCGTGCTGCATGTCACCGATGAAGGCCGTGTCTTCGGGGCGCAGGCCGTGCTGCTTCATGAGCAGGGGGATGTGCTCCTCCTTGTTGTGGATGCCGGAGTGGATGTGCTCGAAGTAGGGGAAGAGCCCCAGCGCCCTGACCTGAGAGTCAAAAGCCTTCGGATCCATGCTCGTGAGAATGAAGCAGCGTATGCCCGAGGCGGCGCAGTAGCGGATGAAGTCTCGCGCGTGCGGCAGCAGCGTGACGCCGGTCGCCGAGGCATCGAAGGCTTTGCGGTAGAGGTTTTCGAGGTCTTCGAGCCGAGCTTCGGGGGTCTTCCAAGCGTAGTAGCCCGGGTAGGGAAGCTGGAATTCGTTGCGGAAGGCCTCTGTCGTCAGCGGCTCGCGTCCGTACTGAGTCAGCACGTAGTTGGTCGCTTCAATGGTGAGGGCAAGGTCGTCGCAGAGGGTGCCCGACCAGTCGAAGATGAGATTGCGGAACATGGCTTGTCAGCGAGGCAACGGTGGCTCAGGAGGCTTGGCGGCGCGCCGGGGCTTTGCGCACCGGGCGCTGCGGCCGCGTGCTGATGCGGTTTTTTATCTGGTATTTCCGCACGGCATGTTTGAGCGAGGGGTTGACGAAGGGGTTGTCTTTGCCGTAGCGTGCCCACGGACCGCCGGGTACGAGCGAGAAGTCGACGAAGCGCCAGTGCACTTTGGCCATGCCGCCCTTGATGCCGAGGTAGTCGCGCACGGCGGGCGAGAGGTCGATGCCGGCCGCGTTGTTGGCGTGGTTTTTCGGACGCGCGTTCTTGAAGACGTATTCCCAGTCATCGGTGCGGAAGGGGCCGCAATCCTCCCACTGAGCAAAGCAGTATTTGCCGTTGTAGTAGATCTGCACCCAGGTGCCGCGGCAGACGGACTCGTACTTGCCGCCTTTGTCGCGCCGATACCAAGGGATGACGCGGGCCGCCTCGGGCTTGGGGCCGCCGCGGTCGACGTCATTGTAGGGCAGGGCAACGTAGAAGGGGTTGAGCTGAGGGGTGAAGCCCAGCGGCGCAAAGGTCACGGGGTCTCGGTTGGCGGGGTTGGGGTCGTCGTAGCCGCCGTAATTGTCATCCCACATGCTGTCCCAGCTGCTGGCCGTGTTGGGCGTGGGGTTGTTTTTCGTGGCCAGTTCGCCGATGAAGAAGTAGGTGGCCGTGATGTCGTAGTGCCAAGGCATGGTGCCGGGGCGCACGTCTTGCGGCAGCGTCTTGGGGTCGGGGAAGTTGGTGCGGTGGCTTTGATCGAGCGTGGGCTTGATGGGGCCGGCTTTGATGGCTTCCCGCCTGAGTTCTTCGCGCGTCATGTGCCGCACGGGCTTTTTGCTTTGCTTGGGCTTGCTGGCGGCATCATCGCCGGTGGCCCGGTCGAGTTGCCGACCGGTGGTGAAGCTCGGTGAGCTGCTGCGGCCGGAGCCGCGGATCTCGGCGCTTTCAGCCGGGCTCAGGATGAAGACGGCGGCTGCGGCCGGGAGCAGGAGGAGCGAGGAGAGGAGTTTCATGGCGACCGATGTGCGGTGGAGTCGGGGTGAAGAAAGTGCGGGAAGGGCGGGAAGAGGCGAGGGCGGAAGGAAAGGCGGGCGGCGAGGCCGGGGCTCGACCGCCCCGGCCTCGGTGAGAGTTTACCAGTTGTGAATGACGCTCGGACGCGCAACGGGCAGTTTCTCGGGAGCATCGAGCGTGTAGTGCAGACCGCGCGATTCTTGGCGACGGATGGCGCAGTCGACGATGAGGGATGCCGTGAGCGCGAGGTTGCGCAGGTCGATGATCTCCGGCGTCACGCGGTAGCCCCAGTAGTACTCGTTGATTTCTCGGTTGATGTTGCGGAGACGCGTGGCTGCGCGCTGGAGGCGGTGGTTGGTGCGCACGATGCTCACGTAGTCGGTCATGGTGCGGCGCACCTCGTCCCAGCAGTGGTAGAGAATGGCCAGATCGTCGCGCTCGGCCTTATTGCCGTGCACCCATTCGGGGATGGGGTACTCCTCCATCTTGTGCGCCAGCGGCAGGCGCGTGAGCATGGAGGCGATGGCGCGTTTGGTGATGACGACGCATTCCAGCAGCGAGTTGCTCGCCAGGCGGTTGGCTCCGTGCAGGCCGGTGCAGGCCGATTCTCCGGCGCAGAAAAGCCCGCGCAGCGTGGTCTGGCCGTTCGTATCGGTCTGTGCGCCGCCGCACTGATAGTGCGCGGACGGAACAATGGGAATCATGTCGACCTCGGCATCGACGCCGTAGCTCTTGCAGGTCTCGTAGATGTAGGGGAAGCGCTCGGCCATGAAGCCCTTGGGCTTGTGCGTCATGTCCAGATACATGCAGGGATGGCCGGTGCGCAGAATCTCGCTGTTGATGGCGCGAGCGACGATGTCGCGCGGCGCAAGACTCTTGCGCGCGTCGTACTTCTGCATGAACTCCTGCCCGTCGGGCCCGCGCAGCACACCGCCTTCGCCGCGCACGGCCTCGGAGATGAGGAAGGTGAGCCCCTCGCGATCATTGCTCTTCGGGTTGTAGAAGGTGGTGGGGTGGAACTGCACGAACTCCATGTTCGAGATATTCGCCCCGGCGCGCCAAGCCATCGCCACGCCGTCGCCCGTCGCCGTCGGCGGGTTGGTCGTGTACATGTAGACGCGGCCCGTGCCGCCCGTGGCCAGCATGACGCGGTCGCAGCGGAAAATGTCCACCTCTCCCGTGGCGGGGTTGAGCACGTAGGCGCCCAGCACGCGATCCTCCGTCACACAGCCCAGTTTGGCCGTCGTGATGAGGTCGATGGCGATGCGGTGGTCGAGAATCTCGATATTGGGGTGCTTCTGCGCGCAGGCCAGAAGCTTCGAGCTGATTTCAAGCCCCGTGGTGTCTTTGGCGTGCAGAATGCGGCGCTTGCCGTGCCCGCCTTCGCGCCCGAGCTCGAACTCGCCGTCTTTCTCCTGGTCGAAGTCAACGCCCCAAGCCAGCAGTTCGCGGATGGCCTCGGGAGCTTCCGTGACGATGGTGCGAACGGCGGCTTCATCACAGAGCCCGGCGCCGGCATCGAGAGTGTCGGCAATGTGTTCTTCAAAGCTGTCGTTCGAGCTCATGACGGCAGCTATGCCGCCCTGAGCCTTAGCAGAACTCGATACAAGAGGATCGCTCTTGCAGAGAACGATCACCTTACCATGCTCGGCGGCGCGCAGGGCAAAGCTGAGTCCCGCGACGCCGCTGCCGATGACGAGAAAGTCAGATGTAATCATCTTGCGAAATCTTGCGGGGAAATTTTAGCACGGATCCACCCGTTCGTCACGCAGAATCTCGGGGCCCGGCTCAGAAATCGATCGCGTCGGGGTGCAGCCCCGAGGCGCCGCAACCGTCCATAGCCTCAAGCTCTTGCATGTCCTGCGCCGACAGCTCGAAGTCGGGGAGCTCGAGGTTGCTGCGCATGCGCTCCGGCGAGGCGGATTTCGGCAGCGGCAGGATGCCCTGTTGCAGGGCCCAACGCAGGCAGATTTGAGCCGGGGTGCAACCGTGGCGCTCGGCGAGGCGGCGAAGGATATCATGCTCGAGGATGCGGCCGCAGCCCAGCGGCGACCAGGCTTCGACGAGAATGCCGCGCTCGCGGCAGTAGGTGACGCGCGCGCGCTGCGTGAAGCCGGGGTGAAACTCGATTTGGTTGACGGACGGCACCACTTGCGCCGTGCTCAGCAGGGCGTCGAGGTGGTGGGGCAGAAAGTTGCTCACGCCGATGGCGCGCACGCGGCCGCTGCTCAGCAGCTCCTCCATCGCTCGCCACGTCTCGGCATTGATGTGCTGCCAGTCGCTGAAGCGGTGTGCGGAGGCGGGCCAGTGGATGAGGTAGAGGTCGAGGTAGCTCAGCGCCAGATCGCTCATGCTGCGCTCGAAGGCTCGCAGCGTGTTGTCGTAGCCGCGCTCGGTATTCCAGACCTTGCTCGTGACGAAGAGCTCGCTGCGGCCGACGCCGCTGTGCGCGATGGCCTCGCCGACGCTTTTTTCATTGCCGTAGCAGGCGGCCGTGTCGATGTGGCGGTAGCCGATGCTGATGGCGTCCGCAACGGCCTGCACCGCTGCCGGGCCGTTTTCAATTTGCCAGGTGCCGTAGCCGATGGAGGGGATGGAGACGCCGTTGTTGAGGATGAAGTGTGTGTTCATGGGCAAAGGAGCGAATCTTGTCAAAGCGGCTCAAGACGCGTGACGGCCGCACCGTTTCCTTAGCATAATCGCCGCGCCGCTTCAAGCCTTTTTCGCCGCCGTGCGATCCGGACAAGAAAAACCCGCCGACCGGACGGTCGGCGGGCGGAGAATTTCGGAGCGGCTTGGGCGCACTTGCCTCAAGCGGCGCTCCTGCCTTTATTTGCGGGTGACGTTGCGCATGTTCTTCTCCCGCTGCTGTTGCTCGGCCAGAGCCTGCTGTTGCGCCTCCATCATGCGCTCAAAGAAGCTCTTTTTGCCGCCTTTCTTCTTCTTGGGATCCACCTTGGTGAGCTCGGGCATGGGCAGGCGGCGGATGTACCAAGTCTGCCCGATGGAGATGATGTTCTGCGTCGTCCAGTAGAGAGCGAGTGCGCTCGGGAAGGTGTAGCAGAAGAGGAAGAAGACCAGGGGCATGAACTTCATGATTTTCTGCTGCGTCGGGTCACCGGCCGCCGGCGACATGTGCATCTGAAGAATCATCGTCAAGGCCATGATGATGGGCAGCACGTTGATCGGCAGATCATAAAAGCCCAGAGGCAGGTAGCAGACCGTGTCCATCTGCGACAGGTCCGTCACCCAGCCGAGGAAGGGCGCCCCGCGGAACTCGGCTGCCGTCTGCAGCACGTAGTAGAAGGAGAGGAAGATGGGCAGCTGGAGCAGCATGGGCAGGCAGCCGCCGAAGGGCGAGATGCCGTACTCGCGGTAGAGCTTCATCATCTCCATGCTCACGCGCTGCTGGTCGTTGGGGTACATCTCCTTGAGCTCCTTCATCTTGGGCTGCAGCAGGCTCATGCGCTTCATGCTCATGTAGCTCTTGCGGTAGAGCGGCCAGATGAGCAGGCGCACCACGAAGGTCATGGCGACTATGGCCCAGCCCCAGTTGCCGAACCAACCGTGGAAGGTGTTGATGAGCCAGCTCATGGGGTTGCTGATGATGTAGAAAATGCCGTAGTCCATGATGTAGTCAATCTTGTGGACGTAGCCGGTCATATCCTTGAGCATCGAGTTGAGCCTCGGCCCCGTGAAGATGTCGTAGTTGAAGCGGAAGGCGTGGTACACCTGCCCGTCGGAGGCCGGCAGGCTGAACTCGGGCATGCCGAGACCCAGCATGAGCCCCTCTTCCGTTTCGCCCGTAATGGGAAGGCGCACCTTCGTGGGGGCGATGTAGAGGGCGTCGGTGCGATCCTGCGTCGAGGGGCAGATGATGCTGGCGTAGTACTGGCTCATCACGCCTGCCCATTCGAGCTTGTTGTAGTCGGTCTTGTAGCGGCGCAGCTCGTCTTTGCTGAACCAGTGAGAGAAGGTACCGCCGCCCTCTTTCTCAAAGTCGTCGTCGGCGAGGTAGATGAAGTAGGTGTAGTTGCGCATCTCGCTGGTCGAGATGCGGTTGGTCGTGCCGGCGAAGATGCCCCAGTTGCCGTACGCGAGATTCTCGCGACCGGTGTTCTGCACGGTGATGTCCAGATGCAGCATGTAGGCGCAGCCTTCGACGATTTCATCGCCTTCGTCGACGGGAATGAGCGAGTAGGTCTTGGTGACGATCAGAGCGCCGAGCCGCGCCTCGAGCACGACCTTCTTGTCGGTCTGCTCCTTGAGGCTGTAGACGGCATTGTCCCACACGGGCTCGCGGTTGTTGCTCAGGTTGAACATCAGCGTGCCGACGCCGTACTTCGAGCTGCCGTTGATGAGCACGTCCTCGCGGAGCTCCTCCTTCGTGCTGTTGACGGCCTTGCCGACCATCTGCGTGCTCTCCAGGCTGCCGCCGATGTCGCGGAAGCGGAAGCGGGCGACTTCTTGGCCCTTCGAATCGTGAGAGACGAGTTCCGCAATGACCTTGGGCAGTGAAACAGCTGCCGGAGCGGGCGTCGACTGCGGAGTCCCCGCGGCCGGGGCGGCGCCGGAGGAGGCGGCAGAGGCGGCAGAGGCGGCGGGTGCAGCCGCATCGCCGGACGCCGTCTGCTGAGGTGCCGCTTGCGCGGGAGCCTGAGTAACGGGCGCCGCAGCCGCCTTTCTCTCCTGCTCCCGCGAGGCGGTGTACCACCAGTTGGCCACCAGACCGAGAATGCAGGCCGTAATCACGATCCATGCTTTTTTATCCATATGCGTCTGAAAGATGAGTGAGGTGAAAGCTTATTAGTTTTTTTTGGGCGGCACGGGATCATAACCGCATCCGCCCCAAGGGTTGCAGCGCAAGATGCGCCAAATGCCCATGAGCGAGCCTTTGAAGGCTCCGTGAATCTCGACGGCCTGAATGAAGTAGGTCGAACAGCTGGGCGTGAAGCGACAGCCGGAATGCGGCCCCGCCAGAATGTGGAGAGGCTTGCTGATGAAACGCTTGTAAAACAGCACCGGGAGGATGACAAGCTTCTTCAGCATGATTCTTGTCTGTGGAGATGGCGCCGGAGCAGCTTGAGAAATTCCGCCTCGAGCCGGGCGTAATCGGCAAAGACCGCGCGATGCCGCAGAACGAGCACGACGTTGAAGCCCCGGGAAATGGGCTCGCCGTGCTCTCTGAGTATCTCGCGCATGCGGCGCCTCAGCAGGTTGCGCACCACGGCGTGGCCGAGGCGCTTGGTGGTGATGATGCCGAAGCTCGACGGCTGCGTCGCGGCTCCGGCATCAGGCTTGCGGGCCAGATTGAGAACAAGAAAACGCCCCGCTTCCGATGAGCCTTCGGCGCGCACCATGGCGAACTCGGAGGCTCGCTTCATGGTATGGCGCCGCGTCAGCTGCATCTGTTACAGGGCGTTGATTTTTCGGCTCGGACGGGCGGCGGAACATCCGACGGCGCCCGGCTCAAGCCAGTTGCGACCTCAACCGTGCTGAACGGTGTGGCGCTTGTAGTGAATTTCGGCACCCTTGGGCAGCAGGCGCTTGCGACCCTTGGCGCGACGGCGGGCGAGGATGGCGCGGCCGCTCTTGGAGGCCATGCGGGCGCGGAAACCGAACTGGCGCTTGCGGCAGCGCTTGGAAGGCTGGTATGTTCTCTTGCTCATAGTGTGTTATTTTTGTTGAAGTCTTTGCGATGTAACGGGCCGCTGCGCGCGGTCGGGGCGGCTATGATACCTGAAAATCGGCGTATGTCAAGCACCGATCATGAAAAAATCACCAAAAGGTCTCATCTCAGGCATCCTGAACCATGAATTTGAGCTCGGCCTCGCAGGTGACTTCCCCGTTGACGAGGCAGCGACCGTTGGCGACGCCGATGGCACCGCGCATCTTGACGAGCTCGGTCTCGATGATGAGGACGTCGCCCGGCACGACGGGCTTGCGCCACTTGACCTTGTCGCAGCTCATGAAGTAGCCGATCTTGCCCATGTTCTCGGGGATGCGGAGCATGAGGATGGAGGCCACCTGAGCCATGGCTTCGAGCTGGAGAACGCCCGGCATGACGGGATGGCCGGGGAAGTGGCCTTGGAAGAAGAGCTCGTTCATCGAGAGATTCTTCTGGCCGATGCACTTGGTGTCGCCCTCGAAGCCGAGGATGCGGTCGACCATCAGGAAGGGGTAGCGGTGAGGCAGCAGCTTGAGCACCTCTGCGGTGTCGAGAACGGCGTCGCCGGCCGGCAGCTGCATCGGTTTGGGGCGCATGGCCAGCATGCTCTCGAAGCTCTTCTGCATCTTGGCGGCCATCGTGGTGTTGATGCCGTGCCCGGGCATGACGGCAATCACGTGGCCGAGAATGCGCCGCCCGTTGAGGATCAGGTCGCCGATGAGATCCATGGTCTTGTGGCGGGCGCACTCGTTGTGGTAGCGCAGACCGCCCGAGCAGATGTACTGCTCGCCCTTGATGACGATGGCGTTATCGAGCGTGCCGCCCTGGATGAGCCCCTTGTCGAGCAGCGGCTGAATGTCCTCGTAGAAGCAGAAGGTGCGGGCGCGGGACAGCTCGTTTTCATAGGTCTCGGGCGTGATTTCCGAGTGGAAGTACTGCGTGACGCGGCCGTCGGGGCCGGACACGGTGACGGAGACGCGGAACTTGCGATCGGGCATGATGACGATCATGGATCCGTTCTTGTTCTCCACCATGAGCGGCTCGCGAATCTCCCAGACTTGGCAGGGAGCATCCTGCTCTTCCAAGCCGGCTTTTTTGATGAGTTCGACGTAGGGCGCGGCCGAGCCGTCGCCGATGGGCGGTTCGTTGGCATCCATCTCGATGATGGCGTTGTCCACCCCCATGCCGGTGAGAGCCGAGAGGATGTGCTCGACCGTGTGAACGTTCACCGAGCCTTCGGCCAGTGTCGTGGCTCGTTCAACCGTCTGCACGTTGGCGGCCGATGCGTCGATGAAGGGCTTGTCGGGCAAATCAATGCGTCGAAACTTCAGCCCCGTGTTGACCTCTGCCGGCTTGATCGTCAGCTTGACGGGTTGACCTGTGTGGAGAGACGTGCCCTGAATGGAGGCACTCGTACGGAGGGTTTTTTGCATCTGAATAGCCATCGCGCGATCATTCTACACGCCCCTCGCCTCTTTGTGAAGTCCAAAGTGCGGCGGCGCGTGTGAATTTCTTGCATCTTTCAACTTGTGACTTTTGTGCACGGAAATCTGAATTGCCTTGTCAAAAAACAGGGCGAGGTCTATAATCCCGCGCACTTCTCCGGCAGGCGGGGCAGGGATGCGCTTTCGTTGCCTGCGAGCCGCGAGGATGTGCAACGATTTCACAAAAGGCTATGTCATACGCTATCTGTGCGGCTCTGGTGATTTTCCTCACGGCTTACGCCCTGATTATTTCCGAACGCGTGCACCGCACGGTCGTGGCTCTTTTCGGTGCCATGCTCATGGTGCTCTGCGGCGTCATCACTCAGGACGAGGCCGTCGCTCACATCGACTTCAATACGCTGGCGCTGCTCATCGGCATGATGATTCAGGTGCTGATTCTCAAAGAGACGGGCGTGTTCCGCTTCCTTTCCATCTGGGCGGCTCAGAAGGTGAAGGGCAATCCTGTGGCGCTGCTGGTGGCGCTCTCGACGCTGGTCTTGTCCTGCTCCGCTCTTCTCGACAACGTGACGACGGTGCTGCTGACGGTGCCGATCACCTTCTCGCTGACGCGGCAGCTGGGCATTTCGGCAAAGCCTTTCGTGATCGCGCAGATTTTTGCCTCGAACATCGGCGGTACCTGCACGATGATCGGCGACCCTCCCAACATCATGATTGCCAGTGCGGTGGAAGAGCTCGACTTCATGGCCTTCATCCGCAACCTCACCTTGCCGTGCATCATCTCCTACGCCCTGACGCTGGGGATTCTGGTGTTGCTCTTTCGCCGCGACCTGCGCGGCAATGAGCAGAACCGCCGCCGCATTCTCGCCATGAGCACGAAGGGGCTCATCCGCAGCCCGCGCATGCTGCGCAAGTGCCTCTTTACGCTCTTGCTCACGATTGCGCTGTTCTGCATGCACGGGCAGATTCCGGGCTGGACGCTTGAATCGGGCACGATTGCCGTGACGGGTGCGTCGCTGCTGATGCTCCTGACGATGCCCTCGCGCACGCAGGTGCTCGAGAAGGTGTTCTCGCACGTCGAGTGGACGACGATCTTCTTCTTTATCGGTCTTTTCGTGCTGGTGGGCGGCCTCGAAGTCAACGGGGTCATCAAGTGGTTGGCGGCGCAGGCGATGGTGCTGACGGGCGGCGATCCGACGGCGACGACGGCGACGGTGCTCGGCCTCAGCGCGGTGATGTCGGCCTTTGTGGATAACATCCCCTTCGTCGCCACGATGATCCCGCTCATCAAGGATATGGGTGCGATGGGCTGCACGGATCTTGAGCCTCTTTGGTGGGCGCTCTCCTTCGGCGCCTGCCTCGGCGGCAACGGTACGGTCATCGGTGCGAGCGCGAATGTGGTTGCTCTGGCGCTGGCGCGCAAGGAGGGCTTGGTCGTGAGTTTCTTCGGCTACATGAAGCTGGCCTTCCCGCTGATGCTGCTCTCGGTGCTCATTGCGTGGGTCTACCTCTGGCTGGCTTTCCTGTGAGAGCGCTTCCGACGGCGCGAGAGGCCGTCGACAAGGGCGGCCGCCGGGCACGCCGTTGAGCTCATCGTCGAGCTTGCCGTTGAGCTCGCCGATATGTTTGCCGACAAGTTTGCCGCGGGGGCGCCGGTGAGCCCGCCGGGGCGGCGCTGCATTAATCTTTGGCGGAGTGGACTTTCTTCTTGAATAATCACGGCCGGCTGCGTAATATAGCTGCATGGCAGAAATCCACCCCACCGCTATCGTTGATCCGACCGCCGAACTGGCAGATGATGTGAAAATCGGTTCGTACTGTGTCGTCGGGCCGCATGTGACGCTGGGCCCCGGTTGCGTGCTGCACAGCCACGTGGTGTTGGGCGGTCCGTCGGTGTTCGGCAAGGGCAATGAGTTTTTCCCCTTTTCGGTGATTGGGTTGAAGTCTCAGGATCTCAAGTACAAGGGTGAGCCGACCTACCTCGAGGTGGGCGACTACAATGTGTTTCGCGAGAATGCCAACATCAACCGCTCCACCTCTCCCGAGACCAAGACGGTGATCGGCAGCTACAATCACTTCCTGATCAATTCCCACTGCGGCCACGAATGCGTGGTGGGCAATCACGTGATTCTCTCGGGCTACGCCGGGGTTGCCGGCCACTGCCAGATCGGCGACTGGGCGATTATTTCGGGTTTCGCAGCGCTCCACCAGTTCGTGCGCGTGGGGGCTCATGCGATGGTCGGCGGCTGTGCCCGCGTGCCGCAGGATATTGCGCCTTACGTGATTGCCGAGGGCTTCCCGGCGGCGATTCGCGCGGTCAATACGATCGGGCTGACGCGGCGCGGTTTCGCTGAGGCGGATATCCGCGCTCTCAAGTTCGCCTATCGCAAGATTTTCCTCGACAAGAACTGCGATAAGGAGGCGGCCATGGATCTCGTGCTGGCCGATGAGGTCTACGGCAGCAATGAGCACGTGCTCCATCTCATCAACTTCCTGCGCAGCTCCGAGCGCGGTTTTGCTCACTGATGCAACGCTTTGTCGTATTTGATCTCGACGGCACGCTGGTGGATTCCCTGCCGGGAATTGCCGAGGGCGTCAACCGTGCGCTGGCCTCGCTCGGGCTTCCCGTGCACGAGCCCGAGGCCGTCCGCGGGATGATAGGCCGCGGTGCCGCCAACCTCTGTGCGGCGGCCATAGGCTATGCCGACGCGTCGCTCGCTCCGCCCGATGAGCTCAAGGCCGTGCATGCCGCCTTCGGCCGCGAGTACGCGCATTGCTGGCAGGGAAGCCGCACGACGCCCTATCCCGGCATCAACTCGCTGCTGCACGCTCTCGCTGCGGCGGGGGCGCGCATGGCCGTCCTCTCCAACAAGCCGCATGAGGTGACGCTGCCGATGGTGCAAACGCTCTTTCCCGAGCTTCCCTTCGACCCCATTCTCGGCTTCTCGGGGCGCTACCCGCGCAAGCCCGATCCGACCGCGCTCCGCGCCATTGCCGAGCAGTGGGGCGTCGATGTCCGCGAGCTGGTGATGGTGGGGGATTCTCGCTACGACGCGCTCACGGCGCAGCAGGCTCCCTGCGGTCTGCTGCTCTTCGACTGGGGCTACGGCGGCGGAGACGTCAGTGCGTGGGCCGATTGCGTCGTGTCCTCCGCCGAGGAGGCGCTGCACCGCCTGCTGGGCAGTGATGAGGGGTGAGCCGGGGCGCTGAACAGGGCTGACCGTGTACCTCGGAGCTGAGCGTGTGCCTCAGAGGAGGTCGCGCACGAAGTTTTGCAGGCCCAGCCCGATGAGCAGCAGGCCGGCTCCTGTCTCAAGCCCTCGGCGCGGAAAGCGCTGCAAGAGCTTCGCCCCGTTGAAACCGCCGAGCGAACAGGCAAAGGTGATGAGGCCGATCAGACTCACGGCGAGCATCACCTGAGACCAGTTCAGATGGCTGCCGCAGAGGCTGCCGATGGCCATGCAGACGCCCACGGCCAGGGCGTCGATACTGGTGGCAACGCCGACGATGAGCAGGGCCGGTACGCTGAGCGGCTCAGCTCTCGGGCCGTCGTCCTCGCTGCTCGACCAAGCGTTCCGAATCTGCGTGATGCCCAGCACGCAGAACACCAGCAGAACGAGCCAGTGGTCCCAAGCCGCAACACAGTCCTTCACGCGCAGCCCCCCGGTGTAGCCGAGCAGAGGCATGGCGGCCTGAAAGAAGCCCACGCTGCAGGCGAGTTTCAGGCTGCTGCTGTAACGCCTTTTTCGGAGAACAAGGCCGTATGAAAAAGAGAAGAGCATCGCGTCCACCGCGAGGGCAAAGCCGACGACGGTGACTTCGAAAAGATTGAGCATAAACGAGTCGCGATAAAATGAGCGGCCGGAATACGAAGGCGCTGCAACCGAAGCTCCCGCCGGGAGAGCTTCGGTTGCAGGCAGGTGGGCGAATTCGGCATTCGCCGCAGATAAAGCTTACTTCGAGAAGTAGCGCTTGAGGAGGCCGTCAAAGCCCTTGCCGTGGCGAGCCTCATCCTTGCACATTTCGTGCACCGTGTCGTGGATGGCGTCGTAGCCCAGCTCCTTGGCGCGCTTGGCGATGGCGAGCTTGCCGGCGCAGGCGCCGAACTCGGCCTCGGCACGCATGGCCACGTTCTTGGCGGTGTCGGCCGTCAGCACCTCGCCGAGCAGCTCGGCGAACTTGGCGGCGTGCTCCGCTTCCTCGAAGGCGTAGCGCTTGAAAGCCTCGGCAACCTCCGGGTAGCCGTCGCGCTCGGCCTGACGGCTCATGGCGAGGTACATGCCCACCTCGCAGCACTCACCCGTGAAGTTGGCGCGCAGACCCTCGACGACTTCAGCGTCGAGCCCCTGAGCCACACCCACGCGGTGCTCATCGGCGTAATTCTTTTCCGTATCCTTAAGCTCTTCGAAGGTCGTGGCACCGCAGACCGGGCAGACTTCCGGCATGGTGTCGCTCTCGATGACTTCACCGCAGATCGTGCAGACGTATTTCATGGTCTTCTTTTTTGCTGTTTCGTGTTGCTTGTGCCGGTTTCGTATGCCCCGTGCACGTAGGAACTATAGCAGTTCGGCCCGCCCTTGTCAAGGTTTAATCTGGAATAATTCAAAAATAAATGCTTACTCTTTCTTAACTATCAGCTTTTCCTTGCGACGGCGCGGTGTTGTTATCGCAACAGCAGCAAGATCTGCGGGTAAAAGCGGCTTGACGATACAAGATCTTGTGGTAACATCAGGGCATGAGATGCATTCAATGCGGCTGGCTCGAGGATCGGGTCATCGACTCGCGGGTGTCGAAAGACGGCACCTGCATTCGCCGTCGCCGCGAATGCCTGCGCTGCAACTACCGCTACACGACCTACGAGCATCTGGAGCGCACGGAGCTGCGCGTGGTGAAGCGCGACAATATGTACGAAGCGCTGGATCGCGAGAAGATTTTGCGCGGCATGGTCAAGGCGAGCGAAAAGCGCCCGGTGAGCATGGCCGTGCTGGATCAGGCGGCCGATGAGATCATTGCCGAGTTGCACCGCGATCATCAGCGCGAGGTGCCGTCGTTTATCATCGGGAGAAAGGTGATCGAGAAGCTGCAGCAGATCGATCCCGTTGCGTACATTCGCTACGTCTCCGTGTATCGCCAGTTTCAGAGTGTCGATGAGTTCATCGATCTGGTTCGCAACATGGAGCGCAAGAGCCTCACCGACCCCCTGCAACGCAAACTATCACTGGAATGATCGCCACGCGAAATTTTCGCCCGCTGCTGCAGACGGGCTACTGCGTCGTATCCGACTACGACGAGAGCTGGATCGAGTCCGTGCTTCAGGAGGCGGCGGACGCCGCAGGCGTGCGCCTGCCTTTTCGCGCCGAGATTGCCCGAGCCGTTCTGCTGTATCTGGAGCAGAATTGCCCGCTGCCCTCGGTGCCGCTCGACTTCCTCTTTTCGCGCATGCGGCGCATGCTCGATGACGTGGGGCTGAGCCGCGTGGCTCTGCACCTGCGCACGCAAACGCCGCCGGTCAACATCGACCTCGGCTCGCTGGCGCACGAAAGACCTCTGCCGCTCTTCTTTTACACCGAGCTGCAGCACCGCATGGAGGCGCTGCGCCGCATCGGCGTGCGCGACTACCGCTTCACGGGGAAGCGCGAGAGCAGCCTGTTGCTGGGCAATCGCCGGAGAAGCTGCCCCGCGCAGCAGCGTGAACTCGCCGAGCTCGACGGCTTCTTGAGCCGCGTCGAGCACTGAGCGCTCCCCCCGCCCGAACCCGGCTGCCGACGGCCGCCGTCGGCAGGGGCTTCGGCCGTCCTCCCGCGCCTCGGAGCGCAGCCCGCTGCGGAGACCTCCTGCTTGGTGGCCGGACTTTGTTGCGGAGGCGTCCGGCTGACGCCCCCTGTTGCATTTTGCCGTACCCTGTCGCTCTCTGCTGCACCCTGCTGCTCTCTGCTGCACCCTGCTGCTCTCTGCTGCACCCCTGTTGCCCCTCTGCTGCACCCGAAGGGCGGCAGGCCGCTTACGACCGCGCCAAACGGCAACCCCCGAGCTCGCGTCGCTGCGAACCCGGGGGTGTTCAAAGAGGCTCGGGAGGGCAGGGGAAGCCCGCCTGCCGACGCCGATTTATTTGGCGTAGGCCGACTCCACGCGCTGCGCCACATCGCGGTAGCCGTAGTCGACCTCGTAGATGCTCTGGTAGCACTTGAGAGCCGCCTCCTTGTTGCCGCAGGCTTCGTTGAGGTTGCCGATGAGGTAGAGAATCTCCTTCTTGGTGTCGTCCATCGTCAGCAGCTCCTTGTTCGCCTCTTCGAGCTGGCGGATGGCCATGTCGTTCATGTTCTTGGACGCATAGCACTTGCCGAGCATCATCATTGCCTTGATGCGCAGATTCGGGTTCGTGCGGGCACGCTGGAGCGCCGGGATCGCCTCCGAGAAGTTGCCCGCGTTGAAGAGAGCCTCGCCGTACTTGAACTGCAGCTGGGCGTCCGTCGGGTTGGCCTCCACGCGAGCCTTGGCATCGGCCACGATGGCGTCGTTGACCTCCTGCCGACGGGCGGCGAGGTAAGCCTTGGCCTCCTCGTCGTTCGGGTTGGCCGCCACGACCTGCTCGTAGTATTCAATCTCCGCCTGCATCGCGCGCTCGTGCATCTCGATGGCCTTGTCATTGATGGCCACGTCGGCACCGCCGCTGAGCTGGTAGGCGTAGGCGTAGAAGGAGTAGGCATTGGCAAAGTCCTCGAGCTGCTCGTAGACGCCCGCGATATCCTTCACCACCTGAAGGTTATTCTGATCCGCCGCGTACTGAGCCGAAAGCTGAGTGAGACGATCTTGAAGCTCCGTGGCCGTCAGACCTACCTTGTCTTGGCTCTCGAGATCCGTCGTGGCATTTTGATTCTTCATCTTGGTGCGGAAGTCGCCGGAGCCCTCCCAGTTGCCTTGCTTCATCGAAGCGCGGGCGGAGCAGTCCTTCTCGGCGCGAATGGCCTCGGCGTCGGTCGGATCAATCTTGATGATGCGGCGGTAGGTATCAGCCGCCTGCGAGAACTGCTCGTACTTGATGTAGTGCTTGGCCAGCATCTGCAGGTGCTTCTTGGGAGAGTTGGTTCCTTGGCAGATCGTTTCAAGCGCGAATGCGGCAATGTCGGGCAGGTTCAGATCAATGGCGGCGGCATAGAGAGACTCATTGGCCGAAATGGAGTAGGGATCGCGCTCCAGATCATCCTCCACGCTGCTCAGCGTCGCTTCCGGATCCTTGCGCGAGGACGAAATACCCCTCATGCCCGAGAAGATCGACGAGCGGCGACCGGCATCCGGAACGCTCTTGATCTCGCAGGCGCGCAGAATCTTGCGCCCCTCCAGAAAGCCCGGAGCGCGCTTGACGAGGGTCTTGAGGATGCTGACGGCATACTTGTAGTTCTTGGTGCCGACGGCCTGTCTGGCCTTCAGCCACAGGGCCTGTTGCTCGGCGTTCAATTCTCGGTCGGTAATAATGGTGATCATATGTGAAAGGAGCTGATGGAGAGTATGCGTGGCGGCTGACGGCCTCCACGATCATGCTTTCCTTTCTTTTAACATAACGCGGCGCGGATTTCAATCTTGTTTTTCAGGAAAATCATGCCAAAATACCTCTGACATGAGAGCAGACGCAGTTTTGAGCCGCTACGGCTATTGTTCGCGGCGCGAGGCGCCCCTCTGGATTCGCGCGGGGCGGCTTGTCCGCCGCGGCGGTGAAGTGCTGCGGCGCCCGGCCGAGCAGGTGGATCCGTCGGAGCTGCTGGTGGATGGTGAACCGGTGCCCTTCGTCAACGGTCTCTACGTCGCCTTTCACAAGCCGACGGGCTGTTCTTGCAGCCACCGCGAGCAGGGAACCTTGGTTTATGACCTGTTGCCGCCGCAGTGGCTGCGCCGCAGCGAGGGTATCAGTACGGTGGGGAGGCTCGACAAGGAGACGAGCGGCCTGCTGCTCATCACCGATGACGGGCGCTTCGTCCACGCGCTGACCAGCCCCAAGCGCCACGTGCCGAAGGTCTACGCCTACGAGTGTGCGGAGCCTGTGCCGGCTTCGGCCGTCGAGCTTTTTGCGTCGGGCTCGCTGCTGCTAGAGGGAGAGACGACGCCCTGCCTGCCGGCGCTGCTGGTGCGCGAGACGCCGACGAGCGGGCGCCTGACCCTGCACGAGGGTCGCTACCACCAAGTGCGGCGGATGTTGGCCGCCGTCGGTGCCCCGGTGACGAAGCTGCACCGCATCTCCATTGGTCCCTTGAGGCTCGAGGACTTGGGCTTGGCTCCCGGCGAGTGGGCGCCCGTTGATCCGAAGCTTTTTGACGTTGATTGATCATGGGTGCGGAACGCTGTTCGGCCGGGGCGCGGGCGGTTGGAACGCGCTGCTCGGGGTGGGGCTTGAATCAGAGAGCGGGAGCGGATTTGACGCCGAGCTCGGGAGTGAGTTTGACGCCGAGCGCGGGAAGGAGGCCGACGTCGAGCGCGGGAAGGAGGCCGATGCCATGAGAGAGGGAGAACGGGGCGGCGGTACGCCGGGACGCGACGGGGACTTCGAGATGCCCATCGCCGTGCGCGCCGAGTTTTCGGTGCTCTACGAGGACGACGAGATTCTCGCGGTCGACAAGGCGGCGCCCCTGCTCATGCACCCGACGGGGACGAAGCGCGAACCGACGCTGCTGCACGGCCTGCAGCAACTGCTGGCCTTTGAACTGGCCTGCGGCGGGCAGGTTTCGCTCATCAAC
>DXFQ01000164.1 GCA_019114365.1 Candidatus Parakkermansia intestinigallinarum | reverse complement strand
CGATGAGCACGGCGGTCTGGATGGTCATGTGCAGCGAGCCGGTGATGCGAACGCCGGCCAGAGGCTTCTGCGGACCGTATTTTTCACGGCAGGCCATGAGGCCGGGCATTTCGTATTCGGAGATGGTGATTTCTTTGCGTCCCCAGTCCTTGAGGCTCATGTCGGCCACCTTGTATGCTGTCGTTGCGTCCATGTGCTGAGCATACGCTGTTTTTCGGCTGCCGTCAATGCGTTTTCCTCACGGTGATGCCGTCAATGCGCCTGCCGGAGCGGGTGCAGCTTCCAAGCAGCGGTCCCGAACCCCATGTCACGGCAGAGATTCGGATATTCGCTCATGCGATCAAAAACATTTTTGACTCGTTCGCACCAACGGCTCTTCGGCGCAATGGTACGCAGGAGCCAAGCGCGCACACACACAGTACTGCGGCTGTCTTTTCCGCACCTGTCAGAAGTTCGGGAAACTTGCTCCGGCGCTGTCAGATTGCCGAATGTGCAGAACTCGACGAATACCCAAACAGCTAGATGTTCAACATCGGCAATGTGCTTGAGGGTACGGTGGTGTATGGCGCATTCCGAATGGCTATCGGTGTAGGTTTTATTGATTTTCTGCAGGGTTATGGTCGAGCTTGTTCATCAAAACAGCGTTACGACTTGTCATGGTTCATGGCCTTCTCCTTCAACATAAAAAAGCCCTGAGACAAGCTCAGGGCTATGCGGATTATGCGATGCCCCGGGCACCGCCTGCAACCGGTGAGGATTGCAGGTCCCACTCATACGCCGTTGAGTGTATCGCAATATGTCTGCATGTCAATACCTGCGTTTGAATGCAGGGGCAAAAAAACCGGCACCCGCTTGCTGCGGGTGCCGGCCGTGAGATCGGGCCCGTGAGGCCGCCTGAGGTCTGCCGAACCGTCAGGCCTTGGCCTCTTCTTCGTCTTTGCTCTTGGGCATCTTGCCGGTGGTGAAGTACTGCTCGATTTCTTCGAGCGTGCGTCCCTTGGTTTCCGGCAGGAAGAAGGCGGCGGTGATGAAGTAGATGACCGTGAAGCCGGCCAGCGTGAAGAAGACGCTGGAGTAGCCGCAGGCGCCCACCCAGGGCAGGAAGACGCCGGCGATGGTCGTCGAGACGCCTTGGTTGATCAGCAGGGCGATGGCCATGCCGTTGGCGCGGATGCGGTTGGGCATGAGCTCGGAGAGCGCCAGCCAGACGCAGACGCCCGGGCCGGCGGCGTAGAAGGCGATGAAGATGATGAAGAAGGCGGTGACGGCCCAGCCGGTGACGGCACCGGGCTTCATGCCGATTTCAGCGCGGACGATTTCGAGCTCCTTGAGGGTGCCGGGCTCTTGGATGTCGCTCCAGAAGCAGAGCTTGTCCAGGAAGGTGGCGCGGCCGACGAAGCCGGGGTCGATGATGGCGCGGTCGGAGTTCTTCTCCAAGCGCTGAAGCTCTTTGATGATGGCTTCTTTATCCTCTTCGCCGATGCCGTCGCGGAGGGCGACCTTGCCGCTGCGGATCTTGTCGGAGAGGCGGGCGGAGGCTTCGGCCTTCTTGTCGAGGTTCTTCATGAAGTCCGCGCGGGCAGCGGCGACGTCGACGGGGGCCATGGCTCCGTCGGCGTAGGCGTCAGCGGGGTTGGCGAGGGCTTCGTTGACGCTCTTCATGGCGGCGGCGCGGTCGAAGTGCTCGGCGACGACTTGGTTGCTGTCGTCACCCTGGTGGTAGGTGACGATGAGCTGCATGCCCGGGGCGACGGATTCGCCCTGCACGAAGGCGTCATCCCAGCCCTCGGCTTTGTTGTCGCGCGCCCACTTGACGGCGTCTTCGGTCGAGAGCTTCAGGACGGCGTTGTCACGGACAAGGCTCTTGGCGTATTCGGTGACGTCCACGCGCTTGTTCTCAAGCATGCTGAACATGAGGCCGACGCCGACGAGGCCGACGATGATGCCGAGCGTGCCGACCATGAGCAGGAACTTGCGGCCTTTCTTGTCGACCAGCGAGACGGCGACGATGGTCATGAGCATGTTGACCACCTTGATGGCGAGGTCGGCGTAGTTGGCCTGCTCACCTTGGAGACCCGCCTGCTGGAAGACCTTGACGGAGTAGTTGAGCACGGAGTTGATGCCCGTGGCCTGCGTGCAGGCAAGCACGACGACGGCGAGGATGAAGGGGATGACGTATTTGCGCTGGAAGAGCGAGTCGCCCTTGGCGGCTTCTTTGGCAGCGGCCTTGTTTTCGGCTTCAGCTTTGTCCGCAGCAATCATTTCATCGAGAATCTCGCTGGCGGCTTCATCGCCGTTGTTGGCGGCCAGGGAGCTGAGGGCTTCTTCCTTGCGGCCGCGGCGGTAGAGCCAGCGCGGGGATTCCTTGAGGCGGAAGGCACCGAGGAAGAGGATGATGCCGGGAAGGGACGAGCACCAGAAGATGGTCTTCCAAGCGTTCGCTTTGGAGACGGTTTCGATTGTGACGTCATCAGCCGCACCGACAATCTTGGTGGTGACAAGGCCGATGAGGGCTGCAAAGACAAGGCCGATTGTCAGCAGGAACTGGAACATGCCCGTGCCCTTGCCGCGCGAGCTGGCATCAAGGCATTCGGCCAAATACATCGGCACGACCACGCCGACGAGGCCGGCGGAGGCGCCTTGGAGGATTCGACCGGCCATGAGAGCCTCGAAGCTCGCCGAGGTGCAGATGACGGGAATACTCAGGGTGAAGAGGAAGGCCGAGATGATGATGACCTTCTTGCGCCCGAGCCACTCTGCCAGCATGCCGGCGAAGAGTGAGGAGAGAACGGAGCCGAGAAGCACCGCCGCCACAACAATGGAGAGTTGCTGGGGCGTGTAGTCGGAGGTTGCTTCGATGTACGGCAGGGCGGCGGCGATGATGCCGACGTCTACGCCGTAGAGAAGACCACCGAGACCGGCCATGAACATCAGGTACATGGCATAGCGTTTCACCGAGGCGGGTAGCTCGGTTTTGGTAGCGTCAGTACTCATAGTTGGGCTGATTATAGCATGCGCGGCGGGCAGTTCAACTCAAAAGCCCGAGTTTGAGCGGCTGAGAGGCGTTTTTTTTGCGGCGCTTCCGCCGCTCCGCCCCTCCGCCGGCTCTTTTGCTCGGGGATTTCCCTTCTCGCATTCCCCTTCGCTTTCGCTCCCCTGCTCTGACTTTCCTGCGGCGCTCGGCTGATGCGGGGCTGCGGCGGGGAGAGCCCGGGCAGCTCCGGCCGGGGAAGCTCCGTCTGAGGCTGTTCTCAGAGGGCGGCGGCGACGGCTTCGGCGCAGTGCCGCCCGTCGAGGGCGGCCGAGACGATGCCGCCGGCATAGCCCGCGCCTTCGCCGCAGGGGTAGAGCCCGCTGAGTTGCGGGTGCTGGAGGCTGTGCTCGTCGCGGGGGATGCGCACGGGGGAGCTGGTGCGGGTTTCGCAGCCGATGAGCAGGGCTTCTTCGCCGGCGAAGCCGTGGAGTTTGCGGTTGAAGAGGCGCAGGCCCTCGGCCATGCGCCGCGCGATGCCGTCGGGCAGCAGGGCGTTGAGATCCCAAGCGCTCAGGCCGGGGTGGTAGCTGCTGCGCGGCAGGCTGCGGCTGAGGCGCTTGGCGAGGAAGTCGACGGCGAGTTGCGCGGGGGCTTTCTGCCGGCCGCCGCCGGCGTTGGCGGTGGCGATTTCAAGCTCTTTCTGCCAGACGATGCCGGCGAGGGCTCCGTATTCGGGCAGGTAGAGGTCGGTGTCTTCGGGTTCGACGGTGACGACGAAGCCGGAGTTGGCGAAGGGGGAGTTGCGCCGCGAGAGGCTCATGCCGTTGACGACGACTTCGTCGTTTTCGGTGGCGGCGGGCACGATGAAGCCGCCGGGGCACATGCAGAAGGAGTGCACGCCGCGGCCGTCGATTTTGGTGGCGAGGGTGTAGCGGGCGGCAGGCAGGGCTTCGGGGCGGGCTTCGCCGGGGCGCAGGTGGTATTGGGCGCGGTCGATGAGGCTCTGGGGGTGCTCGATGCGCACGCCGACGGCGAAGGCTTTGCGCTCCAGCAGCAGGCCTTCGCGCTGCAGCAGGCGGTAGATGTCTCGGGCGCTGTGCCCGGTGGCGAGGATGACGGCGTCTCCGCTGTACTCCTGCCCGTTCGCGCAGCGCACGCCCAGCAGGCGGCGGCCGTCGGCGCTGCGCAGCAGGCCGTCGACCCGGCTGCGGAAGTGCACTTCGCCGCCTGCGCCGAGGATGCTTTCGCGCATGGCTTTGATGATATTGGGCAGGCGGTTGGAGCCGATGTGCGGGTGCGCGTCGGTGAGGATGGCGGGGTCGGCACCGTGGGCGACGAAGGTTTCGTAGATTTCGCTCACGGGGCCTCTCTTGGTGGCGCGGGTGAAGAGTTTGCCGTCGGAGAAGGTGCCGGCGCCG
>DXFQ01000163.1 GCA_019114365.1 Candidatus Parakkermansia intestinigallinarum | reverse complement strand
AGAGTCTGCTGGCAATGGAGCCGCGAGGACACCTGGACTCCGCTGCCGTCTGCCTGCGTCTGCCTGGAGGGCAGCGAAGCCCGATTCTTCATCGACTCGCTCCTGCGCCACACGGTGTATCACCCCGAGTCCTACGGCCGCATTATCCCGGTGGATGAGGCTGATGACTATTACTGCGATGATGCTTGTTCCGACCAATTCCCGACCCTGATTTTCTACGACGCGGCGGGGCGCCCGGTCTGCCGGCTGGACTGGAAAGACTTTTACCCGCCGCTCGAGGGTAAATACCCGAATCTCTTTGCCCTGCCGCCGAGCGTTTTCTCTGCGCTGGATGCCCTGATCGTCCGCCGCCTGCCGGCCGCCGCCCGACCGAGTGCCGCAGCATCCGGCACCGGCATGCCCCATGAAGAAGCCCTTCCGTAAGGCCTTCTCCGTCAGGTGAAGTTTTCATCGTTATTTTGGGAATCGAGGTCTGTGGGGAATACCAGCCGGAGGGGGGAGCGGGCCGGGGGTCGGGAAAGCTCTTGACGGGCTCGGCAACATATGTTATGTTTTTTTCAGTTACGAGAAGGTGATGGCTCAACGCAGAAAGGTTTTCGGCTCGGCTGCCGCGAAGGTGCTGTTTCGCCGTTTTGATCGCGAGACGCTGCGCCTTGCCGCGGATTTTTGGCGCACGATCGAGCAACGGCGCCGTCTCTATGTGCCCGAAGAGGAGGAGGAGCAGACGCCCTTTGTCCGGGAGTTGGAAGAGAGGATCCATGAAGCCTTTGCCGGTGTCACCTGCCATCGCGAGGTGCGCGTGCTGATCGGGGGCGAGGCCGAGGATGAGTATTTGCCGGCGAATGCTCAGGCTCTTCTGGCTCCGCTGGAGGAGCGCGACGATTGGCGGAATATTCCCGATGATCTGCTCGCTGCCTGTTCCTGCTCCCTGAGTTATGCCGGGCCGCACGCGTACCGTTTTCTGCTGCCGCGCTTTATGATCGGCGCACTCCACGGCGTTGTGCCTTTTTACCCCGGTCATGAGCCGGACAGCGATCTCATCCTGCATATGCGCTCGCAGTGCACGTACCTCGATGAGGCTCAGCAGGCCTGTCTGAGTGATTACCTGAATTGGGAGGTGGGAGATACGGAGGTCTCCGAGCGCAATCGTTTTCTGCCCTGGGAGCTGGATGAGTACGCCGCGACCTATGCGTCCTCTCTCTCCTATGCCGAATACGGGCAGCTGCTCCTCCGCCGTTTCCGCGAGCGGACGGGCGGCCGTGCGTCATGAGGCCACGGGGATGCGCGGCGCGAGAAGCGCTGCGGGGGGGGTGCCGGTCGGCGGGTGCGAGGCGAGCGAGTGCGAGGCGGGCGTCGGCTTTTCTCTTGACTTTTGTGAGAGGATATCATAGCCTCAAGCTCGGCCCCTATGAAACGCGTCTGTTTCTTTCTTCTCTTCTTGTTCGCGAGTCTTGCGACGTCCTGTCAGTCTCATTCCGGCCTTTCGGATGAGGGGCGGGGGCGGAGCTCTACAAGCGCGCCGCCTTCCGCACTTGGTTGTTGTTTGACTCCATCGACTCTCGCTACACGCCCTACCGCTTGAGCCCGGCGACGAATGTGAGAACGCACGGGCGCCCGACGGGGAAGAAGCTCAGCGCCCGTCCGGGGGAGTGGCCTATTTTCGATGAAACGATGTACACGCCGCTGACGCCCTGCGACTACGCGCCGGATATCAACCCCTTTCTGGAGCGCTTGGATTTGAGGCGGATAGCCGCGCTCTGCTGCCGAGGGATGAAGGGCCACATCTACTTCATCCCCGGGAAAAGGGAGACGCCTGCCTTCCCTTCCATGGTGGGCGGGTTCGTCTCGGGCTTTGCGCCCTATTTGCCCGCCTCCTTCCTGTCGGACGGTGAGATCCGGCTGGCGCCGTTGATGGATAATCTGTGGTTGTTATACCAGCTTGAGCAGCAGGGCTGGGTTGAGGCGGGCGGCGCTCCCGAGGCTCCGTGGCGGTGGACGGAGAAGGCGCGGGCGCTGCCTCCGCCTGCGCGAGGGGTTCGCAGCCTGCAAGGGATGCCCGAGGAGTTGAGGGGCTATTTTGCGGTTCTGACGCTGATCGAGGGAGGCGACGCACGGGGCAAGCTGCCGCCCATCGCCTACAGTCTGGTCGAGACGGAGGAGGAGGTTTCGGAGCAAGTGACGGAGCTTCGCGACGGGGAAGGCTATGTGCCGGGCGTTGGTCGGTATACGGTGAGCTGTGATGAGGAGGGGCTTACCACGCCCCATCGGGATGAGAAGCGGGTCTGGAAACAGTACATCAGGTCTTTCCCCGGCTATGCGACGCTGAAGGCTCGGGAGCGGGGGCTGCGGATCATGATCACCCCGCCCGACCGAGATCGGCCGCCCGCGTACGCGAAACGGGTTCGGGAGGCGGGAGGCGCCCCCTATCTCTTTGATTTTTATGCCGCGCCGGACGAGCCGGAAGAGCTCAAACTCTCGGGCAAGGCGCGGCGACGCCCCGTTTTGATTTTTTCAGGGGACTGATTTGAGGCCAAGGGAGCTGCCGTCTTCGCTTTTCGGGCGCTTCGTTCGCCCGCGGTTTCGCGTCGCGTGGCCGGAGCGGGCGGGGGAAGGCGCTTGTGCTGACGATGGGCAGCGGCGCACCCTTCTGAGCGATGCTGCTCACCGGGCAAGGGGCGGCGCGGCGGCGCTGCCGGATCGACAGCGCTGCCGGATCGATGCACGGGTTTACAGGCCGGTGAGTTTTTCCTGTTCTTCGGGATAACGGGCTCCGACGATGGGGATGGCTTCCAGCCGAGCACGCATTTCGCGCAGCTCCTCGGGCGTGAACGTGAGATCGGCTGCGGCGGCGTTTTCTCGGATGCGCTCGATGCGCTTGGAGCCCGGGATGGGGACGATCCAAGCTTTTTGCGCCAGCAGCCAGGCCAAGGCTATTTGCGCCGGAGTCGCCCGTTTGCGCTCCGCCCATTGCTGTACGCATTCGACCAAGGCGACGTTTTGCTGCATGTTCTGCCGGGAGAATCGCGGGATGGTGCTGCGAAAGTCGTCGTTGCTGAAGGTGGTGCTGCGGTTGAAGCGCCCGGTGAGCATGGCCTTGCCCAAGGGGCTGAAGGGGACGAAGCCGATGCCGAGCTCTTCGAGCGTCGGCAGCAGGTCTTGTTCCGGCTTGCGGTACCAGAGCGAATATTCACTCTGGACGGCGGTGACCGGGCAGACGGCGTGAGCTCGCCGCACGGTGGCGGCGGAGGCTTCAGAGAGTCCCCAGTGGAGGACTTTGCCTTCGCGAATGAGTTCGGCAAGGGCGGCAGCCACTTCTTCGATGGGGGTGTGGGGATCGACCCGATGCTGGTAATAGAGGTCGATGTGATCCGTGCGCAGTCTCTTGAGGGAGCCTTCGACGGCGCGGCGGATGACGGCAGGCTTGCCGGAGAGTTCGACGGGACGCTCGCTGCCTTCAAAGTTCACGCGGCTCATGTCGTAGCCGAACTTGGTGGCGATGACGACTTCGTCGCGCAGGGGTTCCAGTGCTTCGCCGACGAGTTCTTCGTTGCGAAACATGCTGTAGACTTCGGCGGTGTCAAAGAAGGTAATGCCGGCTTCTACAGCCCGGCGGATGGTGGCGATGGCGTCGCGTTTCTCCGGATAGGGCGGGTAGCTCTGGGTGAAGCCCATGCAGCCCAAGCCGAGGGCGGAGACGCGAAGGCCGCTTCGGCCAAGGAGGCGTTGTTTCATGTTATCGGGTGCGGGGTTTGATGGTTAAGTCGGGGATGAGGGCGGTGGAGTCGATGAGTTCGAGTTTTTGCACCATGTTGAGGGTGCCTTGTTTGTATTTGCGGAAGTGCGGAGTTTGGAGGTGGGAGCGGTAGGCGGCGGTGTCTGCGTAGATTTCGAGGATGGTGACTCGGTGCGGGTGCTCTTTTTCCGCGGTGGCGTAGAGGGTCAGCACGCCGGGTTCGAGCCGCATTGAGGCTTCGATTTCCTCGCGCAGCAGGGCATTGTAGGCGTCGAGTTGCTGAGGGTCGACTTCGATGCGCGAGAGGCGTACGAGGGGGGTGGCCGCGGCGGCGTTCTGCGGCGCGGCGCTGCTCGGGGGCGGCTCTTCGGTGTTTTCGATGACTTTGAGGGCCTTCATGACGGGCGGGAAACCGACGTAGGGCAGGCATTGGAGGGCGACGTCTGCGAGGGTTTCACGGCTGATGCCCAGTTTCATGCAGGCTCGTGTGTGCGGCGGCAGTTGCGCGTCGGCATCCATGGCGATCAGGAGGCTGTAGAGCAGCAGCTCGCGCTGCCGAAGCGTCAGCCCGCCCCGCGTGTAAAAGTCCCCGAAGCAGTACTCGGTGAGAAAGCGGGCGACCTGCTGCCCTGCACCGCCGGGTACGCCTGCGAGATTCCGGGCGATTTCGTTCCCGTAGAGGGGTGTCTGGATGGCGAGGCCGCGCTCATAGCGATTCTCTCTTGTCGTGGTGCCCTGTGATTCGAGAGGCAGCTCGATGCCGCGGGAGCGGAAGACCTCATTGAGGGCCTCGACGGCGGGCAGGACGCGCGGGTAGCCGAGGAAGGGGGTGCACTGGTAGAGGGCTTCCCGAAGCTGTATGGGGGAGGCTCCGGCGCGCAGGGCGGCTTCGGCGTGTTGGCGGAGCTGCGGTGTCTGCTGAAGGTAGAGGAGTTGGATGCAGGCGATGAGTTCGCGGGTGGCCGTGTCAAGCTTTCCGGCGGCGACGATGTCGCCGTCGGTGAAGCTCCGGATGATGGTCATGAGCTCGGGGTCGGTGAGGCTGAGCGACGAGGGCAGATTCCCGAAGAGCTCTCGGCTAGGCCGCGGGCTTTGCTCACCGAGGGAGAGGGCGTCCGCCTCGGCGGCCTCTGCGGACACGGCGGACACGGCGGCCTCCTGTTGTGACAGCGACGGCTGAGGCGCTGCTGCCGAAAGGGCTAGGGCGAGGAGGAGGGAGGGGATTTTCACGGAGGAAGGGGTGGGGTTCATGGTGGGGTGCTGTGTCTTGTTTGTTGAGAGGGAGAGTCCGGGGGCGCTTCGGCGCTTGAACAGGCCGAAACGCGTCAGCGGCGGCAGGGGAAGTAGCGCCCGTAGGTGAGGATGCGCCAGATCCACTCGAGGGGGCCGTAGCGGAAGGCGCTCAACCAGAGGCTGCTGAGGATGATTTGAGCGATGAAGATGAGGAGGGCGATGAGTTCGACGCCGACCAGCGGCAGGGAGGCGCCGAGGCCGAGGCCGATGCCGTAGTAGAGCAGGACGCCGATGAGGGATTGCGTGAGGTAGTTGGTGAGGGCCATGCGCCCGGGAGCGGCGAGCAGGCGGAAGGGGGCGGCGCTGCCGTGGCGCAGGTAGGCGAGGCAGATGAGGCCCACGTAGGCGAAGGCGAGGGGGTAGACGCTGAGGGTGTAGATGAGGCTGTGCGCGGCGATGCCCCAAGGCCGGCCGTTCATGGAGCTCCAGGCGAAGAGCGGGGAGAGGAGGAGGCCGACGCTGCCGCCGATGAGGGTGAGGCGGCGCAGGGCTCGGCGGTGCTCGCCGAGGCGGGCGTAGAGGCGGTGGCGGCCGATGAGGAAGCCGAGCAGGAAGAGGCCGAGGACTTTGAAGTAGCGGTTGCCGTCGATGAATTCTTGGGCGCGCACGGCGGCGCCTTGGATGAGGAAGTCGAAGATGCCCGCATAGCTGTCGGCGTCGCGCAGCCAGGTGGCGAAGTTGTCGGGGGTGATGCCGCTGTGGGCGCAGGCTTGCTGCTGCAGCTGCACGAAGAAGGCGGCGGGATGCAGCCCCGCGTATTCGCAGGCGGCGTCGATGCCGACGGGCAGCAGGAGGAGGGCTAGGGCGCTGCTGAGTAGGACGCGATCCGGGAGTTTGCGGAAGAAGGGCAGCAGCATGCCCATGAGGGCGTAGAGCAGCAGGATGTCGCCGCTCCAGATGAAGGTGAGGTGCAGCAGGCCCATGAGGGCCAGCAGAAGCATGCGCCGCATGAAGAGGGGCAGGACGCGCCCGCCTTTGCGGGTGGTGTTTTGCAGGATGATGGAGAAGCCGATGCCGAAGAGCAGCGAGAAGATGGTGTAGAATTTGCCGTCGATGAGGCTGTGGACGATGAAGTTGAGGGCGTGGTCCCAGCCGCTGACGGGCAGTGCGGCGGCGGCCTCCTCGGGCAGGAAGCGGTAGAGGGAGAGCTCGGGATAGTTGGCCAGGGCGATGCCGAGGATGGCGAAGCCACGCAGGCTGTCCAGAATCATGTAGCGCTCGCCTGCTTGGGTGGGCAGGAGGGGCGCGGTTCGGGCGGGGCTTGCCGACGGCGGCTCGGGTGCCGCAGGGGGGTCGGGGACGACGGGGGAGGGGTCGGCCTCGGCTTTGCTCAGCGGGGTGAGGTGAGTGTTTGGCGGGGTGTCTGCCGGGGAGGAGCGGTGGGAGCGGGTCATGTTCGGGAGCGGGGATGGTGGAGTTCAACGAGGAGGACGCCGATCAGGATGACGATCAGCCCGAGGATTTGGAGGAGGCTGACGTCTTCGTGGCCGAGGGTGACGCCCAGCAGGATGGCGACAACGGGGTTGACGTAGGCGTGGGTGGCGACTTCGGCGGCGGGGCGCACGCTGAGCAGCCAGATGTAGGCGGTGTAGGCCAGCAGGGAGCCGGCGAAGATGAGGTAGAGCAGGCTGAGGTGGGCGGTGGGGCTGAGGGCGGCCGGGCAGAGGCTTTCTCCGCCGGCGGCAGCGCCGAGCCAGAACATGCCGGCGGCGAAGATCATTTGCCAGCCGGCTCCGGCGAAGCTGTTGCGGGTTTCGGTGCCGGGGCTGCGGTATTTGGCGTAGAGTGTGCCGAGAGCCCACGAGATGCAGCCGGCGATGAGCAGCAGGATGCCGCGGCTGCCCTGCCCTGCGGCGAGGCTGTCGGCAAGGAGTTGTTCGGCGTAGAGGGCGGCGACGCCGATGAAGCCGATGAGGATGCCGGCGACGGCTCGGGGGCGGTAGCCGCTGCGGCGGCGCTCGGGCAGATCGAGCAGCATGATCCAGATGGCGGTGGAGGAGGCGAGGATGGCGACGAGGCTGCTGGTGATGTAGCGCTGGGCGAGCATGATGACGGCCATGTCGACGAAGAGGAGGACGACGCCGCTGACGGCGGAGCAGCGCAGCAGCTGCGGGGCGAAGATGCGCTCGCCGCGCAGCGCACAGATGAGCAGCAGCACGGCCCCGGCGATGCTGAAGCGCCAAGCTCCGAGCAGGAAGGGGGGAATTTCACGCAGCGCGACGCCGATGACATAGTAGGTCGACCCCCAGACGACGTAGATCAGGAAGTAGGCCAACAGGATGGCAGCCAGGCGTGCGGGGGCGGAGGGCATGGGCAAGACGGAGGGCGAGCACGGGAAGCGGAACGGACGAGGCGGCAGCGGCAGCGGCGCAGGGCGGCAACAGCGCAGGACGGCAACAGCGCAGGACGGCAGCGGCGGGGTGAAAGCGGCGGGGGCGGCGTCAGAGGGAGGCGACGAAGCGGCGGAAGCGATCCAGCGCGTCGCGGAGGAGGCGGCGCGGGCAGGCGATGTTCCAGCGCAAGTAGCCGTAGCCCTCCGCGCCGTAAAGCTCTCCGCCGTTGAGGCGAAGTCCGGTGGCGTTAAACAGTCGATCGGCGAGGGAGGGCTCGGCGTCGGCTCTGCCGGGGTCACCCGCGGGGCCGGGCAGCAGGCTGCGGCAATCGACCCAGACGAGGTAGCTGCCTTCGAGGCGGGTGACGGGGAGGCCGGGCAGGTGGCGGCTGAAGAAGTCGCAGAGCTCGCGATAGTTTCCCTGAAGGTAGATCATCAGGCGTTTGAGCCACTCTTCTCCGTGCGTGTAGGCGGCGGTGGAGGCGGCGACGCCGAAGGGGTTGACGTCGCAGACTTCATGGATGTTGATGGCTTTGTCGATGCGCCGACGGGTTTCGGGCTCGGGGCAGACGATGAAGGCGAGCTGTAGCCCGGCGATGTTGAAGGCTTTGCCGGCCGACAGGAGGGTGATGCAGCTGCCTTGGTTGCCGGGCAGAGAGGCGCAGGGGGTGTAGCGGTAGCCCGGCAGGACGAGATCGCCGTGGATTTCGTCGGAGACGAGGGCGAGGCGGTGGCGGCGGCAGATGTCGCTGAGGCGCTCGAGTTCATCGGGTGTCCAGACGCGGCTGACGGGGTTGTGGGGGTTGCAGAGCAGCATGACGGTCGTGCGGGGATCGGCGGCGCGTTGCTCCAGATCCTCGAAGTCCATGACGTAGTGATCTCCCTCGGGGCGCAGGGGGCTTGTGATGGCGCGGCAGCCCATGTTGCGGATGGAGGAGAAGAAGCAGTTGTAGACGGGGGTCTGCACCAGCACGCCGTCGCCGGGACGCGTGAGGGCGCGCAGCACGGCGGAAATCGCGGGGACGACGCCGCTTGTGTGCAGGATGTGCTCGGCAGGGAAGCTCCAGTTGTGCCGCCGCGCACACCAGTTGATGAGGGCCTGATCGCAGGCGGCGGGGACGCTCACGTAGCCGAAGATGCCGTGCTGCACGCGCTGCCGGAGCGCGTCGATGATGGGCGGGGCGGTGCGGAAGTCCATGTCGGCGACCCAGAGGGGAAGGATGTCGTCTCGGGAGTCGCTGTTCCATTTGGCGGAGTCGGTGCCGCGCCGCATGACGGGCTCATCGAAGAGGGGGTCGGGAGAGGCCGGCAGCGGGCCGTCGGTTTGAGGAGTGGGGTTCATGCTGTACATGGGGGGGGGACGGGAGGAAAGGGGTAGTTTACCCACATAGGTTACACTTTTGTTCACTCACATAGGTAACACTTTTGCCGCCCCTCTTATAGCAGCTGTCTCTTATACACATCT
>DXFQ01000162.1 GCA_019114365.1 Candidatus Parakkermansia intestinigallinarum | reverse complement strand
GCCGAAGCCCTGACGATGATGGCGCGGAGCGAACTTGCCGTCAAAGCCGGGGCGCTGGGGCATCATCATGCCGCAGCCGAAGCCCTGACGATGATGGCGCGGAGCGAACTTGCCGTCAAAGCCGGGACGCTGGGGCATCATCATGCCGCAGCCGAAGCCCTGACGATGATGGCGCGGAGCAAACTGACCGCCGAAGCCGGGGCGCTGGGGCATCATCATGCCGCAGCCGAAGCCCTGACGATGATGGCGCGGGGCGAACTTGCCGCCGAAGCCGGGACGCTGGGGCATCATCTTGCCGCAGCCGCAGCCCGGACGCTGCTGGCGCAGGACGAACTGACAACCGAAGCCGGGACGCTTCATCTCGAAACGCAGACCGCCCTTGCGGGGACCCTGCTGACCGTTGCACTGAGCCTTCGGACCCTTGGGACCCTTGAAGCCGGGCTGGCCCTGAGGACCCTTCGGGCCCTTGAAGCCGGGGCGACCCTGAGGACCCTTCGGCCCGCGACGACCGTCGAAGCCGGGCTTGCCCTTCGGGCCGCGCGGACCGCGGAAATCGGGCTTGGCGGGCTGAGCAGCCGCCGGCATAGCCCCTTCGGGTTTCACGGGGGCGTTGATCTGCTCGGGAGCAGGAGCGGGCTGTTCGTTGACAACGGGAGGAGCGGGCTGGGCAGGCGGATTCACTTGCGGAGCGGGCTCCTGAGCCATCAGAGGCAGAGAAGCAATGAGGGAGATAATGTAGGCACTTTTCATGGTGATGTATTTGTTCGGGCAGAGCCCTTTGCCCTTGAGAACGCACCCGGAGATAAAAATCTACGGCATCGGCATTTTTTTTATCATTTTCACATCGGCGCACCGAAAAAGAGCGCCGCACGCTCCTCGGGCGGAGGTCGGCCGCTGCGGCCTCAGGGGCGGGCAAAACGCTCGCGCAGATACTGAATGACCGGCTCGTGGTCGGAGTCGCTCAGACCGGGCGGCAGCATGATTTCATCCCAGGGCTCCCCCTTCACGCTGATCGGGCCGCGGAGGCCGAGGCGGAGAATCTCGGGCAGGCGCGAGGGCTCGTCCGTGAGCCACTCCGAGCCGGCGAGCGGCGGGTATTGCCCGGGCTTGCCCTCGCCCTTGCTGCCGTGGCAGGCGGCGCATTTCGCGATGTAGAGACGCTCTCCGCGCCGGCTTTGCTGCCGGGCGTCGATGGCCGGCAGCTGGCGGCGGGCGATCTCCTCGGCGATGACTTGCAGCTGCTCCTCGGCGATTCTCGGGTGTTCGCGGCGCAGCGCCTCGATGATGAGCGGCGTCATGGGGCTTCCCGCCTCCCGCGACTTCAGGCAGGCCAGCGGCTCGGTGAAGCCGTCGCCGTGGCAGGCGTAACAGAAGCGCTCGCGGCAGAGGCGGTCGGCCTCGCTCTTGCCCATGCCGACGTAGATGACCCAAGCCGCCGTCAGCAACAGAGCGAGCGCCAGCGTGATCGATGCGAGTGGCAGCAGGCGCTTCTTCATGAGGAGCGGAACGCGCCGCCGCGGCGGCGCGGCGGAAATCAGCCTTGGAGAGAGGGGCTCTCTTCAACGTCCGGCACGCGCCTGACGTGCGCTCCGATGCTCATCAATTTGTCATCGAGCATCTCGTAGCCGCGGTCGATGTGGTAGAGGCGATGAATCTCGGTCGTCCCCTCGGCGGCGAGCGCGGCGAGGACGAGTGCCGCCGAAGCGCGCAGGTCGCTGGCCATCACGGGGGCGGCCGAGAGGCTTTCAACGCCCGTGATGATGGCCGTCCCGCTGTCGACCTTGATGTTGGCACCCATGCGCTTGAGCTCGGAGCAGTGCATGAAGCGCTGCGGGAAGATGGTGTCTTTGACGACGCTGATGCCCGGCGTGACGGCGAAGAGCGCCGTCATCTGCGCCTGCATGTCGGTCGGATAGCCGGGATAGGGGTTGGTGGTGATCTTGCCGCTGGTGGGGTGTTCGCCCGGGCGCACGAAAACGCTCCGGCCGTCGTCGCTGAACTCGACGTGGTGCCCGCATTCGGTGAGCAGGTTGGCAATGGCCGTAACGTGCTCGCGGCAGATGCGGTTGAGGTGCAGCCCGTCGCTGATCATGGCTCCGGCCACCATGAAGGTGCCCGCCTCAATGCGGTCGGGAATGACCGTGTGCTCGCAGCCGTGGAGCGCCTCGACGCCGTGAATGGTGATGGTGCGTGAACCGGCTCCTTCGATGCGCGCTCCCATCTTGTTGAGGAAGTTGGCCAAGTCGACCACTTCGGGCTCGCGGGCGGCCGATTCGATGACGGTGGTGCCGCGGGCGAGCACGGCGGCCATCATGAGGTTGTCCGTGCCGAGCACCGTCGGGCCGTTGTCGCCGCGCATGTCAACCGTGTTACCGACGAGACCGTTGGGGGCCTCGATGAGCAGGTTGCCGCCCTTCACGCGTACGCGAGCTCCCAGCGCCTGAATGGCGCGAACGTGCAGGTCGACCGGGCGATCACCGATGACGCAGCCGCCGGGCAGAGGGAGCGTGCAGCGCTTCATGCGGGCCATCATGGGGCCGAGCAGGCAGATGCTGGCCCGCATCTTGCGAACCTGTTCGTACGAGGCGCTCGAGCTGATGCCGTCGGGGCTCTCCACGCGCACCGTGCCGCTGCTGCGCTCGACAGAGGCTCCCAGCTGGCTGAGAATCTGGAGCATGTAGTTGGTGTCCGACACATCGGGGACGCGCGAAATGCGCACCGGCTCATCCGTCAGTAACGTTGCCGCGAGAATAGGCAGAGAGGCATTTTTGGAGCCGCTGATATTCACGGTGCCCTTGAGGCGGTGGCCGCCCTCAACGATGAGTTTATCCATGGTCGGTAAGTAGTAGTGTGCGTGAGTTCGCGCGATTCTATCACAGCCCCTCGGCTGATGCAAGGATAACCGAGGCCATCAGCGGCAAAAAAACGGTGCGGCCGACTCTCCCGCAAGGGCGAGTCGGCCGCAGTGAACTTGCTCGTGCCGAGGCTTACAGAAGCGTCACGGCGATGTTGAGACCGGCCGTCACGATGGAGACCATGCTCATGAGCTTGATGAGAATGTTGAGCGAGGGGCCGGAGGTGTCCTTGAAGGGATCGCCCACGGTGTCGCCCACGACGGAAGCATCGTGAATCGGCGTGTGTTTGCCGCAGAAGGGCGCGTCGCCGGTCTCGATGTACTTCTTGGCGTTGTCCCAAGCACCGCCGGAGTTGGCCATGAAGACGGCCAGCACGAAGCCGCCGGCCAGACCGCCGGCCAGCAGGCCGAACACGCCGGGCACGCCGAGCACGATGCCGGTGAGGATCGGGGTGACCACGGCGATGAGCGACGGAACGATCATCTCGCGCTGAGCACCCTGAGTGGAGATGCCCACGCAGCGGGCGTAGTCAGCCTTCTTGCGGCCTTCGAGCACGTCCTTGTCGGAGAGCTGGCGGCGCACCTCTTCCACCATGCTCTTGGCGGCGCGACCGACGGCGTTCATCGTCAGACCGCAGAAGAGGAAGGAGAGCATCGCGCCGATGAAGATACCCAGCAGCACCTTCGGGTTCATGAGCGTGACGTCGAAGGAGGCCATGAACTCCGCGATGTTCATCTTGGCAAGCTGAGCGCTGGTGATGTCGCCCACCACTTGGAAGTTCTCGCCGAGCTTGAGCGCGGCAATCTTGAGCTCTTCGATGTAGGAGGCGAGCAGGGCGAGAGCGGTGAGGGCGGCCGAGCCGATGGCGAAGCCCTTGCCCGTGGCGGCGGTGGTGTTGCCGAGGGCGTCGAGGGCGTCGGTGCGCGAGCGCACGTCCTCACCCAGACCGCTCATCTCGGCGTTGCCGCCGGCGTTGTCGGAGATGGGGCCGTAGGCGTCCGTCGCCAGCGTGATGCCGAGCGTGGAGAGCATGCCCACGGCAGCGATGCCGATGCCGTAGAGACCCTGATTCATGTTGGCCGCCGTGAAGGCGAACTCACCGGCGGCGCAGAGGTAGGCGCCGATGGTGCCGATGACGATGAAGATGACCGGCCAGCAGGTCGAGATCATGCCCGTGCCGATGCCCGAGATGATGACGGTGGCGGGGCCGGTCGTCGCGTTTTCGGCGATGAACTTCACGGGCTTGAACTCAAAGGAGGTGTAGTATTCGGTCACCTTGCCGATGGCGATACCGACGATGAGGCCGATGATGATCGAGCCCCAGAGGCCGAGCCAGTTGTTGATGCCCAGCAGGTAGAGCACGCCGAGGGAGGCGAGGGCGATGAGAACGCCCGAGATGTTGATGCCGAGGTTGAGGGCGCCCATGAGCTGGCTCTGGTTGGCACCCGGCTTGGTGCGCACGAGGAAGATGCCGATGATGGAGAGGATGGCGCCCACGGCACCGATGAGCATCGGAGCCATCACGGCCTTGAGGCCGTCGCCGTAGCTCAGGCCGGCCGAGGAAGCAGCCGCGGCACCCAGAGCCGCCGAGGCGAGGATGGAGCCGGCGTAGGATTCATAGAGGTCGGCACCCATGCCGGCCACGTCGCCGACGTTGTCGCCGACGTTGTCGGCGATGGTGGCGGGGTTGCGGGGGTCGTCTTCGTTGAAGTGGTACTCCGTCTTGCCGACGAGGTCAGCACCGACGTCGGCCGCCTTCGTGTAGATGCCGCCGCCGACGCGGGCGAAGAG
>DXFQ01000161.1 GCA_019114365.1 Candidatus Parakkermansia intestinigallinarum | reverse complement strand
AAAAGCCGCCCCCGCGTCAAAAAACGCTATGGGAGGGGGTGCTTCTCTAGTTTTGCCCTCTCCTTGCCCGACAACCCGCATGATTACTGCATCCCTTTTCCCCCCTGCTCAAACTTTGGGACAGGTGTGGTGCTGTCGGGGAGCGTGCTTGACGCACCGCGCGGCGGCTGCTACAATGGGCGCAATGACTATGAGCGAACACCCCTTTCTGGAAGACACGCAAGCAATTGCCTGGTCTCAGCTGACGCCCGCTCGCGCTCGCACGGACATACGTTTGGCCATCGAGCAGGCCAAGGAGGCGCTGGAGAGCATCTGCGCCGTTGAGGAGCCGACTTATGAAAACACCTTCGCCGCGCTCGAGGAATCCGGCGCGGCTCTCATGCGCGGCTGGCAGCGCCTCAATCACCTGCACTCGGTGATGGATGCCCCCGAGCTGCGCGAGGTGATCAATGAGCTCATGCCCGAGGTGGTGATTTATTCCAGCAGCGTGACGCTCAATCCTCAGCTCTACGCCGTGCTCCGGAAGGCCGCGCAGCAGGCGTGGGTGCAAGAGCTCTCGCCCGTCAAGCAACGCTTCATCCGAGAGACGCTCGCCGACTTCCGCGAGAGCGGGGCCGATTTGCCGCCCGACCAAAAGCAGCGCTACGCCGAGCTCTCGGCCGAGTTGGCTCAGCTTTGCCAGCAGTTCGGCGAGAACGTCCTCGATTCGACCAACGCTTGGGAGTACGTCACCGCCGATGAGGCGGAGCTCGCGGGGCTTCCCGAATCGGCTCGCGAAGATGCCCGCAGCAGTGCGCTCGCGAAGGGCTACGGCAGCCCCGAGGCGCCGCAGTGGCGCTTCACGCTGCAGATGACTTCCGTCATGCCCGTGATGAGCTTTGCGGACAATGAGGCGCTGCGCGAGCGCGTCTGGCGCGGTCTCTGCACCAAGGGAACGGGCGCTCACGACAACGCCCCGTTGCTGCATCGCATTCTCGCTCTGCGTGCCGAGAAGGCTCGGATGCTCGGCTTCGCCTGCTACGCCGACTACGCCACGAGCCGCCGCATGGCGGGCAGCGGTGCACGCGCCCTCGGCTTCATCAATGATCTGCACGATCGGGTGAAGGCGGCCTACTTGGCCGAGCAGGAGGCGATTCGCCGCTTCGCCGAGGAGCGCAGCGGCGAGGAGATGCCCGTGATGAAGCCTTGGAGCGTCGCGTACTGGAGTGAGAAGCGGCGCAAGGCTCTCTTCGATTTCGACAGCGAGGAGCTGCGCCCCTACTACAACATGCAGAGCGTGCTCGACGGCATGTTCTCCATCTACGCGGGGCTCTACGGCATTCGTTTCGAGGAGCGGCCGACGGCCTGCCTGAAGGAGGGAGAGGCGCTGCCCGAGGGCGCCGTCGAGGTCTGGCACCCCGAGGTGCGCTTCTACGAGGTCTACGACGATGAGAGCGGCGAGAAGCTGGGCGCTTTCTACACCGATTGGCACCCCCGCGAAAGCAAGCGAGCCGGCGCTTGGATGGATTGCCTGAGCTGCGGGCAGCCGCCCGTCGACGGGCACCCGCGCCGCCCGCATCTCGCGCTGATGTGCGGCAACCTCAGCCGTCCGCTGGGCGACAGGCCCGCGCTGCTGACGCATCGCGAGGTCGAGACGATTTTTCACGAGTTCGGCCATCTGCTGCACCAGACGCTCAGCGACGTCGAGGTGCGCTCGCTGGCGGGCTGCAACGTCGCTTGGGATTTCGTCGAGCTGCCCAGCCAGATCAATGAGAACTGGACTTGGGAGCCCGAGGCCATCGACCGCTACGCCCGGCACTGGCAGACGGGGGCGCTCATGCCGGCGGCGCTCAAGGAAAAGATGCTGGCGGCCCGCAACTGCGGCGCGGCGAGCGACTTCATGCGCCAGCTCTGCTTCGGCAAGCTCGACCTCGAGCTGCACGTCAACACGCCCGCCTACCTCAACCGCGATGTGGAAGAGGTCGATCGCGAGATTCTCGCCGACTACCGCGTCGCGCTCACCGAGCAGGGAACAAGCATGCTGCGCGCCTTCTCGCATATCTTTGAAGGCGGCTATGAGGCCGGTTACTACTCCTACAAGTGGGCTGAGATGCTGGAGGCCGATGCCTTCAGGCGCTTCGCGACGGAGGGTATTTTCAACCGCCGGACGGGGCGCGACTTCCGCCGCTGCATCCTCTCTCAGGGCAACAGCCGCCCCGCTGCCGAGCTCTTCCGCGATTTCATGCACCGCGACCCCGATCCCGAGGCGCTGCTGCGCCGCTGCGGCATCATTGCCTGAACCGAACCCGAACGCTTTTCACCATGACTACGGATACCGATACCGGCGCGCCTTCCGCCCCCGAGGGGGTGGAGGAGTTTACAACGGTGGAGTCGATTTTCGTGCGCGGGCGCAACTGTCTGCTGCTCACGGCGGATTTTTCACCGCTCTTTGTGGACTATTACCTGCACCTGATGCAGCACGGCATGCGCAACGAGGAGCCCGTCGACGGCACGCTCAAGCAGATGCTGGCCTTTTTCACGCTGCACCTCGTCTCTCGCCCTTGGCAGGAGTATCACGCCTGGACCTTCAACGTGCGCGAGCCGCAGGCCGCCAACTACTTTGTCTCGGGCTCGTCGACGGATGAGGAGGTGATCGGACGCGCCTTTACGAAGGACGTGAAGCTGCACGACGGCAACATGCTCTTCGCGCAGAACATCGTTCGCAACCGCGAGCCGCAGACCTCGGTCATCGTCCTGCACGGCAGCTCCGTGGCCGAGTGGGTGGAGGATTATTACCGCCAGAGCGAGCAGCGGCAGGCGCGTGCCTTTGTGCTCGACGGCGATCGCTTCGCGCTCATCACCGCCGAGCCTGATGCCGATGCCGAATGGCTCGCCGGGCTGACGCCCGAGGCCGTGGCAAAGCTCCGCGAGAGCGAGCAGACCAAGCTGCTGGAGACGCGCCGCTTTTACTTCCGCTGCGGCTGCACGGTCGAGAAAATTTTGCCGACCATCCGCGCGATGCACAAGGACTTTGCGGACATTATCTCCGAGCAGGGCTTCCTCGAGGTCTCCTGCCCCCGCTGCGGGGCGAGCTACAAGGTGACGCCCGATATGCTCAAGTGAGGATATGCTCAAGGGCGGCGGGGCGGCAGCGCGCTCTGCGGGGCAGGCTTGCTTGCCTGCTGCGGGGGCTCACGCCGGAGGAGACGCAGCCGCCGTGCACGGCCGAGCTGCCGGGTGCCGCGGCGAAGGTGAGGGAAGGGCTTTGCGCCCCTTAGCCCGTGGGTGCCCTAGCCCCGAGGCGGGCGGGCGTGAGCGGGCGTTGCGCGGGCGAGGGGGGCAGAGCGCACGAGAGCGCGAGGCGCGAGGACGAACGAACACCCGGGGCGGGCGTGCGCTGCGCCTCTCCCTTACGCAAGGCCCTTGTGGCGCAGGCGGTGCAGGCGCTCCTCCATGCGGGGGCGCAGGTGGTGTTCAATCCAAGCGTAGGCCGCCTCCAGCCCGTCGGACTTGAAGACGCGGCCGATCTGCGCCTCGACGGCGGTCGCATTGCCCGTCAGGCGCAAAAAGTCATTGCTCGTAAACTCAATGAAGAGCTTGCCGTCGATGCCGCCTCGGAACGAGAGAATCCACTCGCGCACATAGAGGGCAAGAATCGCGTCGCCCACCCACGCTTGGGCGCGGACGACGGGGTCGAGATCGGGGGGGAGAGAAGACATGGCCAAAAAAAGAGCCGCCCCGCATGGCAACGGGGCGGCGAAAGTGTGAGTGTCGTGCGTCAGCCCTGAGCGCGGGGCTCGCGCTCGGAAGCCGTCATCACGCCGGGCTTGGTGATGAAGGGGCCGCCGGCGGTGGGAGCCACCTCCGTGAAGGCGAGACCGGCCTGCTCGGTGACCTTGCCGTTGATCGGGAAGTCCTTGCGCAGCGGATTCCAGGGGTAACCCTCCCACATCATGATGCGGCGCAGGTCGGGATGCCCGACGAACTCGATGCCCATGAGGTCGTACTGCTCGCGCTCGAGCCAGTTGGCGGAGCGCCAGATATCGACGACCGAGGGGACGGAGGGGTTGGACTCGGGCACGGGCACGCGGACGAGCATATTGGCACCCGTCTCCGCCTGCGTGAGCGTGTAATTCGTCTCGAAGCGCGGCTCTTGGCCGAGGTGGTCGACGGAAGAGACGCAGACGAGCATATCGAAACCGCAGGCTTCCTTGGCGTAGCGCATCACGTCGAGCAGGTCATCGGGCTGCACCGTGAGGGTGAAGTCGCCGCGAAACTCCTTGCTGCTCACCTGAGGATAGCGGGCACGGATCTTCTCTGCGGCGGCCTTCTGAAGTTCAAAGAGCGTAGTCATGGCTGGTGTCGGTGCGGGAAAAGAGGTTATTCAAGCGGGATGGTGTTCTTGAGGGTAGCGGCGTTGTTCGCCTCGCGCAGCGGGTGCTCCTTGAAGAAGTCCTTGAGCGGGTGATCCGTCTTCATGATCTTGTCCTGCAGCGTGATGAGGCCCTGAAGCAGCGCCTCGGGGCGGGGCGGGCAGCCCGAGATGTAAACGTCGACCGGCACAATCTTGTCCACACCCTGAAGGACGGAGTAAGTGCGGAACATGCCGCCGGTGCAGGCGCAGGCGCCGCAAGCGATGCACCACTTCGGCTCGGGCATCTGATCCCAGATGCGGCGCACCATCAGCGCCATCTTGTAGGTGATCGTGCCGCAGATGAACATGAAGTCGGCCTGGCGCGGCGCATAGCGGTTCACCTCGGCGCCGAAGCGCGAAATATCATAGCGAGAGCACGAGGCGGCCATGTACTCAATGGCGCAGCAGCTGGTGCCCATCGGCATCGGCCACAGAGAATATTTGTGCATCCAGTTGATTGCGGCCTCGACCGTCGTGTAGACGAAACCGCCGTCGGACTCCGGGTCGCACATATAGTTCTGCTCAACGTGCTGAAGATTGTCGCTTGCCATGGTGGTGTCAGGCGGGTGTGTAGAGAACCCGCTGCAACTAGCATACCTGAATTCCGCGTGAAGGCAAGCCAAATTTGACCCCCGCCCTCAAAATCGCCCCTGCTTCGCCGCCTCCGCGAGCCCGTCAGCGCGGGGAGGCGGCGGAAGGCGCGGCGCTCCCGGCGGAGGCGGAGGCGCTCGCGGGCTTGGCACCGGCGGCGGATGCCCGGCGCGGCACGTAGCTCTTTTGTCCCGTGCTCCCGTCGGTGACGTAGACGGCCGCCGGCGTGAAGGTCACGTAACAGCCCTGCGGACTCGCCATCGTCGAAACCTGCGTCGGGCCGCTCGGGCTGTTGATCCAGACCGTTTCCGTGTTGGCGGCCGGGCCGCCGCTGTAGATCACGCTTCCGTTCGGCCCGTAGATGATATTCATGACGGCGTCGTCGCGCACCCAAGCCTGTTTCGTGAGCTGAGCACGGTGCTTGTGCACCTGCAGCTGCTTGAGCGCCCGGGCCGTGTCGTAAGCCGTGACGTACTCGGCCACAGCCTGCTCCTCGGCATTCTGAGAACATGAACATTGCACGGCAATCAACGTGCCGACAACAGGAATGATATAGTGAAATGTCTTCATATGCAGCAGAGAGTCAAGAGCCCGATAAATCGTTGAATATAGGTTGGACGCCATCGCATGAATCGCGCCCTTTTAAAAGCCGACGAATCAACTTGACGAGCGAGGGGGCTCTTTGCTATCATGCTGTCACGCATATGAGACTGGCAATCATCGGAACCGGCTACGTCGGCCTCACGACGGGGACATGCTTCGCCGAGGTCGGGCACAGTGTGATTTGCGTCGACAACAATGCGGAGAAAATCGCATCGCTGCGGCAGGGAAGCATACCGATCTACGAGCCCGAGCTCGAGGCTCTCATCGCGTCCAACGTCGCTGCCGGGCGCCTGAGCTTCAGTACCGATTTGCCCGCTTCCGTGGCGCAGTCCGACATCATCTTCATCGCCGTGCCGACTCCCCCTCAGAGCGACGGCTCGGTCGATCTCTCCTACATCGAATCCGTCTCGCAGGAAATCGCCCTCGCGCTGCGTCCCGAGTACGGCTACCGCATTGTGGTCGACAAATCGACCGTTCCGGTCAGCACGGGCAGCAAGGTGGCGCAGGTGATCGCGCGCTATGCGCCCGGCGACGTCGATGTGGACGTGGTTTCCAACCCGGAATTCTTGCGCGAGGGCAGCGCCGTGGGCGATCTGATGCACCCCGACCGCATCGTCATCGGCGCGAATTCACAGCGCGCTATGGACCTCATGAAGCGCGTCTACCAGCCCTTCAACGCGCCCATCGTCGAAGTGGATCTTCCCTCGGCCGAGCTGATCAAGCATGCCGCCAACTCCTTCTTGGCTCTCAAAATCTCGTACATCAACGCCGTGGCGGCCGTCTGCGAGCGCTCCGGCGCAGATGTGACGCAGGTGGCGCGAGGCATCGGGATGGACCGCCGCATCTCGCCGCATTTCCTCAATGCCGGGCTCGGCTACGGCGGCTCCTGCTTCCCGAAAGACGTCAAGGGCTTCATCCACGTCTCCGAACAGTTGGGCGCACCCATGAACCTGTTGCGCGAGGTCGAGGCCATCAACGCGCGCCAGATGACGCGCTTCATCGACCGCATCCGCGAAAAACTCTGGGTGCTGCGCAACAAACACGTGGCCGTCTGGGGCATTGCCTTCAAGCAGAACACCGACGACGTGCGCGAATCCGTCGCCGTCAAGATGATCAAGGCTCTCTGCGACGAAGGAGCCCTCGTCTCGGCCTACGACCCCAAGGCACGAGAGACGGGAGCCGCTGCTCTGGCCGGTTACCCCGTGACGATCTGCGACGACCTCTACGAATGTGCCCGCGGGGCCGAGGTGCTCGTCGTCGCGACGGAGTGGAAGGAGTTTGCCCTGGCCGACTTCCGCAAGGTGCGCGAACTGGTGCGCCTGCCCATCATCTTCGACGGCCGCAACATCCTGCACGCCGACAACGTCTTGCACGCCGGCTTCGAATACCACTCCGTCGGCCGCCGCAGCCTCTACCCGACGCAGCGCTGACGACATGCGCGCGGGGCGGCTGAGCGACGCCGGAGAGGCTCGCGCGGCGGGAACTCGCGCGGCGGGGCTTGCTCTGCGAAGCTGATCACCGCCCGTCGGCGGTCGGCTCCGGCCTCAGCGCTTCACGGGTCTCAACGCTTCAGCGCGGCATCGTCACGTCCGAAAGCCCGGTGAGTGCGCCGAGCTTCTTCATGAGGTAGCGCATCACCAAGATGAGCGTTATCATCAGCGGCACTCCGATGATGAGGTAGCCGCACCACGTCATGTTGCCCACGGCCTGATTGTAGGCGACGGGCTGCTGCTCGGGCGATTCACGCAGCACCGGCAGCAGAAACCCGAGCGCCAGCAGAAAATTGGCGATGGCCGACACGAAGAGCGACGCCGCCGTCAGCAGAGAGGCGCGCCACTGCACGCGCTCGTACTCGCGCTGCTTGCCCTGCTCGCTGATGCAGCGCTCAATGCGCGGGATATCGAAGAGCGCATCCGAATAGACAAACACGCGCAGCATCGACGTCTCGCTCTTCGTCGTCGCCACCATAATACCGCCGAGCAGCAGCGGAATCAGCGCCTCCTTAGCCGCATACCACCACGGCGTATCCGGGCGCAGCGCCGCCGCCTCGCCCTGCGTCGCGTAAAAAGTCACCACCCCCGTCAGAATCGTGCCCAGCAGCCCGAAAAAAGTCACGGGATCAACCTTGCGGTGGCGAATCAAACCCCAGAGCCCGAGCCCGATGGGGAAGGCCAGCGCAATCCCCATGGCAAGGTAGGGGCCGAGATCGAGCAGGCCGGAGCCGTGGGCCGAGCAGTGCTCGAGAATGAGAACGGGCACCAGCACGCTGAGCACGACATTGAGCAGACTTTGCATTCCTTTGTCCATGGCGCGAAGAGGCGGAAAGAGGGCGTGTATGACGATGACGAAAGAGCCGGATTTCAAAAAGTCGGGTGGCTCCGCGCTGCCTCAGCGCATGGAGCGGATGGCCGCCGCCATATCGGGCGCGCGGAAGGTCGAAGACCCGGCGACGAGGCAATCCGCCCCCGCCTCGCGGCAGAGCGGCGCCTGTGCGGGGCCGATGCCGCCGTCCATCTGAATGATGAAGCGGTGCCCCTCGGCTCGGCGGCGCCCATCGAGCACACGCACCTTCTCGAGCACCTCGCCCATGAAACTCTGCCCGCCGAAGCCCGGCACCACACTCATCACCAGCACCATATCGAGCTCATCGAGATAGGGCAAAACGCGCTCCACCGGCGTCGCCGGATTGACGGCCAGCCCGGCCTTCACCCCCGCGGCGCGGATGGCGGCGAGCGTCGCGTGCACATCGACCGCTCCCTCGCGCTCGACGTGAATCGTGATCATATCCATCCCGGCCTTGACGAAGCGCGGCAGGTAGTGATCGGGCGCGTCAATCATGAGGTGGGCATCCAGAAAGGCGGACGCGGGCACGGCGGCTCGGATGGCCGCGCAGATATCGGGACCGAAGGAGATATTGTCCACAAACGAACCGTCCATCACGTCGAGGTGCAGCCAATCGGCACCGGCCTCAAGGGCGCGGACGGCTTCATCCCCGATGCGGCGGAAGTCACAGGCAAGAACGGAAGGAGCGATGAGCATGGCGGTAAAATGGCGGTTGGCAAGAGCTTACTACAGGCTTGAGGCGCGGGCAAGCCCAAAGCGCCGCAGGCAGGATCGGCGCAATCAGATCAGGATCGGCGCATCTGAAAGCAGCGGCGATCAAACACCAGCGGAGGCGTGATGAAAGGGCTGTGCGCCTGATCACTGCCGAAAAGCCGCAGCGTGACGGAGGACGGCGGTTGTGAAAAATCGTGAAAACCGCTGAAGCTGAACGCGCAGCCCGGCATCAGCACGGGGTATTGGTTAAAGACGCGCTCCGCCTCGATGATGCGCGTCGCCCCGGAGCGGTCGCGCAGCGTCCATTTGCGCCCGTGCAGGCGCACGCTGACCCGGCTGTCATTGAGCAGCGCAATGCGGAAAATCACGCGATAACTCGGCGCGGCTCCGCGATTGAGCTGCAGCGCCGCGATCGCCAGGCGCATTTGCAGATAGTCGCGCTCGGGGAGCGTCGTGGGGGCCTCAGTGCTCATAACCGGGTCCCACCGACAGAGTCGCCAACCGCGCGGCCGTCTCATTGATGGCCTTGATGCGTTCCGGCGTGGGACTCTCGCCGGGCTTGAGCCTCATCTGCTCCGCAAGCAGCGCAAGCTGCTCGCGCATCTGCGCCACCTTCAGCTTCTGAGCCGTCACGGGGCTGAGCCCCTCGAGAATCTCGCTGAAATACTCCGGCGCATCGGGGTAAAAAATCACCGCCGCCTGCTCCGCGTCGAAGCGGGCATCAATAGCCGCCGTCGACGCCTCCAGAGCGCGAACCCAGCCGCCCAGCGCAATGAGATGAGCCAAGTCGGGATCGCGCAGATCCATCAGCTCGGCATTGACGTCATTCTGCGTCGCCGAGAGAATCTCCTTGAACTTCTCGAGATTGCCCTTCTCCGCATTCTCCAGCAGACTCGCCGAGTGCACATTCATCTTCTCGCCGACACCCATAGCCTTGCCGTAGCGCGAAAGATCGAGCGCGATGGGCTTAATATCATTCATATGCCCGCTGCGCACCGCGATGAAGCCGTCCGCCAGCAAAAAGCCCATCTCGAGCGCGAGGGAACCCGCATCCGTCGACAGCTTCTCCGGTCGCTTGCGCAGCACGTAATCCTCGGGAATCGAGGGCAGATGATCGAGCTGGGCAAAAATCTTGCTGATGGAAGGCGCCGTATAGACATTGATACCCAGCTCCTGATTGCTGTGAGACTCATCGAGCATGGCATCGTCGCGGAACATCGCCGGAACCTCGCCCGGGAGGCGCTCCTCATCCTGCTCCGTCAGATCAGGCGACACATCCTCGAGCGTATCGGTGAGCACCTCGTCCGGATCCACATCCTGTTGAGCAAACCCGACCGGCGCCGCCGTCAACACGGCAAGCGCACCAACCCTGATGAGCGAAAGACGTTTCTTCATATAAAAAAGATTCGTGAGCGATTTTTTGGCCTTGACTCTGTCAAAAGGATACATTACCATCCGAGCAAGTCAAGCTCATAGTATGAGCTGACGCGATTTCTCCTCCCCGCGCGAGACCCCTATCTCGGGCGGCATTAAAAAGATACAACCCGTCGCAATATGGCATACTGGTTTAACTTCGTCTGGCTCGTGATTTACTTTTTGGTACTCATCGGGCTTTCCGGCTACGGTCTGCATCGCCTCATGATGGTGATCTTGTACCTTGTGCACCGCAAGGACGTGCCGCAGCCCAAGGGGCAGTGGGATGAGCTGCCCGTGGTGACCATTCAGCTGCCTCTCTTCAACGAAAAATTCGTCCTTCCCGGCCTGTTGGAAAAAGTCACGGCCATCGACTATCCGAAGGACAAGCTTGAGATCCAGATTCTGGACGACTCGACCGATGACACCTACGAGCTCTGCCTGCAACTCACCGAGCACTACCGCGAGCAGGGCTTCGACATCGTCTGCCTGCACCGCACCGACCGCACGGGCTACAAAGCCGGTGCCCTCGAAGCGGCCGACGCCGTGGCCAAGGGCGAGTTCCTGCTCATTTTGGACGCCGACTTCCGCCCCGAGCCCGACATCCTCAAGGTGGTGATGCCCTATTTCACCGACCCGAACATCGCGCTCGTCCAGACGCGCTGGGGGCACATCAACCGCGACAAGAACCTGCTCACGCGCCTGCAGTCCATCTTCCTCGACGGCCACTTCGCCCTCGAACAGACCGTCCGCAACCGCTCCGGTCGCTTCTTCACCTTCAACGGCACGGCCGGCGTCTGGCGCAAGAAGGCCATCGCCGATGCCGGCGGCTGGGAGCACGACACCATCACCGAGGACATGGACTTGTCCTACCGCGCCCAGATGAAGGGCTGGCGTTTCGTCTACCTCAACGACTACGTAACGCCCGCCGAGCTGCCTGAGGACATGGACGGCTTCAAGGCCCAGCAGCACCGCTGGACCAAGGGCAGCATCCAGGTCTGCCAGAAGATGCTCTTTGACATCTGGCGTTCCAAGGCTCCCCTCAAGGCCAAGCTTGAGGCCACCACGCACCTCACCTGCAACTACTCCTACCTCGCCCTCATTCTGCTCTGCATCCTCGTGGTGCCCATCTGCATCGGCGTCGTCGCGCCGCAGGGCGATTGGGCATGGAACACGCCGCGCATGATGATGCTCACCGCCATCCTCTTCTTCTCGGCCACCGTCACCGTGTGCATGTTCTACGTCACGGCGGAAGCCGTCGTGCGCCCGAAGCGCTGGTGGATGGTGTTCCCGCTCATCGTGCCGCTGCTGGCGCTCGGCGTCGGCATGGGCGTCAACAACGCCAAGGCCGTTCTCGAGGCCGTCTTCGGCCGCCAGAGCGAGTTCGTGCGCACCCCGAAGTTCGGCGAATCGCAGGAGGGCAAACTCTCCGTCGAGAAGCGCTCGCAGGGCTACAAGGCTCTCAAATCCGTACTGGTGCCGGTGCTCGAACTCTTCTTCGGCCTCTTCTTTGCCTGCACCGAGATCGTCAATCTGGCCTACGGCAACTTCATCAACGCTGTTCTCATGATGCCCTTCCTGGGCTTCTTCTACACGAGCGTCTGCTCGTTTGCCCGCCTCTTCGACGGCATGCGCCAGCGCCGCGCCCAGCGCGTGCAAAACAGCTAAGTGAAGCTCGCCTCGCACTTCTTCGACATCCGGCAACGGAAACGCCCGCGCCGACGCGGGATCCGGCCCTGACCTCAGCACCATGAACCGCCTCAGAAACCGATTGGGCAGCCTGATCGCTCTCGCCTGCCTCGCGTGCGGACTTAGCGCGTGCTCTTCTCCCGACGGCAACGCCTACCGCGTGCGCGACGTCAAACCCCGAGCCGTCGTCCGCGACGGCGTGGCCGTCACCCTCGGAGACCAGCGCCTCTCCGTCTTCAAAAACGGCAAAGTTGTGCGCACCTACTCCGTCAGCACCTCCAAGTTCGGTATCGGTTCGCGCAACGGCAGCAACCGCACCCCCTTGGGCGTGCATGCCGTGACCAACAAAGTCGGCGCCGGGCAGCCCGTCGGCATGGTCTTTAAGCGCTGCAAACCCACGGGCGAGGTCGTCGACGTCAACGAAGCCGGGCGCGACCCCGTCGTCACCCGCGTCATCCAGCTCGCCGGGCTGGAGAACTTCAACGGCAACACCCACGGCCGCCGCATCTACATTCACGGCACGCCCGAAGAGCGCAAGATCGGCCGTCCGGCCTCCTACGGCTGCATCCGCATGCGCAGCAGCGACGTCATCGACCTCTTCAACCGCGTCGAGCGCGGCACGCCCGTCGCGATCGAGAGCTGCTCCTTGGCGACCTACCTCAAGGCGGAGCAGGACGGCAACGTCAGCAGCATCCGCATCCCGGAGCGCATCGTCTCCGCCTTGCCGGAGGGCACCGGCTTCAAGCCCGCTCGCAAATACTCGCGCAAGAGCTACTCGAAGCGCCGCACCGCCAAGCGCTCCAAGAGCTCATCGAGCAGCAAGCGCCGCGTCGCCTCCACGCGCCGCCGCTGATCCTGAGCCGCAGTTTTTCGGAGAGCGCCGCTGCCCGAGCCTCGGGCAGCGGCTTTTTGATGTGCCGGGCGACGCCCGCGACCCGCCTAAGGCTCGCCCGTAGCCTGCCCGTGACCCGCCCGTGGCTTGCCCTAGCTCGCCTGCGGTGGCTGAGCCTCCCCGATCGGCAGAGCCGCAGCCTCTCCGCCGTCCGCAGCCGACGCTGCGTCCTGATGCCGCCGCCCGACGTCGCGTCCGGATGCCGCCGCCTGATGCTGCGCCGCCGCCCAAGCGCTTCGGGCACGCCGCCGCCGAAGCGGACGCCGCGTCGGCGAGCGAGCTCTTTGCCGCGCGCGCGGGCTGTTTTGTCTCAGGGCAGGCGCATTTGGATTACGTCACGACCATAACGACATCCAGAAAAGACTGAACAGGGCCAAATTGCTCGATTTTACCCAACTTCACCCTCGTGCAAAGGAGAATGCGCGTTGTTATTACCAGAAACAACTTAAAATCCGACGTGAAATTCTCTAATGCGTCTGCCCTGTGTTTTGTCTTGACAGGCGCGGCAATGTGGCGTATGAATGGGGCAGCACAGCAATCTACTCCACATATGAACAGAGACGAAAAGACCCTCATTCTCTTCAAGCCGGATTGCGTCCGCAAAAATCTCTCCGGCATCATTCTGCAGCGCCTTCTGGCCGAAGGATTCCGCCTGCGCGCCATGAAGATGATTCAGCTCGATGACGCCATCCTCCGCGAGCACTACGGCCACATCATTGACCTCGTCATTGACGGTGAGCCGCTCTTCCCGAAGCTCTCGTTCTTCATGCAGACCAGCCCCGTGGTCGCCCTCGTGCTTTCCGGCCCCGGCGTGATCACCCGCGTGCGCAGCATCCTCGGGCCGACCAACTCCATGAAGGCGGAGAAGGGCACGATTCGCGGTGACTTCGGCACCAACAGCATGCTCAACATCTGCCACGCCTCCGACTCCCCCGAGTCCGCCGAAATCGAAATCAAGCGCTTCTTCAAGCCCGAGGAGATCTTCGACAACGTCGATTAAGACCTCCGCTCGGCCTGAGAGCAACCCGCGTGTTGTCCGTCCCTGCCATGCCGCAGGCGGGCGGCACGCGGGTTCTTTTGTGCCCGCGCGGCGGCCTGTCGCTTTGCGTCGAGGCGGCTCGGCCTTGCGCTTCGCGGGAATCGCCGTGCGGCCACGGAGCCGTTCGGCTAGCCGAGCGGCGGGGCACCGCGCCGGGGCGCATTCGGCTACCGCGTCAATGGGAAAAATGCGTCAGCGCAGCGCCCCTTTATATATGATTGTTGTTGTATGACGGTAAACATATTGCAGCCGTGCGTACCGCTTTCGATTCACCTTGCCGCGACGAATGAAACGATTTTTTCTTGCTTTAGCATTCAAAGCAAGCTATAGTGATGATTGCAAAAGGATGATTTCGTCCGGCTGCGCTAGAAACACCATCATAGAAAGAAGGTACATACCATGCAGACATCCAATGTTGATACTAACATTACTGTTACGGGGCGTCATATTGACGTAACCGATGCGATCCGCGATTTCGCCATCAAGAAGATCCAGTCCATCCACATCGACTATCCGAGGATTACCGAGGCTCGTGTGGTGGTCGACGTGCAAAAGGATCGGCATGTGGCTGAAATTGTGTTGTTTTGTGCGGATCACATCACGATTCAGGCCTCGACAGTCGGATCCGATCTGTACGCAGCCATTGATGAGACGGTTACGAAAATCATGCGCCGCATGCGCAAGCACAAGACCCGCCTCATGAAGCACTTCCGTCCGCACCGCTCGAAGAGCATCCGCACGCTCGAAGAGAAAGTCTACGACGAGGATATCCTCGATTACGACGTCGACGTCGATGCCCCCGAGGATCCCAAGCCCGTGCGTATCTCGCGCGAAGGCTACGAGCTCAAGACCATGTACAAGGAGGACGCCATCATGGAGCTCGAGATTTCGGGCAAGCCCTTTGTGCTGTATCGCAACGCACGCCGCAACGTGCTGCAGATTGTCTACAGACTCTGCCCCGGGGAATACTCGATTATCGAGCTCGGCAGCGAGATCAAGGCCTGACCGCTCAGAGCGTATCACGGTTTCTGCACGCAGCCGCAGCCCCCTCATGGCGGGCTGCGGCTTTTTTGCGGCGCATCCGCTCAAGCGTTCGCATCCGCCCAAGAGGCCGCATCTGACCGAGCGTCCGCATTTGTCCAAGAGACCGCAACGCACAAAGACCCCGCACGGATTCATGCGGGGCCCTTCGCTTCGGGATTGAAAGGGGGAGAGAAAGCCGGAGCGGCGGCGAAGCTCGGATGCTCGAGAGTCCGCGACGGATACTCGGGAGCCCGCGACGGATGCCCGGGCGCCCGCGACGGATGCTCGGGCGCCCTTGCCGGACGCGCGGAGACGTTACTCCTCGTCGATGGCGGCGTACAGCTTATCGATGATGCGCGTAAACATACAGCGCTCCTCCTCCGTGAGGTCGGCGCTGAGTTTGTTGGCGGCGTCAAGCATGCGCTGCTCGACCTGCTCAGAGATTTTGATACCCCCGGGCGTGAGACTCAGCAGCACGCCGCGCCGATCATGCTGCGATTGGCGGCGGCGCAGCAGCCCCTGCGTAACGAGAGGATCGACGAGGCGCGTGATGGCCGAGGGCGTCAGCCTCATCTCCTGCGCCAGAGCGCCGTGCAGAACACCACCGGACTGGTGCCGCGTCAACCGCCTCACGGCGGAGAGCGTCGCCGCCTGCTGCACGGTCATGGCTCCCAGCAGACGCTTACCTGATTCAGTCAGAGCATTGTAACCGGCGCGTCGCACGTAGGCCTGCACCGCTTCCATCTTGTCAGTCGTTTCCAAACGGCGTTCTTTGGGGATCGACTCATCGTCCATGCGGGCAGACTATCACACAGCTGTATCTTTGTCAATATCAAAGAATCTGATTTGATAATGTTCGCGTGCTGAATAAATCAGATGGGAACGCATGTTATTTTCGCCGCCTCGCCGCGCGTCCCCGGTAGCTCCGTCCGTTTTCCGCGGCGCGGAATCGGTCGGCGCTGATGCCGTATTTGCCGCGGGCCGCGGCGAGATCCTGCAGCGTCTCATTGTAGCCCTCATAGCCGAGCTGCCAAGTGCCGAAGTGGCAGCCGAGAGCTTCCCGCGCTCCGAGCGTGCGGAAGGCTTGCAGCGCTTCGTCCGGGCTGATGTGGTGCGAGCGCAGCCAGTCGGGCTTGTACGCGCCGATGGGGATGATGGCCAGATCCGCCCGGCCGAGGCGCTGTCGGATATCGCCGAAGGCGCGGGTCATGGCCGTATCCCCCGCAAAATAGACCGCCGGCCCGGCTTTTTTCTCTATCCAGAAACCGCACCAAAGCGAGCGATTGCGGTTGCTCGACCCTCGGTAGCGGTTGCTCCAGTGATGCGCGGGCGTGAGCGTGACGGCCAGATCCTTGAGCTGCACCGTCTGCCACCAATCGCGTTCGGCAATGCGCGCCTCGCCGATGTGATACTCAAGCAGCGCGCGCATGCCCAGCGGTACGATGAAGAGAGGCTTGTCGCGCTGCTGCAGGCGCCGCAGCGTGTCCACGTCAAAGTGATCATAGTGATCGTGCGAGAGCAGACAGACATCGATGCGCGGCAGCTCGTCCCATGCGATACCCGCGGGGCGGTGCCGCGACGGGCCGATGCCCGCAACGGGGCTCACTTCATTGCTCCAGACCGGATCCGTCAGAATGTTGAGCCCGCCCATGCGGATGAGCACCGTAGCGTGGTTGATCATGGTGCACTCCCAGTCGGCTCCGTCGACCTCGGGCGCGAGCTCGGGGCGGTGCTCATTGGCTGCGACGGTCGGGTAATGACCGCGCTCGCCCGCGCCCAGAAGCCACTTGATGCCCGAGCCTGAGCCGAAAGTTCGGGTCGCCTCGAGATTAAAAAAGCGATCGCCGTCGAAGTGGTCGCTTGCCGGACCCTCCCAGCGCCCGCCGCGGCAGAGGGTGTAGGCCAGCAGCGTGTCGATGGCCCACAGGGCGGTGCCGAGGGTGAGTATGAGCAGCAGCAGAATGAGCAGCAGGCGTTTGCGCCTGCTCTTGGCTCGGGCTGCTCGGTTCTCCTGGTCGGGCGCGGGTTGCGGCATGGCCTTCTTCTACCACAGTCGCGCCTCGTCCTCAAGGGTAAACTGCGCCATGAAACCGCGCTCGGTGCCCGAAAACACGGCCGCCTCAGGCGCGCTGCACCCGTGCGGGGCGACGGCGGGAACGCGGCCTTGAGCAAAACGCGTCGGCAAGCCCGCCCGCTCCTCCTCACCCCAGCCCCCGGAGCCGCAAAACCTCAGCCTTGGAACCGCAAGAGCTCAGCCTCGGAGCCGCAAAACCTCAGCCTTGGAGCCGCAAGAGCTCAGCCCTGGAGCAGCAGGAGTTTGTCGCCGAAAAACCACCACAGCATCGCCGCCGTGATGAGGAAGGGGCCGAAGGGCATGGGGCGCCCGAAGCCGTGGCGCGAGGCGATGGCGGCGATGATGCCCAGCAGCGAGCCGAGCGTCAGCGCCATGACGACGCCGTCCCACCCGACCAGCGCACCGATGGCCATGGCGATCCAAGCGTCGCCGCTGCCCATAGCGCTGCGGCGCAGGGCATAGCCGCGGCAGCTGCCCTCGAGCCGCTCGTGCGCTTCGAGCTCGATGCGCGTGCCGTCGGGCAGCAGGAGGGCGTCGGCCCGCAGCTCGAGCCGCCCCTCCTGCGCCGGGGCGCCGCTGAACTTGAGGCAGGCGCCGCGCAGCAGCACGCGGTCGCCGATGTCGTTGAGCAGAGTGCTGAGCATCAGACTCTCGCCGTGAATGTTCAGCTCGATGTCCTCGCCGTCGGCCGACTGAGACAGCGACCACGCGACAGGCATCGCATAGTCCTTGCGCCGCATGCCGAAGAGCAGCATGCCCAACAAGGCGATGAGTTTGAAGAGTAGGTAGCCGATGAGCGCCGAGACGAGCGCGTAGAGCAGCCCCGTGGGCCCCTGCGTCAGCGGGTTGCGCAGCAGCCACGGATCGGTCGCGGCGGCGAGCAGAGCCGCCAGTGTCGCGCTCAGGGTGAGGCGGCGCAGCACGGTCATCGTCTCCAGATCGATGAAGAAAACGGCGATCATCGTCGCTACCCAGAGAGCTACCAGAGCCAGCGTGAGCATGTCTGAGAAGCTCAGGCTGACGGCGGCAAACAGCCCGGCAGTGAGCAGCTCGACGATGAGGTAGCGCGGGCTGATGGGTTGGTGGCAGCAGGCGCTGCGCCCCCGCAGCAGCAGCCAGCCGACGACGGGCAGGTTCAGATACCAAGGGATGAGCGCCCCGCAGGTCGGGCAGAAGGAGCGTGCCGGTTTGCCGAGCCGGATGCCCCGCGGCAGGCGGTAGATGACGACGTTGAGGAAGGAGCCGAGGCAGGCGCCGATGAGCGCGAAGGCCAGCGGCAGAAACCAAGGGTGCGTCAGGCGCACGAGGTTGGTGTAGTCGATCAGCGAGAGGCTCCATGCCTCGGGGATGGACGTCGGGGTGCTCATCATCTCAGTCAACATGGGGCGCAGGCGGGTTCGGGTGAAAGGGGGCGGAGGATAAGGGTGCGGCGGGTGCCGGTGCGGAGGCGGCGGGTGCTGCGGGGGCGGTCTCAGGTGTTGCGAGCGGGTGCTGCGGGGGCCTCAGGACAGCCCCGTGACTTGCCGCCAGACGGCGTAGAGGTGAAAGAGCTTCAGCAGCAGCGCGAAGGCCATGCCCCACGTGATGGCGATGGTCAACTTCGTCTTGGGCGTGAGCTTTTTGGCTCGCACCAAGGCGATGTAACCCGTGCCCTCGATGACGGCGGCGATGATGAGGGCGGCGGTGTGGTTGAAGCCCAGCCAGTCCAGCGGCATGGCAATCGGCAGCATGAAGGCGAACATCAGAACGAAAGCCTGGCGGATGCCCGCCAGCCAAGCAACGACGGCCGACGGGATCATGACACAAAGAAGCAGTGTAATTTTCGCGGCTTTGCTGTATCGTTCCTGCTGGGTGGGTATGAACATGATGCCGAGACATCATGCCAGAGAATCCGCTCGCTGTCAATCCGCAAGTTCCGCCATGTCTCTCTTTCGACTCGCCACCGATTACAAGCCCTCGGGCGACCAGCAGCAGGCCATTGCCAAGCTGCTCAAGTCTCTCGATGCCGGCAACAAGCATCAATGCCTGCTCGGCGTGACGGGCAGCGGCAAGACCTTCACGATGGCCAACATCATTGCGGCTCAGGATCGCCCCGTGCTCGTGCTCTCGCACAACAAGACGCTGGCCGCTCAGCTGTATTCGGAGCTCAAAGCCTTTTTCCCCGACAACGCCGTCGAGTACTTCGTCTCGTATTTCGATTATTACCAGCCCGAGGCCTACATCGCCAGCACGGACACGTACATCGAGAAGGACAGCGCGATCAACGAGGAGATCGACCGCCTCTGCCTCAACGCCATGCGCTCCCTGCTGCTGCGCCGCGACGTCATTGTCGTGGCCAGTGTTTCGTGCATTTACGGCCTTGGTTCGCCGGAGGATTACCGCAACCTGACGCTTTCCGTCGAGGTCGGGCAGGAGATGAACCGCGATGCCCTGCTGGCCTGCCTGACGGAGTTGCTCTTCGAGCGCGACGACTACGATTTTCAGCGCGGGCGTTTTCGCGTGCGCGGCGATGTGGTCGAGGTTTACCCCGCGCAGAGCGACGGCGAGGCGGTTCGCATCGAGTTGTTCGGCGATGAGATCGAGGCGGTTTCTCTGATTGACGCGGTTACGGGGCGGGTGCGCGAGAAGTTGCCGGGCTACATTTTCTTCCCGGTCAAGCAGTATGTGTCGGCACCCGAGAAGCGCGCGGCGGCCATTCGCTCGATTCGCGCCGAGCTGGAGCAGCGAGTGGCCTGGTTTGAGCGTCAGAACAAGCTCATCGAGGCGCAGCGCCTCAAGATGCGCACGGACTATGATTTGGAGCTCATCAGCGAGATCGGTTTCTGCAAGGGCATCGAGAACTACTCGCGCCATCTCGCCGGGCGTGCGCCCGGGGCCACGCCGTCGACGCTTCAGGATTATTTCCCTGCAGATCACCTGACGATTATCGACGAGTCGCACGCGACGGTGCCGCAGATCGGCGGGATGTATGAGGGGGATCGCTCGCGCAAGCAGGTGCTCATCGACCACGGCTTTCGCCTGCCGTCCGCGCTCGATAACCGCCCGCTGCGCTTCGATGAATTCATGAATCGCCAAGCGCAGATTGTCTACGTGAGCGCGACGCCCGGGCCCTTCGAATACGTGAATTGCGTGGCGGGCAACAGCCGTTTCATCCCCATTCTCAAGGCGAAGCGCGGCAACACGCACGCGCGGAGCCGCGAGGCGAGCCGCGCCGTGACGGAGGCGCCCGAGGGCTTTACGGGGGTGTTTTTTCATCGCCTTGACGAGTTGCGCGTGCCGCCGCATCCGTCGTCGTCGCCGGTGGAGGCCTTTCATCCGAAGCAGCTGGGGACGCCGCTGATTGTCGAGCAGATTATCCGCCCGACGGGCTTGCTGGAGCCCAAGATTACGCTGCTGCCGCTCGACGGGCAGATCGACAAGACGATCGAGCTCTGCCACGAGCGCGTCGCTGCCGGCGAGCGCGTGCTGGTGACGACGCTCACGAAGCGCACGGCTGAGGATCTGACGGATTACCTCAACCGCGTCGGCCTCAAGGTGGCCTACATTCACGCGGATGTCGATGCGATTGAGCGCGTGGAGACGCTGCGCCGTCTTCGCGCCGGGCGCGTCGATATCCTCGTGGGTATCAATTTGCTGCGCGAGGGGCTTGATTTGCCGGAGGTGTCGCTGGTCTGCATTCTCGATGCGGACAAGGAGGGCTTTTTGCGCAATGAGACGAGTTTGGTGCAGACGGCGGGGCGTGCGGCGCGTCACGTGCACGGCGAATGCGTGCTGTTTTGCGATGTGATGACGGATTCGATTCGCCGTCTGGTTGAGGAGAGCGACCGCCGCCGCGCTATCCAGCAGGCCTACAACGAGGCTCACGGCATCACGCCGCACACGGTCAATCGCGGCGATCAGGCAGCGCTGCGCCTCTATACGCCCGACGACGAGGAGGAGGAGGCCTTGGCCGCCTGCGAGGACGAGGGCAGCGAGGCGGCGATCGCACGCTTGGAGAAGGAGATGCGCGAGGCCGCGGCTCGCCTCGATTTCGAGACGGCGGCGGTGTTGCGTGATCGCATCAAGGCCATGCGCGGCTCGTGAGTCTTGCGTGCGTCGGCCCCTGCTGAGGCGCCGGAATGCGGGTGTTGCTCGTGCCGTGTTGATGTCATAAAAGGGTTGCCATGCGGGTGGCTGTTTGCTAAACTTCGGTGCATGGAGAGGCAGACTGTTTCGCTGCGCATTGAGGCGCGGGAGTTGAAGCGTCTGGATGATTTGTGCGCTCAGAATGGCATGGAGCGTACGACCTTGATCAATTTCGCCATTCTCAGTATGCTGGATTATATCGAGGAATGCGGCGGCATTGTGCCCGCCGAGGATGAGTCGCGTTTGTATGACAGAGGGGCAGCGCGTGCGGGGGATGATGGTGGCCGCAGCGGAGAGGTCGTGGAGCAAAATCAGGAGGGTGGCTGCTGATGTCTCGGATTCTGGTGGCTCTCAGCGGCGGTGTAGATAGCGCGGCGGCGGCGGCTCTGCTGGTAGAGCAGGGGCATGAGGTGGTCGCAGCCTACATGAAGAACTGGATCAACGATGAGAATATTCCCGGTGAGTGCCCTTGGGAACGCGATATTGAGGATGCGCTCGGGGTCTGTCGTCGTCTGGGAATCGAGTTCCGCGTGATTGATTTGATTGAGCAGTACCGCGCTCGGATCGTGAATTATTTGCTCGAGGGCTATCGCAGCGGCAGCACGCCGAATCCCGACGTGCTCTGCAACCGCGAGATGAAATTCGGCGTGCTGCTGGATTACGCGCTCGAGCAGGGCTTCTGCGGGGTGGCAACCGGGCATTACGCCCGCCGTCTCGATGTGCCCGGGCTGGGCAGTTATGTGCTGCGCGGCGTTGACGTCAACAAGGATCAGTCGTATTTTCTCGCGCTCATGCGGCCGGAGCAGGTGGCGCACGCCGTCTTCCCGGTCGGCGAGCTGACGAAGCCTCAGGTGCGTGAGGTGGCGCGCCGCTTCGGGTTGCCGAATGCCGAGAAGAAGGATTCGCAGGGTATTTGTTTCATCGGACAGGTGAAGATGAGCGACTTTTTGCGTCACTATCTGCCCGATAATCCCGGCGAGATTGTCGATTTGCAGGGGCGCGTTCTCGGGCGCCACGACGGTTTGCATCTCTTTACGATGGGCCAGCGCAAGGGGCACCACGTGGCCTCGCCCCGCGAGGGGGTGGCCTATGTGGTGGTGGGGAAGGATTTGGAGCACAACCGCCTCATCCTCGGCTTTGAGGGTGAGGAGACGCAGGGGCTGTATGCGCGCCGCGCGGTGGTGGGCTCGATTGCCAATACGATTGAGACGCTGCCCGAGCGCGTGATGGCGCAGCCGCGCTATCGGGCTCCGGCTGTTGCGGCACGCTGTTTGCCGATGGGGGAAGGGCGCGTGGAGTTGCTGTTCGATGAGCCGGTGCGCGCGCTGGCTCCCGGCCAGGTCTGCGCTTTTTACGCGCCCGATGCGGGGCGGGGCGAGCGCCTGCTCGGCGGCGGTTTTTTTGAGAGTTGCAGCTGAGCGCTTCGGCTAAGCCGGCGCGGCGCGAGCCGACGCGCTGACATGCTGACGTGCCGCCTGCCGCGCTTGCACGGACGCTCCGGCCGCAGGCGAACCGCCTTCCTCGTCCGGGGGCGGCGGCGCTGCACCCGAGCCGTGGCCGCGGCTCGACGCGGGAGGGGGCGACTTGGTTCGGTTCCGCTCGGTTCGCTTTGGCTCAGCTCGGCTGAGTTGGTTCGGATTGGCTCAGCTCTGCTAGGCCGAGTTGGCTCGGTTGAGTTCGGTTCAGCGGGTCTGTCCGGCGGCTGACCCGCTGTAGTCTCGCTTGCCGAAGATGGCCGAACCGACGCGGACGATGGTGGAGCCTTCTTCCACGGCGACGGCGAAGTCGTGGCTCATGCCCATGGAGAGCTCGGGCAGGGGCAAGGGGCCGCGCGCACGCAGCTGCTCGGCGAGGTCGCGCAGGCGGCGGAAGGCGGGGCGGGCGTCGTCGGGGTTTTCCGTGGGGGCGGGGATGCACATCAGGCCGCGGATGTCGAGGTGGGGCAGGGCGCTGAGCTCATCCCACTCGGCGCAGAGTTGTTCGGGGGTGAAGCCGTGCTTGCTGGCTTCGCCGTCGACGTTGACCTCCAGCAGGATGGCCGCGACAAGCCCCATTTCGCCCGCGATGCGCGAGATGGCGGCAGCGAGTTTCAGGCTGTCGACGGCTTCGATGAGCTCGACGCCCAGTTCGAGCGCCTTGCGAACCTTGTTGCGCTGCAGCGGGCCGATGATGTGCCAGCGGCAGTCGGCGGGCATGGCGGGAACCTTCAGCTGAGCTTCCTGCAGACGGTTCTCGCCGAAGAGACGCTGCCCGTCGTTGTAGGCCTGCATGATGTCGCTGACGGGGAAGGTTTTGCTGACGGCCAGCAGGGTGACGCTGCCTTCGGGGCGGCCGGAGCGCTTTTCGGCTTCGCGGATGCTGCGGCGGATTTCTTCAAGTTGCTCGTTGATGTACATATGGATTGCCGGGTGGGGAAGGGGGAAAGTGGGGG